>NZ_JBEPOZ010000034.1:0-29156 GCF_040547005.1 Arthrobacter sp. UYCu712
CGGCATGACGCCGAAACGCTACTGGGAAACCTGGACGCAAGAAAACCAATTAGCTATCGCATAAGCGCTGGACTGCTAACGGGGGCCCAACCACCTGCATACTGCCTCAATCACGGGCACCCTCCGTACTTTCACAGCCGCGATGGTCGTGCTCATGATGGGAATGACAGCAACCGCATGTGCTGAGAAGGAGCCAAACTCGACAATGTCAGAGAAGACTACGCCGGAGACGACTATAACTGCTAGGGAGGGGCGGGACCGGGTAGTCGACTTCGTCATCAACACCACCAAACAGCTTGACGTTACCGGGTGGTGGCCCCGCAACGGCGTCGCAGGAGCGCAGGAGTGCTCCCTCGGAAATGGTGAGGAGGGTGCCAGCTACGGCTACGACCACTGGGCGCCCCAAGGAACTGACCATATTGAGGACGCCAAACGCGTCGCCGAGTATTGGAAATCCCTCGGCATGACCGTACGCACCGTAAATCCGACAACACACCCGACCGTCTTTGCGGAGGGTGGTCCCGTCCTCCGGGCTGAATTCGATTCTGATGCATCTGACAAGTCGTACAGTATTGGCGCTACTGCCCCCTGCTCATCGGGCGACGCGGTTGCATTGAACGACGAGGACGAAGCAGATCGTAATCAAGGCAAAGTACTCCCCGGAGACGAAGGAATCGTCGTTCGAGAAGACCCCCCGCAATAGCTCCAGGATGCAACCACAACCGAACCCCGGCATTGAGCGCGGACCGTCGGTCGGGCAGTTCTCATTGGGCTGGGGTCCTCAGTGTCAATCTGAGGCTCCTGAGCTACTTTCGTAGAGCGCGCGATATCGCGTACCCTCCAATGGCGCTCAGAATCGCACGGATGGCTTCTCAGGCGATTGCTGAACGCTCTCACTTTCTCCACTTGACGTTTGACGCCCAAAAATCGAACTTTGAACCGCTCTTCCGTCCATTAGAGGAGGGGGTAACCACGACCTACCAGCGCCTTTAACGGCTACTGCCGTTGAGCATCATCGCGTGATCAACCGTAGGGACCGAGATGAATAGTTTCACACCGAAAATGTATGCGTGGCGGTGGCCTTTGTGGCCCGTCACTGCGGCACTGTGCCTTGCCTGCTTGGCAATTGGCATCTTCATTATGAATGATGGAGCCGAGCCAGCCATTGGCACTGTCGTTGTCGTGGTCACGATCATCTGGCTCGTTTTGGGTCAGTACATCGGACCGAAACTGCGGGCGCAAAGCAAAACCGAAGCGTAAGAACCAGCTGACACTGTCAACCGGGAGTTCTCTCGGTTGAGCCGCTGAACCACCGTCGCTGAAGCCAACATCGAAGCAAGGAGTTCTCGCAGCAGTGCGGGCACTCCCTGCTTCTGTCCGTTGCCATCAGGACGGAAGCGGAAACCAGGCAATACGTGCCCTCCCCGATGAAGACCCGGACGAGCTGCCGCATCACCGGGTCAGTGTCTTCCATGAGTTCTGCGAGCTGGCGCCGGACCTGCTCCAGGGAGGGCGGGGTGTACTCGGACCTGATGGACTCCCAGACGTGGTCGGACACGGGTCTGCCGATGATGGGGGAGGGCATCAGCTGCCGTCGTCGATGGAGTCCAGGCGCCACTGCGTGGTGAGGGGCTGACGGCGCAGTGTGAAGGTCCGCAGCGGGCTGTTGGAGCCGGGGATCTGGGCCTGGACGCGCCAGTATTCGACGCTGACCAGGTCTCCGCTGCCCACGGCAGCATTACGTCGGGTGTCCCACCAGGAGTCCCGTCCGTACCAGTGCTGGGAATCAGTGTTGGGGTCGACCAGCCAGATCTGGCCGTCGTGACGGATGGCCAAGGGGTTCCCTGCCGGGGCGAGCCGGACCTGGACATGGTTGGCCTGTGTGGGGGTTCGTGGGTGATGGTCATGAGTTCGTTCTTTCGTGGTGCTGACGTGTCAGTGCTGTGGTGCGGGTGGGGTTAGGCGGCTTTGACGAGGGGGAGTTCGTCCCAGTGGGTGGTGTAGCGGGGGGAGAGCATGTCCCGTTTCATGGTCCAGTCCGGTCCGCCGCGGATGCCGGCGTGGCCCAGGCCAATGGAGCCGCGGCCGTAGCGGCGGGTGACGTCTTCGAGGAGTGTTCCGACGTGGCGTTCCTCGTGCGGGTTCTCGAACAGGGACAGGGGCGCCTGGTTGCCGGTGGGCCGCAGGTCGGTGACCATGATCCCTGCCCTCGCGTACCGGATGCCCTCATGGATGTAGGGGAGGAGCGCGTGGGAAGCCTTGGTCAGGATCACCGGATCCGCGGTGGGCATCGGCAGTGGGATGCAGACGGAGGGGTAGGAGGTGTCCCGCAAGTTGAAGTGTGAGGTGCCGGCGAACGCGGTCAGGACTTTGGCCTGCAGCCCGTGTTTGGCCAACCGGGCAGAGGCCTGCTGGCCGTACACACTCATGACCTGCCGGATCCCGGCGGCGGTGGTGATGGGCGTGGAGAAAGAGCGGGAGAAAATCGCCAGTGCTGACGAGAACCGGAATACCAGGGAAGAAACCAAACTGCGCATACGGAGGGGAATCCAGGTAGCCCAACTTCGGGTCACCCTGGACGAGGTCCGGGGACGCCAGACGCCAGAAGCGGTGGTGCGACTGTCCCAGTTAGCGATGCCGCCGATGCCATCACCCTTCGACACTTTGAGAACGCCGGATGGGAAGCCCCGGACGGATCCGGCTTCTCGGAGAGAAATGGCCCTCCACTTGCGCCGTAACATCCTGGCGGCGCAGTTGCGGGTCGCCCTGGAAGAGGCGCGGGGCCGGCCGACTCTCGAGGCCGTAAGGCGACTGTCCCAGATGGAGCTTCCATCACTGAGATAAAGGCGAACGACACCGTCATGGACATTGTCGACGCACCACGGCGCCTGTACTGGCACCCACTGGAGAGCCCTCTCTCCGGAATATGCACCAAAAATGCACCACAAAGCCTTTGAATATGCAGAAAACCCCCGGATTCCCGGGGGTTTTCATTGGCGGTGACGGTGGGATTTGAACCCATATGGACACCCGCGCCACTAAGCGGTGAACCCCAAAATCCCCTGCAAATCCGCGGGTTTTGACCACATTTACTCACGCGTCCAAACACCCTCTCGCAGATATTCCGTTACTGCTGCGTTACTGCTGGGTCTGTTTGGCCCGGGCTTGGTGGAGGGCTGCAGCGACTGCATCGAGGTCGTCCTCGAAGAGGTCGGCATACCGGTCCAGCGTCATCGCTGCGGAGGCGTGGCCGAGCATATGCTGTAACGCTTTGATATTCGATCCGGCACTGATTGCCAGGGACGCAGCTGTGTGCCGCAGGTCGTGGGGGGTGACACGGGGGAACTCAGGGTCTTTCGCCTGAGCCCGTTTCACGGCGTAAGTAAACCAGCCGCTGACGGCATTGCCCGGGCGGAGGTGGTCTATGCCATCACCCCACAGGAGCGCGTCCCGCTTCTTGCCCTTGCAGGCGGCCTCGACGGCCTCGTCAAGGAATTCCGGGTACACCACGGTACGACGTTCATGTGTCTTTGGTGTGCCGACGATGATATGACCGTTGACGCTCACGGCGTTCTCGGCGTTCTCGGCGATTTCGACGCGACGGCGTGTGCGATCCACGTGCACAATCCGTATGCCGGTTGCTTCGCCCCAGCGGAGCCCGGTGTAGGTGAGGAACTCTACGAAGTTGGGGTATTTGGATTCGGCGGCGAGCAGTTTCACCTGCTTATGTGTGAGGTAGGCACGCCGTGCGCTGGTTTTTCGGGGCAGCTTCACCTTCTCTCCACGGGCTGGATTCTTGTTCAGCCGGTTGTCCTGCACTGCATCGTCCAGGATCGAAGCAAGCACACCATAAGCTCGGGCTACGGTCGTTGGACTGCGCTTGGCGCTGAGTGCATTGACCCAGGCTTTTACTTCGCTCTGGAGGATTGAGCCGACTTGGCGTGAGCCCCATTTGGGCTGGACGTGGATCCGCCATGCGCTCTCGTCGGAGTGGAGAGTCGAGGCTTTCAGCGTCTTCGCCTGAACTCTGGCTGTATGGGCTTCCATCCATGCTGTGCCTAGGGCGTCCACGGTTGTCTGGCTGGCGCTGGGGGCGATGTAGCTCCCACTGAGCTTGGACACTTCTACGGTGGCCAGGTAGGCCTCCGCCTCGCGCTTGAGTTTAAAGCCGCCCTTGCGTGCTGGCCTGTTGTCAGGCTTCCGGTATCGGGCTTCGTATCTTTTGCCGGCATTGGTCTCATACGCGTAGACGCTCCCCATGCTTAAACGCTCGATTCGTCGTGGATTGGGTGAACAGTGCGGAATTGTACGATCACTACCTCAAGCTTCGCATATTGCTTTCAGGGATGATCTACAAGCAATAACACCGTGTGAGGAATTGCCGGAACTTCACTGGTTATCGTTGCAAACTTCCAAGTTTCGGAGGGTGTCGCTGACGTGTGAATGGAAATATCTAAGCTTGCGATCTGAGGCGCCCTGATTCGCTCGTTTTTCTACGGCTCGACCGACTCGTGGAGTGTGTCAGGCGAGGAGTCCGAGTACATTACTTCGGCGCAGTCCAAACTGGCGTTCAGAAAACCGCGATGGCTGGCCGCTCAGGATTTTGTGGTGAGGGCGAAGTACCGGACGGTTCCGGAACTTAGGCTCGTGGGGCCTTCCGGAACCGTCTCCGGAACCAAAATAAACACTGCTTTATCAGTAGTAACAAGCAAATGTTTGGTGTGGTTCCGGAGGTTCCGATAGATATCTAAAAGTATTATGGGAGAGTAGCACGGCTATAAAGTTCCAGATCTTCTGCTACTTCCGGAACTTCCGGAATCAGCGCTCAAGAAGCCTCATAAATCAATAGATTCCTCGTTCCGGAACCAGTTCCGGAACAGTTCTTTCGGAGCCAAAGCGTCCATCCGCCTTCATTTCCCACTATGAGCAATGGCGAGTTCAAATAGGTGCAAATATGTGAGTCTGCTCGGCTGGATGTGTGTACACTGTGGGAAACGAATGCCCCAAATACAAAAACAAGGGGTAGGGAGGACGATCTCCCGCCAAGTGGATGCGCACAGCAATGTGCATAGCTGACAGGGCAGCCTGAGATGGCTCGTCGGGTAATCCTCTTGCCGCTGAAAAGCCGCAAGGGATACTCCTATGTCTACGCCCATCTCCATCAACCGACAAACCCTTCACGCGCTCGCCGAGCGCTTAGCCGCCATCGAGCGAGGTCTCTCCAGGCCAAGTGCTCCGGTGTTGAATGACCTCCTTACCCCGGCAGTCCTCGCTGAGCGCCTGGGTATGACCGAGCGCACCCTTAGTGAATGGCGCATTACAGGTCGAGGCCCTGTATTCATCCGACTCGGCAAGACCGTCCGGTACCGGCCGCACGCCGTTGATAGCTGGTTGCTTTCCCAGGAACACCAGAGCACATCCGAGGAATCTCGATGAGGACGGCCGAACTGGACGGGATAACCAGGCGCCTTGCCGGAATCACTTCTCGGCTTGATGAACTCCAAGCTCTCACTACCTCTCCCCCAGGAGGTGCGTGAGCATGATCAGCGAAAAAAACCGCCCCGCTGCGGCAAACAGCGAGACGGCAAAGAAGCTCTGGACGGGCTCTAGGATCGACTCTACTTGCTCGTCACCCTTCTTGCGAGAGGGGTTCTGTGATGGCTAAGACAATTAGCGAAATCATCTTGAAGGTGACGAGGGAATATCTATCCACGCTGGGCCCGGTGGACTTTCCGGAACCACTGGACATCGAGCGCACCTTGATCGACAAAGTGAACGGCGAGTTCGCCCTCGAGAATACGGGCCGGTTCCCTGGCAATAAGCTCTCGCTGCTCAGGCAACTCTCCTCCTCGCAGATTGCGAAGGTGCTCATCACCCTGCACCACGCCCGACGCATTGCTCCGGTAGGCGCGGATGGGGACGACGACCATCCGTTGCTGGGGATCTACAATCCGGCAACGGGCCTTCACGAAACGAGCGACACATCGATCAAGTCGATGGCTCGCCGGTACAACGGGGAGCTGACAATCAACGGGGCAAGAGAGGTACTTGATTTGCTGCGGAGTGAGGCGCCGTGGGTAACTGGCTGTGACGACCCCGCCCTCGTTGCCGTGAACAACGGCATCTTCGACTACAAGACCAAGACGTTGTCTGAGTTCAGCCCCGACTACGTCTTCCTGGTCAAGACTCCTGTTGACTTCGACCCTGATGCCCGGAGTCCTGACATCGTCATGCCAGACGGCGAACTGTGGGAGGTCGAGGACTGGACTCGGAGCCTCTCCGAGGACCCGGAAGTCGTGAATTTGCTCTGGGAGATCAGAGGAGCCGTCGTCCGTCCCGGGGTCAGGTGGAATAAAGCAGCATTCTTTTACTCCGAGCAGGGCAACAACGGCAAAGGGACGGAGCTCCAACTGGAGCGCAACCTGTCGGGCAAATGGGCGAATCTGCCGATGAACAAGTTCGAAAAGGACTTCATGCTTGAGCCCCTGATTGATGCGCAGGCTATCCTCACTGACGAGAACCCCGTAGGAAGTTTCACTGAGGACTCTGCAAACTTCAAAGCGGTGATCACGAACGACGCGATCACGATGAATCGCAAGTTCAAGCGGCCTGTCAACTACCAGTTCCGGGGATTCATGGTGCAGTGCATCAACGACCTGCCGCGCTCGAAGGACAAGTCGGAGAGCATTTATCGCAGGCAACTGTTCGTTCCGTTCGAGAAGTGGTTCGGCGGTACTGAACGGACTTATATCAAGGACGAGTATCTGCGCCGCCAGGATGTCCTCCGCTATGTCCTCAAGAGGGTTCTGTTGGATATGCCGGACTACTACCGGCTCTCCGAACCTGATGCGTGCAAGAGGCTCCTTGCGGAGCACAAGGTAAACAATGACCCCGTGCGCGAGTTCTGGGAGGAGTTCGAGGACAGGTTCGAGATCGATCTGCTGCCGGTTGAGTTCATATACGACCTTTACGTTGCGTGGTCAGACCGAACCAACTCGTCCGGCACAAAGATGAAGCAGCGCCCGTTCATGAAGCAGATTGACGTGCTCGCCAAGGCGTCTGATAGCTGGGTTCGCGAGTACGAAGTGAACGGCATTGACACCAAGCGCTATGACGCCTCGTACATCAATGGATGTCGTGAACCTCTCGTGCCGGAGTACGAGCTTGACCGGTGGTCGAACCGCTCATACAACTTCGCAGGGACCAGTTCCAACAGGGAACTCGTACAAGCCCCCACCCCAAAGCTCCGTGGGCTGGTCCGACGCCAAGCGGCCGGAATTGGGTGATCGTCAGAGCACATGACAACGAAAACTGAGACCAACGAAACCGAGTCTCTCCAACGCGGAGACCGACGAAAACGATGCCGAGGAGGCACAGCATGGACACAGCTGAGAACACAGCCATACCGTCAAGTACTGCAGCCGCATGGACCGCCGAAGACGCCACCGCGCGTCCTGCAAAGCGCCGCGAAAAGCAGTCCGTACGTTCCACCGCAAAACGCGTCGCAGAGGCCGAAGAACTGCTGCGCAAACGCAAGCTCAAACTTCGCGAAGAGCAGGAGCTCATGGTGCTGCGCAGGATCGCAGCGGAGCGTCTGGGCAGCGATTGGTCATCGAAGACTCGCAATGCGATCTTCGATGCACTGATTGCCGATTTCGCTGTCGCGTAGGAAGGGGTTGGGGTCCAGGGGCGGGGCGAAGCCCCGGCCCCTGGCAAGCCGATTGAGTAGGAATGAGCGAAGCGAAATGACTACAAAATCGATGCTTGCCAGTCCAGTTGCTACTCCACCCAATTACCGGAGGGACAGTGAGTAGCAACTGGACACATGACGGGTGGAGACCGATTCAAGGGAGATGAGATGACGAAGGAAACGAAGATACCGAAGGAGCGGGCGGAACACGTCATGTCTTTGCGGCTGACGGACACGGATAGGAAGCTGGTCACGCATGTCGCAGACGCACTTGGCGTGTCTGAATCGAAGGCTGCCCGGCTCATGCTTCGGCGCGCCGACGGTGGTGCGGCAGCGGCGAATGCCGCGCCGGTCATCGAGGAGCTGCGCGCGGATCTGGACGACGCTGTGCGTGCGTTTGGGCTGTTGTCGCGCTCGCTCGACAGGCAGGGTGTCCTGCTCAACCAAATTGCCAAAAAGGTCAACGCCGGCGCAGCCGTGGATGCTGAAGCAGGCGAGGCGCTCCGCGCATGTCAGCATGAGTTCTTTCGCGCACAGTGGGCACTCGAAAAGAAGCCTGGCCAGATGATGAGCCGGCTGGGTCTAAGTGGGCTTTCGGAGGAGTCAGGCTCATGGCAGTAACGTCCATCACCGCCACGACGAGTTCCTCGCGTTTGTGCAACTACGTACTCAACGGTGCAGCACATGACGGCAGTGGAGACCGCCGCTATGTGTTCGCGTCGGGGATCGGCTGCTTCGCGCCGATCGCGGCGCAAGCGTTCGCGATCACGCGTTCAGTGCGCAGTCAGCAGAGCATCATGCGACAGGCCTACTCCGTCGTTCAGTCGTTCAGCCGGGAAGAGTTCGACATGGATGATTTGGCGTCCGCTGAGCGTGTTCATGAGCTCGGGATGGAGCTTGCCCGACGTACTTTCCCCGGCCATCAGGTGCTTGTCGTAACGCAGCGTGACGGCAAGTCTGGTTTGCTGCACAACCACATCGTCGTCTCCAATATCTCTGACCGTGACACCGAGCTGGTTTACCGGCGGAAACCGCGTAGTAACTCGTTCCGCGACAAGCTTGCCCTGATGCAGGGGAGTAGCCCCGACGGTCTGATTGAGGTACGCGAGGAGCGCCCCGCGGGGCGCGCGTTCTCATCGGCAATGGGGAACCGGCACCGTCTGGCGCACATCAACGACGAACTGCTGGCCGATGCGGAGTTTATGCAAAGCCTGGGTCTGGGGGCCTATGACAACAAGGCGCTCATGGCCGTACCTTCAGAAAAGGTGACCAAGGATGACCGTGTCAAGCGCGAGCAGGGTGAATACGTCTGGCGTGACGACCTCAAATTGATCATCTCCGAGGAGCAACATCGGGCCGTGTCAGTGGATGATTTCCGGGACCGGCTCGCAGCTCGCCGCGTTGAGCTGCGTGAGCGTGGCAAGGAGAAGCACTTCTCATACGGCTTTATCGACGCCGAGGGGAAAGTGCGTCAGGCCCGCGCCCTGGGAACCAGTGGACTGGGTGCGACTTTCGGCCGCGAAGCAACCGTCGCCATGCTGCAACACGACTTGGCCGCCAAGGGCCAGGCGTCACAGCAGCCGCGTGAAGCTCCGGAGCCAGCGGAAACCCGACAGATGCGTACAGAGCCACTGGTGTGTGTTCCTGAGCTTGATGGTGTTCGAGAGAGCTTCGCAGTCCCGCAAGTGACCTCTGAGCCGGACAGCTCATGGACGGAGGATGTGATTGCCGATCTTGATGCTGTGCTGGATAGCGATGAGGAACGTCCTGCGCGTCTCTCATTGCCTGACCCCACGCTGGTGCATGCTGTGGCTCCAGAACGCCTAGGAGAGCCGGCTGTGGCATATGCTCCAGCTGTCAACGGCGCGAGGGTTGTCATGACATCCCAACATAAACGGACCCTGGCTCTGATAGAGGACGAAGAGAAACTTGGTGACGACCGCTCGCTGTAGCAGCGCACACACCCGTTTCACGCATGGGCGAAATGATCCGGGGCTGCGAAAGAGGTGTCCTGCCTCGGGCAGTGAAAGGGCGAGGAACACAGAGATTCCAGCGTGATACAGCGAGATCAGCGCCGCCAGGCGCGCCATGTAGCTGTCAGCCCATGAATGGGCTGTTTTGGGCCAATAGCCGGTCAGAAGCCGCCCACAGACCGCCCACAGTTGGTTACAGGTGATTTGGCCAGCCCGCCTGCGGCAGCTTTCGGCCCACAAAATGCCCATTTGTGGGCTGTAACCAGCTTGGCTACAGGTTGAGGGCCAACAGATGGCCAAACCGGGCCGCTTTATGGCCACGATTGGCCCGTAGTCCGATCTGGTTGCGCAGCTATCTAGTTAGTGACACTATCTATCTGTGAGTGAGATCGACTTTGACCAGGAGCTGACCCGCGCAGCGCTTCCGCAGGCAGTGCTCGCGGTGCTCAGCCACAGCGAGAGTCATGGCTACGCCATCGCCGAATTCCTTCGGCAGCACGGCTTCACGCGCATCAAAGGCGGGACGCTGTACCCGCTCCTGAAGAGACTGGAGGACCAGCGGTTCGTGGAGCACACATGGCACCACGACCAGGCAGGTCCGGGCCGCAAGCAGTTCAGGCTCACCGAGCAGGGCCACCAGGAACTGGAGCGCTCGGCGACAGCATGGCGCCGAATGAGCCAGGCACTCACCGACATCCAGACGACCCGACAGGAACGACCATGAGCTACGAGCGAAGACTGACTTTCAACCTCCGAGTGCGTGGGCAGTCTGAGTCAGAAATAGCCGAAGCCCTCGATGAAGTCCGAGCCCACGAGGCAGCCACCGGGACTCCTGCGGAAGCCGAATTCGGCACAGCCGAGGAGTATGCGAAGCAGTTCCCCAAGCAGAAGAGGCGGACGCGAGGGAAGGCGATCACTTCAATCAGCACAGCCCTGGCTGTGGCTTATGTTCTGCTCGTGGTCGTCCTGATGCTCGTCTTCAGAGTGGACATCCGCGACTTCGTCGGGCCGGTCACGCTCCTGCCGGCCGCAGGACTTGTCCTGGTTGGTCTACTGGCGGGCTTTCTCACCGACTACTTCCAGCCGGCGCAGCGCTCCAGCGCTGCGCGCTCAGCAGTCCGCTAGGTTTGGGGCCAGGATTTCCTGCTGGACCCCGGTCATTAGCCATACCCGTAAAACAGGCAATACCGCGATGAAGAAGCGCAGTGGAAAGAAGGCTCAGTCAGGTGGAGGTCAGCAAGCGGCATCATACGGTTCCAAACTTCTACCTGAAGGGCTTCGCATCTTCCGACAAGAGACCACGAATCGGCGCAGCCAGTCTCGACGATGGAAGACGCCTGGTGGTTCCGACCAGCGATGCGACCGTTCGGAAGAACTTCTACTCCCTGGATGGCCATCCCGACGGCTCTGACGTCTTTGAGAAGGAGCTGTCGAATCTGGAAGGCGACGCCTCGGTGGTCATCAAGAAGGCGGTGTCCAGAGCCTGGCCGCTGACCCTCGAGGATCGCGAGATCCTGGGGACCTTCCTGGCCTTCCAGTTCCTCCGGGGACCGGACACCAGGACCTCGCTGGACCAGATCAGCACAACGCTGCCGTCCTCGGTGATTTCACAGCTGGGCGCGGACGGTATCCGGGACACACTGGCCAAATCAGGCAAGGCAGTAACCGACGACATCGTGCACCGGATGCTGGAACAGGCATCCCAGCCCGATGGGCTCACCGCGAAAACCACCTCGGCAGGCCACATCAACCACATGCTCGAACTCGTTCCGGAATTGGTGCGCTACTTCGTTGGCCGGCCCTGGGTCCTGATCAGATTCAGCAACAGGAAGCTGCTGACGTGCGACACCCCCGTGGCGCTCGTGCCGAACCCGGAATTCGAGGATGCGTATTCCGGCGTGGGTCTGATGACAGCCTGGGGAATCACCGTCCCGCTCACAAGGGAAGTCGGGCTTCTGCTGGCCAATCCGATGGCCCTGGCCGAAGAAGATACTCAGAAGCCACTGGAGGAGCTGCTGGAGGACGTCGTCAGCGGGAAGTATGACCATGAGCAGAATCCCTCGACCAAGATGGCTCATTTTTTCAACAACCACACGATCGCCAACGCCCGTCGCTGGATCTTCCACCATCCAGACGACGCAGCCTTGCTGCCGGATGACCTGGCTGATCTCGGCGGAGACGTCGAAACAGTGGTCTCGGGCTGATCAACGGCCAATCATGGCCGATTCTGCACGAGCGTCGCGGGGCCGTTGTCCGAAATAATTAGCCCACAGCCGAGCCAGCGGGAATGCAATGACTTGAACGTAAGATCAGGTGCATGGAAGGCCCCGGGGTGAACGCTCCGCGCCGTCTTCCTGGAGAGGCATGCCGTGGGGAGCAGGAGAGCATGAGCAGGAGCAGGAGCAGGGGCCGCAAAGTATGGCTCGGGGTGCTGGCTGGTATCGCCGTGCCTGTCACCGCCTTCTTCCTCTGGACATCTTGGAAGAGCGATCAGATCGTCGCTGAGCTGAAGTCGATTGCTGACCGTCTTCAAACAGAGCCGGGATGGGAGAACTTGGAAACCCAGCCTCCGGTGGGCGGAGCTTTTTGCATTCCTCTCGATGGACCTTGCTCCCAGTATTCATACCGTTGGGACACTCATAGGAAGTACCGGGAAGGTGACCTGGAGCGATACGTTCAGCAGGTGGGTTTGATTCCTCAGGAGTTCGAGGCGTGCGAGCGGAACCCCCGGCTCAACGCGGGCGGACTGACCTGCCGGGGCATTGGGGTCATCGACGGCTGGAACGTACGCATCTCGATCACTGACTACGGTCAGGACGACGACACCAACATCGTGCAGATCGTGGTCAACAGGTACGGCCACTGAGGGCCCCACTGCCCATCCCGGGAAGGCGTCTGTGGGAAGATCATGCTGCTGAATACGGCAGCCGGATACGGGCACAAACTGAAGCAGGGACATGGACATAAGACGAGCCGACCGGGGTGACCAGGTGGCAATAGGCAACCTGATACTCCCCTGGGACCGGGACAACGGTCCGAGGTACAAGGATGAGCGTGGTCGGGTCAGCGAACGTGAGACTGGAACCACCTTTGGGTGGATGACCGTGCCACCATCGCATTGGACTGGCTCATTGGCGCGGAGGGCCTCAACGGTAACTTGGCGGCATACATGCACTGAGCCGTCCTTGGTGATGCTCAGGGTATAGCGACCGGGGAGGCTCCCGTCGTTTCCGTGCCATGACCCGTCGTAAATGCTTACATCATCCACGGAGTAGCCCGACATGAGGGACACGACTTCAGTGTCCCGCTCCGCACGGTCATCCCTCCCGCTTGTCAAGCCAATACTGAGCACAGAAACGACCAGAAAAACCCCAGCGATTACAGCGATCGTGCTCCGCACAGACATCGCAACAGGAAACTTGCTGGCGCCCTCTTCAGGCTCAGGCTCATTGTGGTGCAGACCGCGCACGTTGGTCCCTTCCAGCTTCATCCGCTAAATCAATGTAGCGGGCAAACAGCAGCCCCGCTTGATCCGAAGATCAAGCGGGGCTGCTGTTGGGGTTCAGATCCAGCTGACTGTCAGCTCACGTCGCCGTTGGACTTGGGCTCCAGGCGCCACTCCTGCACGGAAAGACCACCGACAAAGTCCCACTCTTCGCGGCACTTGTCACAGAGGATCCGCACGTCGTGTTCACGGAAGCCGGGTGTTCTGTCATTTTCCCTGACAACTTTTCCGTCGCCACAGGGACACACGTACTCATAGATCTCGATCGTCCTTGGGCCTGCTGCGACGAACCCATCTCTTGGCGCGGCTCCCAAGCGCATCATGCATGTGCTCAATTACTCCTCAGAGGCGCCTAACACCCACTCCTCCCACCAATCGACTCGTTCGTGAACCGCTGCTGACCATTTCTGGGCCTAGGCGTACCGAACTTTTAGCCGTTGGCACAGGCCTCAACCACGTGCGCACTCAATTTCACGCGAGTGTGACACGCCCCCATGGGATCGATCAAAAAATTTCTGCTTTTGCGCGTTTCTTTTGGTTTACCAGCCTGAAAAAGTCCTGATCGCAATAGCCCCAAGCGATCGCCGCAAAAAGAGTCCTTCCGTTGATAAACCAATATAAAACAGCATGTCCGGCTTGTTATTCCTACTAATCCACCGCAGCTTTCGGTAAAGATTAGGCAGTCGGCAGCGGTTATTGTCTTGGCTATGCATGAAACTCCAGACACAGCCTTCGTACTAATGAAAACCGGCCTTGAGGCATATCGACAAGGGATATTCCCAAAGGAGGATCTCATTAATCTCCTCATGCGGGAGATGGCCGCAGCGGAGGACGAAACGGCGATGAGCTTTGTCGCCGAGGTCCAGAACCAGGAACCGGAAGGTGATCTCTCCTACGAAGCGACACGCATCTACAAGCACGTCCAACGCTGGAAATTCCCCGAGGAACCAGAACTATCCAAAGCATTGCCTGCAGCGATCGAGTGCACTTTCCCGGAACTGATTCAATCCCTTGCCCGTGCGGCGGGACAGTTAGAACGGGTCCGCAACATGCTTGTAGGTGTTAATGTGCGCCTCGACCTTCGTGACTCCGACATGGCCGTAGGAGAGGCGCTGCGTCTGGTCACCGAAGAACTGCGAGTCCTGGAGCGAGCATGCCGAAAGATCGGTGACGGAAGCGGTATTGCACCATTGCCCGACGATGAAGCCGAGGACGTGCCTTCGTGGACGTCGCCCGCCGGTTCACCATTGTCCCCGAGACAAATCCTTACGCTGGCGGTCCAGGCCCTATGGAACTACCCTGACTTCTCTGTCACATACGCAGAGGGTCTTCGGGGGCACTCCACGCCGCCCCAGCTGGTTACAGAACGACTTAGGGCCAGAGAGCAACAGCAAAGCCTGGAAACGGGAAATCGGGAGTGAAGAGCAGGCGTGAAAAGCCATGCCTCGGCCCTGCCCAGGGTCCGACAGTGCGCCGGGAGTGGTCTGCCGTTTCTGCCGCCAAGACTTGGAGTCATAAGTGAACGAGGTTGATCTTTCCCCACAGCGTGCTGCGGGGCTGCGGCGGGCGCAAACACTGGCCAGCAAGATCAATCTTCTGCTGGACACCATCAGGACCGAATCTGGTCAGCCGTTTGACTACCCTGCGATACGTGATGCCGCTCACGAAGAGGCCGGCTACTACATCTCACGGACCCGGTGGTCCCTGCTCAAGAGCGGCAAAGAACAGGCGGTCCCGGAAGAGGCACTGCTTGCTCTCGCCACTGTTTTCGATATAGCTCCGCAATACCTGTTCCAAGAGGACGGGGAACTGCCCCATCAAGTCAAAGCCAACCTTGAACAAGCCCGGATAAGGAGGCACGCGGAGGTGCGACATTACGCCGCCCAAGCCCTCGGTCTGCTGGATCCTGAAGCCTTCCGGGCAATAGCCAGAATTCTTGATGAGGAAGCCCCGGCACTTCCTGGACGGAGTGAATATGGGGTGGGGTGCGATGAATGATCAGCAGATGCAGGAGATTACCGACAGAGCTGTTGCTGCCTTGGAGGGGCTTTCGTCGAACGATCCAGGATTGTGGACATACGTCACAGCATTAGGGTTCGTCGCTCTCCTGGCCGCGGTTATCGTGGTCACCGTGGTCGGACTCCGGAACCTGCGACAAAAAGAGAGTGCTTCCAAGCCCAAGGTGGCAAACGACGCGGGAAATCTGCGGCGGACGCGTGGCAGTGACACTGACGCCATGAACGAATGGTGGAGGCGCGCCCAGTGGGCCCTGAATGCCACTGCCTCGACCAACGGCACGATGTACTCCTACGGCATCGGGATCCTCGGGGTTCTGGCCAAGAGTGATCTGGCCGGTTCCGAGGAAAAGTCGCTGTTCGATGCTGTCTGGAAAGGGTCTTGCACGAAAATGCGGGACGAGGAGATCCGGCATCTCCTGGAGCAACACCGGGACGCCGCCCGGCAGGAGAAGGGCGGACCGCTGATAGGGCACCGTTCTAAACCAGAATCAGGCCTCCCAGGCACAGTCAACGATCCGCCGGTATCGGGCGAGAATGGAAGCAGCGAGGACGAATCTCCTGGGTACCCCCGAGGAGACGACCCGGCGCGCAAGGAGCAGGTGTTCGCCACGCTGCGCCGCGAAATCCTCGCTGCCCGCTTGAAGGTCGTCCTCGACGAGCAGTTGAACCGTGAGACTTCCCCGACGGTGAAGGCCCTGGCCCAGATGAAGCTGCCGCCGATCGTCAGGCCCCACTAGTTTTGCGGTGATTGCCGACCAAACCGGTAACAAGCCGGCGAAATTGTCTGTGTGGCAGGCGACCGAAGAAATTCCCGCTAGCGTAATCCTCGAGCCGTACTGAAGGTGCAGGGGGGAGACCTCGGAGCTGGAACCGGCTGGATGTGCATTGAAGGTCTCAAGCCGCACTGGAGGAGGATCAGCGTGAGAAACCCGGAGCTAACCGTCATGTCGCTCAGTGACCTGCTCGCGCTGCGAAGTGGAATCGACGAGGAGATCGCAAGTCGCAACCATGTGCGCACGGCATCATCGCTTGCCGGCGAGCTGATGGAGCGAACCGTCTCTGTGGCCTATAACGGCCGGTTGGTACCAATTGGAACGAAATCCGTGGATGTGATCCTAAGTGACGGCAGAGGGCTGCAGGTCAAAATGAGGTCGCTACCAAAAGGCGAGCTCCGGCACTGGGCATTCAAGGACTTCGAGTTTGATGTCGCCATCGTCGTGGCCATAGACCGTTCGACGGGGCTGATCGACTGGGCGCGCGAACTCTCGCGGCATGAAGCAGAGACCCTAGCCAAACCCCACAGCCAAGGCTGGCGGATACGGATGGCAGCGGCCAAAGCTGCCGGCATAGACGTTACCGGCAAACTGCAGTCAGCATTCAAGGAACTCGTTTAGCCAATATCTAGGGGGCAGCTGAAGACCGATAGCTCCGGACGTACAGGTGCAATAAACAAATCAGGGCCGGAACTCAAAGTTTCTGGCTCTGATTTATGTGACGATATCTATTTTCTTGGCTGGAGCTGGCCTAATTGGCAGCCTGGTACTTTTCGATGATGTCCGACTGGATACGGCCGCGGGTATTGACCTGGAAGCCATTGTCGATGGCCCACAGGCGGACAGCTTTGGTGTCGATACCGCCACCGGCGGATTTACGAGCGGCCGGGCGACCGCGGCCACCGGAAGTCTTACGGGCGACCTGAGTAAAGCGTTCCAGGGCTTCGCGGAGTTCCGCAGCGTTGGATTCATTCAGGTCAATCTCGTATTCGGCCCCATCAAGGGCGAACGTGATGGTTTCACTGGCTTCGGAGCCGTCGAGGTCATCCGACAGGACCACTATGGTTTTTTGCATCTACTAAGCCTACTGCCCAATAGGAAGTAGGACGCTTCACTTCGAGGTTACGAGTAGGCCGAGCGCCATCCGGATTAAATGCTTAACGCTTCATGCACTCTTGGCAGCCTTATCGAATTAGCGCAGTCCTAGTGATAACTGGACTCTTCTCACTGTCCGACACAAGCGCTTGCGTCCTGCGGCCGCCCCGACGGCCCCGGCCGGCACGCCACCCCGGCAGAAGATCGTTCAGCTTCTCTTTCCGTCCGGGGGTCAGTGTGCCGTCACGGTGGTTGATGCGCTGCCCGTGCAGCCAGATTCCCAGGGTACGTTCATGGACGTCGTCGGTTTTTTGGTGGCGCGGCCACTCGTTGCCGGCAGCCCGGTAAGCCAGGAGCTCCTGCAGCCGTTCCTCCCACCGTGCCTCATGACGGTCCTGGTAGGACGGGCCGGTATCCCAGCCCGGTATGACGCCCAGCCCTTGCCGGGACGTGGGTGAGATGGCGCCGGCAGCCGAAAGCTGCCGCTGGCGGTGCAGCCACGCCCCTAAGGCCCGCTCTCGCGCGGTCTTCCCGCCCGTGGTGGGCAGTCGTCCCTCGGCGGTATAGAACGCGACGACGTCATTCAGGTTCCGCAACCCGGCAGATGGGCGGGTGACGGCGCCCCGGGCCGCCTTGTGCACGTCCCGGAGCCCCGGTTCTGCTTTGAAGGCGACACTGAGGTGGTAGCGGATTGTGCTTTCGGGGATGCCCGTGCTGGCGGCAATCTTCGGGGAGGAAATGCCCTGCCGGTACATCTGAACGAGCTCAGGATCAGACGCAGGCCTGCGCTTCTTGGTCACTGCCGCTGCGTTTCTTCCTGCGGTGGCTGATCTCGCTTCAATTCAGCGATCCGAAGGCGGAGGAAGGCGATTGCCAGGACCAGCACGTATATCGCTAGGCCAAAAAAGCACAGCCATGACGACCATGTACAGAACTGGCAGGATGCCAAACACTCCAACGGTACTCACCGATTACCCCCAAATAGTCGTGTGCTTGCCTCAGCCTACGTGGTCTTCCTCGCGGGGGTCACCCCGAGCTGTCCAACCTTCCGGGCTACCTTGAGGCAGGGCGGACGTCGCTGCGTTTGCGGAAGGTGCCGGCCCTGTTGATCCTGCCGGAGTACTGGATCCGTACCGGAAGAGGTGCACGGCCAGTCGGGAGGATTAGGACGCTGATGATGAAGAGCTCGGCGGATGATCGGCGCGAGATTCCCCAAAGATAGACAATTTATCCATTTGTTGGATTTAATGGCTTTTGTTGGTAGTGTCGGGCATGTCCGGCCCCGGTGGTATCCCGCCGGCGGTTTCATGGTTGTCACCCCGGAGATTTTGTATGTCGCGCGTGTTGTCTACTGAGCAAGCTAAGGCTGCTATTGGTCAGGTGCAGTCGATTATTAATGGTGGTTTCACGGATCAGATCTCGGCGTTGGATGCGCAGGGTCGTGTGTTGTCGGATCCTAATGTGTGGGATGGTCCGTTGGCTGCTGAGTTCCGTGGTTCGACGTGGCCGGAGACGAAGGCTGCGTTGGATAAGGCCAAGGAAGAGCTGGAGCAACTGCGGGGTCAGTTGCAGAAGATCTCGCTGGATATTTTCTCTGCCGGCGGCGGCGCGTAACTGTCCTGGATGAAAAGGCCCAGCAGCCCCTTCCTGGTCCGTTCGTAGGGTTTTCTCTGGAGGAGTGAGCATGGGCTGTTGCGTTTGATGATGATGCTGCGACGTCGTTGGTCAGGGTTGCCCGGGATGTGCACGATCATCTGGCTCGTTTTGGGTCAGTACATCGGACCGAAACTGCGGGCGCAAAGCAAACCCGAGGCGTAAAAACCAGCGGACACTTTCAACCGGGAGTTCTCTCGGTTGAAAGCCTGTCGAGAACATAGTTTCGATAATCCCCGGGGAGGTAGTGGACCGATGAGTGCTGTCATTCTGGCCACTCTCGATGTATCTGCATCGCACCTTCCTGGACTCCCGTACTGTCCAGTTGCTGTGCCGGCGGGATTTCCGTCACCTGCCAGGACTATTTCTCTGGGCGCATCGACCTCAACAAACACCTGATCAAAGAGATCACCGATAGGGTTCGTCTTGGCGCGTGCCTGTTTATTTTACTTGGGGGAGTTTAGTGAATTTCGATATGGGGGTCGCCGATCGTCTGATCGGTGTATGTCGTGATGCGGCGCGTACGTTGCAGGATCAACGCGGCGGGCGGGAATCGATCTCAACGGCTGCTCTTGCGGAATTCCGGGGCGTCTTCGCGGACTGTTTCCGGGAGAACGTTGCCGCTGAACGGGCCGCCCGTTCGGAGCTGGTCCATATGTTGGAAGATGTTGCCCGTCAGGTCCAGGAAGCGAAGAGCGCCGCGGAGGTTGAGCAGCATCGCTTGGATGATGTGAGGTCGTGGGCTTTTGCCTCCGGTTGGGCGAGTGCTGGCAGCGGTGTTGCGGTGGAGGTCGGGCCGCGCCCGTCGATGGAGGAGACTGACCGTCCGGTGGTGAGCGTGGACACTGCACGGCAGGGGTTGCGCGCCTGGGCGAGTGGAAGCACTGCTGGGGCGAGTTCCGCTGACCCGGCCACCTTGGACTCCGCCGTGTCGACCTTCAGGAGCCAGGACGACACAGACCGAGGTGCGGCTGACAGGGTCAGTGCAGCAGTGTCCGAGTTCGGGCAGGAGTGCTCCTGGGTGCACTCTGGTCTCGGCGCTGTCGGTAGCGGGCTGCGACGGTTCCTGGAAGACAACCATCAGGACGCGACCCGGCTTTCCGACATCGCTTCGACGTTCCGTGCTGCCGGTGGCAGCGGGCACGTTGGGCAGGTGACGGTATCGAACGACGTTCTTGTGCTTGCCACTGTCCCGGCGTCATTGTCGGGTGCGGCGCTGCTGAGCTATCTGTCCACTGCTACACCGGCGGACGTCAAAGCGTTGGCCACAATGACCGGATGGCAGCAGACCCTGCAAGGCATGGACGCATCGAAGGTCGGGGCTTGGTGGGCGGGCATGAACAAGGGGGCCGGCACGGCCGTGGACGTGGCCGGATTCTCGCAGGTGCAGGAGCTGCTGCTCGCTGCGGCTCCGGCCATGTTCGGCGCTTTGGACGGGATCTCCGCACTGGCCAGGGTACGGGCCAACCAGTTGAACGCGCCAAGTCTGCTCCGTGCGGCGGAGAAAGACCTGGAAACAGTCCGGAGGTTGTCGGGGATCGGGCAAGCCCACCACGACCCGAACCGAACAAAGATGCTGGCAAATGAGGTGGCATATCTGAAGCAGGTGGAAGCGGGGGATGTGCAGCTTTACCTCTATGACCGGGATCGGTCCCGGATTGTGGTAATGATCGGCACCCCGGGCCCTGACACGCGGCACGTGATCACCTATGTTCCGGGGACGTTCACCGGACTGAACAGCTTCTACGAAGGCGGGGTACAGCAGGTCTCGAAATATCTCAATGACAACGTGCCGGGGACGGTGGCTTTCGTCTATAAGGATGGGCGGTTCCCCGGAGAAGAGGACACCGCCGGCGGTCCCAACCTGGGGAGAATCGGTGAGGCGAATGACGAGAACCTTGCACGCACCTCGGGGCAGCAACTGGCGAACTTCGAGACCGGGATGCGCACTGACCCCTACCTGAACGGTGCCGAACAAACCGGCATGGGGCACAGCTGGGGTCTGGCGAACCTCACCAGTTCCGAGGTCGCCGGAGCCAGATACGACAAGGTGATATCCCTCGCCGGGGCCGGGATGCTCCCTGACTGGAAACCACAGCCAACTACGGAATATTCGAATCTGTACTACTATGATCTGCTCGTCCAAGGTCAGGGAGTTGTCAACCCCGTCACGAATAAAGGGGCTGTGTGGGATGGAAACAACCCGATTTATCGCGATGAGTTCGAACAGCACTACTACCGCGGCCCCGACGACAACAAACTCGACGGCGCGATCAACACCGTCGAAGAAGGGAATATCCTCATGAGCAACCACAACCTCATCACCACCACCACCACCAGCGAGGACAATCAGAAGGCACTCGACGACATGCTGGGAATTGTGACTCGATGAGGGCTCGGAACGGTGCAACGGTCGTGCTGTTGGTGGGGTTGATGGGGCTCGCCGGTTGCGCCGGAAACCCAAGCGTGAGTTCGACCGAGTCAACTGTGCCAACTGCTACTAAAACACAGGAGGAACCGTTGAAAGCTGAACTGACGTGGCAGGAAGCGAAGGCCAAAGCCCAGGCCATGGAGCTGGAGATCGCCGCCCTGATCCCCAAAGGCACTGTTACCTCGATTGATCAGAAGAAGACGGGCGTGCTTCTGTCTTGTAACAAGACCCAGCACAACTGGAATGGTTCAACCACGGTCACGGTTGCTGAAGGAACCAAAATCGAGCCGATCGTGAAGGACATCGAAGCCCACTACCGGGCGAACGGGACGACAGTATCCGCCGATAGGAACGTCAATGACAACTATCGAATCCAGATCGACCCGTATGCGCCCGGGGAGAGCTACATCGTCTCCGAAGGATTTGCCCCAAACGAAATCCGTATCGCATCAGGATCTGCGTGCTTCACCTTGCCCGAGGGCGTCTACCCAGGTGGGGATTTTTAGATCCTCATGAACAACCACAACCTCATCGCCTCCAACAGCGAGGACAACAAGCAAGCACTCAAAGACATGCTCAGAATTGCGGCTCGATGAGGGCGCGGAACGGTGCCATGGCGTTGTTGCTGGTGACTCTGGTAGGGCTTGGAGGTTGCGCCGGAAACCCAAACGTGAGTTCTACAGAGTCAACTGCGCCAACTGTTGCCAACACACACGAGGAAACGATGAACGCAGAATTGACCTGGCAGGAAGCCAAAGCCCCCGCCCAAGCAATGGAAGTGGAGATCGCCGCCCTGATCCCAAAAGACGCAGTTGTCTCGATCGATCAGAAGAAGACGGGCGTGCTGTTCTCTTGCAGTAAAGCCCAACACAGATGGAAGGGTTCCACGACCGTCACGGTCGTCGAAGGAACCAAAATCGAGCCGATCCTGAAAGACATCGAAACCCACTATCAGAGCGGACCATTCGAAGTCGGGAACAGGCTTGATATCAGAGGATCCTATGAAGTCCAAATAAGCCCTCACAACACAAGCGATGAGAACTATATCTTCGCCGAAGGCCTAGCCCCAAACGAGATTCGCATTGATTCGGGCTCTGAGTGTTTCACGTTGCCGGAAGGTATTTACCCGGGTGGGGATTTCTAAACCGGGTTCATGTGGAACGGCAGCATTCTCGGCTTTCGCGATGAGTACGAACAGCACGCCTTTCAAGGCCCACGACGAACTCAACCGCATGATCAATAGTGAAAAATTCAGCATCCTCATGAACAACCACGACCTCATCACCACCACCAGCGATGACAACAAGCAAGCGCTCGAAAACATGCGGAAGTTGGTGGAGCAATGAGAGTGCCGCACCATGCTGTGTTGTTGCTGTTGGCTGGTTCGATGGTTCTGGCCGGTTGTGCCGGAAGCCCCGGAGAGGCTCCCATCGAACCACCAGTACCCGCCGCAACAAAGACAATGGAGGTACCGATGAAAGCTGAACTGACCTGGCAGGAAGCGAAAGCCCACACCCAAGCAATGGAACTGGAGATCGCCGCCCTGATCCCAAAAGACACTGTTACCTCGATTGATCAGAAGAAGACGGGCATGCTTCTGTCCTGCAACAGAACCCAGCACAAATGGAAAGGTTCCACGACCATCACGGTCGCCGAAGGAACCAAAATCGAGCCGATCGTGAAGGACATCGAAGCCCACTACCGGGCGAACGGGACCAAAGTATCCGCCGATAGGAGTGTCAACGACAACTATCGAATTCAAATCGATCTGGGTGCCGGGGAGAACTACATCGTCGCAGAAGGCCTGGCCCCAAACGAAATCCGTATCGCATCAGGATCTGCGTGCTTCACCTTGCCCGAGGGCGTCTACCCAGGTGGGGATTTTTAGATCCTCATGAACAACCACAACCTCATCGCCTCCAACAGCGAGGACAACAAGCAAGCACTCAAAGACATGCTCAGAATTGCGGCTCGATGAGGGCGCGGAACGGTGCCATGGCGTTGTTGCTGGTGACTCTGGTAGGGCTTGGAGGTTGCGCCGGAAACCCAAACCCGGGTTCGACCGAGCCAACTGTGTCAACTGCGCCAACTGTTGCCAACACACACGAGGAAACGATGAACGCAGAATTGACCTGGCAGGAAGCCAAAGCCCACGCCCAAGCAATGGAAGTGGAGATCGCCGCCCTGATCCCAAAAGACGCAGTTGTCTCGATCGATCAGAAGAAGACGGGCGTGCTTCTGTCCTGTAACAAGACCCAGCACAAATGGAAGGGTTCCACGACCATCACGGTCGCCGAAGGAACCAAAATTGAGCCGATCGTGAAGGACATCGAAGCCCATTACCAGAGCGGCGCATTCGGAGTCAGGAACAGGCTTGATATCGGTGGATACTACGAAGTCCAAATGATCGCTCGCAGCGGAAGCGGTGAGAACTTTATTGTCGCCGAAGGGTTAGCCCCAAACGAGATTCGCATTGATTCGGGTTCTGAGTGTTTCACGTTGCCGGAAGGTATTTACCCGGGTGGGGATTTCTAAACCGGGTTCATGTGGACCGGCAGCATTCTCGGCTTTCGCGATGAGTACGAACAGCACGCCTTTCAAGGCCCACGACGAACTCAACCGCATGATCAATAGTGAAAAATTCAGCATCCTCATGAACAACTACAACCTCATCGCCTCCAACAGCGAGGACAACCTGAAGGCGCTTCGGTTCATGAAGAAGTTGGTTAGGCAATGAGAGTGCCGCACCATGCTGTGTTGTTGCTGTTGGCTGGTTCGATGGTTCTGGCCGGTTGTGCCGGAAGCCCCGGAGAGACTCCCATCGAACCACCAGTACCCACCGCACCAAAGACAATGGAGGAACCGATGAACGCTGAACTGACGTGGCAGGAAGCGAAAGCCAAAGCCCAGGCTATGGAACTGGAGATCGCTGCCCTGATCGCAAAGGACACTGTTGTCTCAATAGATCAGAAGAAGACGGGCGTGCTTTTGTCCTGCAACAGAACCCAGCACAACTGGAACAGTTCAACGACCGTCACGGTTGCCGAAGGAACCAAAATTGAGCCGATCGTGAAGGACATCGAAGCCCATCACCGGGCGAACGGACTCAAGGTGTCCGTCGACATGGATGTAGACGAAAAGTATCGAATTCAAATCAGTCTGGGTGCCGGGGAGAACTACATCGTCGCAGAAGACTTGGCCCCAAACGAAATCCGTATCGCATCAGGTTCGCCGTGCTTCACATCAGGCAGTTCTGATGCTGTTGAAATTGAACAGGATGGCCGAGGGGAACCCACCAAATGAAGGGGCCCGGTATCTCTGCCCGTTTCCGAAGAACTGGATTACCGCGTCACGCGGTCGCGGGTGCACTCGTTCGCCTAGTATTAGTCAAGCGAATTGAAAATTGCTCATTGATCCAGACGGTTGAATGCACACCTTATGGACATCGATAATCTGCTCATTCCAAATCAAAGGAAAATTCCATGGCTGAGTCTAAACTTGTCCCGCAGAAGCCCACTGGAGCATTCATCGGCGCTAGCTGGGTTGCGTTGCTCATCGGTGTGTCGTCCTATCTCATCGGTCTTTGGAACGCAACGAGCATGGAGCTTAACGAGAAGGGATACTACTTCACGATCCTGCTCTTCGGACTGTTCGCGGTAATCTCGATCCAGAAGACGATTCGAGATCGAGCTGAGGATATCCCGGTCACGAATATCTACTACGGCGTGGCATGGTTCTCCGTTATTGCGTCACTTTCGCTACTGGTCATCGGTCTTTGGAACGCCGAGATGCTTCTGTCTGAGAAGGGCTTCTACGGTCTGGCTATGCTGATGTCTCTCTTCGGAGCTATCACCGTTCAGAAGAACGTGCGAGACATGGCAGTGTTTGCCG
Organism: Arthrobacter sp. UYCu712; assembly: GCF_040547005.1. Taxonomy (NCBI): domain Bacteria; kingdom Bacillati; phylum Actinomycetota; class Actinomycetes; order Micrococcales; family Micrococcaceae; genus Arthrobacter; species Arthrobacter sp. UYCu712. Next base: position 25,030 of record NZ_JBEPOZ010000034.1, read on the forward strand.
AGGTCGAGAAGACCGAGAACCCAAAGCGAAAGCTCCTCTCGGGTCAGGACATTCCTGCCGCAACGCCTGGGTCTACCAACCGCCCGAATTCCAATCCGGCCCCCGGTCGACCTGAATGAGTTGAGAGCCTTAATACACCTGGGCGCTCTGGTTCCAGGGCGAAGAGCAGCCCCTCTACAGGAAGGTTGATGGCTTGCGCGGTGGCCGTCCAGCGAGCCTGTACGCTAGTTTTCCTGCCGAGCTCAGGCCGAAGAATCGTTCTAAGAACGCGCTGAGTTTGGCGATGACGTTTTGTTTTTTCTCGCCGTGACCGCCTGCCACGGAAAAGCGCGAAACTGGCGGTAGAACTTTAGTGATCGATGTTCCGATGGCGAGTATCTGGCCGTCGCGGAATGCAGATATCTCGTCTCCTGCGCGTCCACGCGCGATTAAGTTGTGTTCGAGTTTAACGTCTAGGTTACCGGCGAACTCTTACCCTGGAGTGCTCCCTCGCCTGGGATAAGACGCGATCATGATGAAGGGGACTTTCGGTCGTCTCCTACTGGAACTGTTGGACGACTTCAAATCCCGCGGCGTCAGGTTCCGCTGTAAAGAGTCGGCATTGCCACCGACCCCGAGAGCAAGCTCGAAGTCGCAATGGACCAGGCTAGGGTCACCATTCCGGCGCGGCGGCACGATGGTCGGGTCGGACTCCGTTGATCCCCAGGCGGTCTTGACATCATGCGAGCCGCGAGGCATTGCAGGGCAAGCCGCGATGGCTCTGCGAACATGCGAACATGTTGCATATAGATCAAGCCGTTCTCGACCAGGTCTCCTCGGAGTTGCAGGCGTATGTCTATCTGTTGGTCGATCCCGGATCCGGGGTCCCGTTCTACGTCGGCAGGGGCCACGGTCTGCGGCATGCGGTGCATGTTGCTGAAGCTCTCGTCCCATTCGAAGAGGACGCCGGGGAGCGGTCGCGGAAGCTCACGCGGATCGATGAGATCCTGGCCGCGGGCCGTGAACCAGAGGTATGGATCCTGCGTTACGGGCTCCGCCCGGGCGAGTACACCGCTGTCGAGGCCGCGGCAATAGACCTGCTTATGAGCTTCCCTATTCTCTCGAACGGCACGGTACGGCCCACACTTCCTCTCGCGTTCGCGGAACAGATCACCAATGCCCGCAGGGAACAGGCGCGAGGTCATGGGGTGACATTGCTCCAGTCGCTCATCGACGAGTTCGCCGCACCGCCACTCACGACAATGAAGCCGCTCCTGCTCATCACCCTCAACGGATTGGAGGAGATTCCCGCGGGCCAGTCGATCGCCGGAGGGCGAGTGCGGTACAGTGCGGGATTCAAGCCTGAGTGGTTGACTTCCGCGGTGCGGAGACAGTCGTTCGCCGAGATCGGGGAGTCCGTCTCCGCATGGTGGAGATTAAAACCGGACGAGGTCGCCGCATGGGGAATCGAATATGTCGTTGCCGTGCATCGTGGAGTGACTCGGGCACTGTTCAGGATCGTCCCTGACTCGTGGGAGTTCGACACGAGCGGCAGGAACAAGAATGGAGACCCGATCCGCTATACCGCCTTCCAAGTCGACGTCGTCGAGTCGGGGAGCCTGTTCGAGGAGATCGTGGGAGCCTATGGCCGAAGGGTCCCGGCCCTGCCACCTGGCGCGCAGAACGCGATCGGCTATTGGCCGCGGAGAGCCAAGCGCTGAAGCGCTTGGCTGGGTCCCCAAATATAGGTAAAAAATCCACACCATAATGTCAGTTATGGTGTGGCCGTAAAGCCGGCGTACAGCTTGTCACGTTCGAGGTCCCCGACAGATGGGCTTCGGCCGGCTTGCACGAGTCATGGGCTGACCCTGTTCGGGAGAGACATAGACCACCGCGGCGTCTTACCCATTCTGCCAACGAGCAGGGTTTCCCCAAGCTCCAGTGTGTAGCTGTCCCAAGGTAAGAGTGCACGTCCCAACTTGTGTCAGGCTTGTTCCATGACGCATGGGACGGGAGAAGGGACTGAGCTGGAGAGGGTTCGGCGGAATTTTGCAGCCCACGTAAGCGCCTCGGACGATTACCTTTTGATGCTGGGAATGAGTCACTACACGTTCATCAAAGTGACGACATCGCTGACCTGGTCCACCTCGCTTTTGATGGGCACGATGCAGATCAGGGAGGGGCTTCTTTCCATGAACCTGGTCGGTGACGGGAGCCTGCAGGAAGCCTTCACCAACACAGAGTTCAGGTGGGACGGGTTCGGCATTAGTGAAGATGCGTACGCGGTGGCCGAGCTCTTCCCTGCGGTGGTGTTCCAGCGGAACGCATGGGTCCACAGTGATTTCCTTCACGCCCTGGGGCATGGTGAGTACCTGGGACGCATGACTGACACCGGCCCGGGCTACATCGGACCTCTTGATCCTGAGTTCTTTGGCACGGTAAGTGACTGCCTGGTTGTCCTTTTGGAACACCTTGCGAAGATTCTTGAAGCGCTGCGCCCCGAGCAGGCAAGTAATTTTGCCGGCAGCGAGCATCTGATTCGTAAGGACTTCTACCGAGATCTTGATCTTGGGACTCTAGACACGTTCTCTGGCCAGATCACCCGCCTTGGCCCCACGAACAGGGACATGAAAAGTGCAGTGAAGCAGTGGGCTAAAGACAATGTTCCAAAAGACTTCGTTTCCAAAATCGAGGACGATGAGAACGCTCCCCGATGAGTATCTGTCATGCTGGCACGTCACTGTGCAGTGGAAGCCGGAAACTACGGCCGGTACTCCAAGGTCCGGTATCTGCTCACTGAGGATGACGCGCTGGTGTCCGTCCTCCGGCGGTAGCCATTTTATTTATCGGACTCTGACCCGCCCGGATGAGCAGAGAAGATGGTGCTACTGGCTGGCCGACGAGGGGCCGAAATCGGACGTTGGTATTCAATTCTTAGTCCTTTTGCGGCAGTCTCGGCTTCCATCTTCTTCAAGGGCTTGGAAACGAGTGTTGCATCTGCACCGTCCGTAATGAATGTTCGGCTGGCACCGAAGGTGCCCCTCAGCTCCTCAACGGCGTGCTGTCCCCACTGCAGCATCACCAGGGCACTTTCCTCGGTCATGGTGCAGAGGGTTATTGTGCCGCCGCCTTCCATGGTGTGCGTCCCGACCTTCGTGTGAAATAAGGCGGGTGCCCATGCCAGCCCGTGGGCGAATCCCGAGCACAGCTGCCAGTCCGAGAAGAACTGCGAGTCCCTGGCTGTATCAACTTCCTTCAGTGCCTCCGTTCGATTAAGCGACGCCGTCACTCTCGTCTTCTTCAGGCCCGCTTTGGCTGCAGCGTCCGACAAGGCAGCAGCGGCAACTTTGTTTTCAATTGCCCACTTAGTAGCCTCGGCCCGCTGGTCTGCTGACAACGTGAGGTTTTTCGAGCGATGATGGTGAAACTTGACGGCGTTGGAGTGTGAATCGTAAGCGATCCGGAGCGCCCGTTCCTGTCGTCCGGATCGCTCTTGTCCTGTCAGTACCCACATACCCAGACCGGCAAGCTCAATTGCTCCGCGCACCAGGGTGGGAACCGCGACAGGGCTTAGGCGACCGACTGCTGTCACCAGGGCGAAGGCGGATGCCAGATCGTCAACGGCCGCGTCCAGAAGCGTTCGGACTACGGCGGCAGTCCCGGGTACTTCCGGTATGCCTAATTCGTCACCCGCAAGCAGGGAGTTCTGGGCCAGGGGATACGCGTAGGTGTCGGCGGACAATTCCTGGACTTCAGCAAGCCAGGAACTAAGCTGTTCCCATTTGTCGGAAGGGGCGGGCGTTTCGATGATCATGTCATGAAGTTTGCCAGCACTTTACGAGCGGCTCACATACGAACGATCGATGACTCCGCCGACGAGGTGTATGCGGCCGTATGGTTTTGTGAGAAAGCTTGATAGGAGCTCTTTCCCGCATGACCGATCGTAAGAAGTACACGCAGCAGTTCAAGGATGAGGCTGTTGAGCTGGTGATTTCCTCTGGCCGTCAGATCTCACAGGTTTGTCTGGAGATAGGCGTCCTTGAAGGCACGCTGGGGAACTGGGTGCGCAAGTACCGGGAGAATCATCCGGATCGGGTAACCGCTGGCCAGGAGAAGGCGCCGGTGTCTTGGGAGCAGCATCAGAAGGC
>NZ_JBEPOZ010000035.1:0-26296 GCF_040547005.1 Arthrobacter sp. UYCu712
CGGGTGCCGGGATACCTAACTCGCGCCCTGGCTACCCTGAATCAGACGGCCAGTCCTCACGGCGGTAGAGCCCTCAAATCGTCCCTTTAGAGGGTCGTCCACCGGCCGCCCCGACGCTGCCCTTCGGCCTTCTCCATATGTCAGTTTCCGAAGTCGACTGCACGGAATGTCCAAAGCCGTCTGCACAGCCCGCCCGTTGGGGGATCGTGCAGCGGGCGGTCAGGCCGGGTTAGCTGCAGAATTCGAGGCAAGGACGTCTTTGCGGATTGCCCAACGGCCGATGGCTGCCGCTGCGCCTACGGTGGCCCATGGAATCAGTAGCCAGGGCTGCCAGCCAAGGCCCAGGACGCTTCCCAGCAGCCAGAACACGAGGGTGGGCACCGCGAAAAAAGCTCCGATGTGGATCCATTGATTCCGGACCGGGCGCAAAAGATAGGCCAACACCCAGGCCAGTGGCGCCGCGACCACCAGGGAAACTCCGAAGCCATACAGAATCGCCATGCCCAAAAGGCCCCATACGTGGCCGGCGTCGGTGCCGTCCCGCGAGGCGGGCACGCCATAGCCTGCCGCCATCAGGAGAAGTAGCACGCCCACCCAGAGCGAGGTGGCGATGAGCCAGCCCTTGATGAACGCGTACGCATCCAGGACCACTCTGTGTGACCGAACTACCTGCGGCTGCGCCGCATCCCCCAATGCCATGTGCTTAGCCTACCGATGCGCAAAAGCTTCCCGCCCATGCCGAGGGTGCGGCCGTTCGATAGGGGATCGGCTTACGGGCGCGTTGAAGATGGACAACTATTCAGTCGAGCCACGGGAAACCCAGCGGGTTGGCGGACGCGCGACTAGACACGGTTTCGAAGTCGTGGAGCGCCGGCCTGAGTGGCAGGTTTTGGGGCTCCACTGATATTTCGGCCAAGACAGGAACGGGCTCGGTGCTGATGAACTGGCACTCAGTAATAGGGCCGAGAACAGGGTCCGTATAGCTGGGCATCCTTGTGAAACTCCTGCTGGGAAGAACGTACACCACCCCTGCCTTGGTAGGAGTCTGGCCACCCTCGGTTGAAGCGAATGAGAGAAAGATGCGCCGTTCCGACCAGTGCCCGGCAGCTGCGCCCGGATAGAAGCAGGCATTTAAAAAACGTCGGCATGACGATGACCGGATCGCGTACGCAATAGCCCAGGTGGGGTCTTCGGTCGCGTAGACGGCGGTCTTCTTTGAGAACTCGTCAAGGCTGAAGTCGACGGGCGCCCTGGGGGCAAGCATTGACAGACCTGGTGTCTGTGAACCGTGCAGCACGAAGTCGTTGGTTGCGACAAGTTTGGCAAGTCGAGTCCAAGTCTTGTCACCATTGGCTGGAGCGGGTACGTGCCATGTAGATATATCCACGCGACAAACGCTAGCAGCGCCGCATCCGGACCTCTGGGAACGCATGTGGTGGCCGGAGGAGAATCGAACCTGGGCGGGGATGGGTATCGGAGGGTTCAAACCCGTCTTAGCGTGTCCCGGTAAAGGATCCTTTACCGGACGCTTCGGTCACCGTGCGACTTAGGTGAACGAGTCAACCAAACCGGGGGCAGTCCCGTCGTCCTACCGCAACCCTGCGGATGCGCAACCTCTTTTGGGTCCAGTACCCGAGTCCTTCAAGTAGATTTCTAGTCTTTCGCTTGATCGCAACACTGCCCGGTAGAGGATCCCTGATCGTGCGTTTCTAGGTAGCTGCTGGATCGTAAAGTGATCCTGCCTCAAGCCGGCGCGAGAAGTTAGACAGTGCGTGGCTTTGGAGCTTGCGGTCTGACCCAAGCGCTGCGGCCGCCGCTACCTGGAGGGGCAGAGATGCACGGTATACCTTCGCTCGTGCAAGCACGTCCGCGTCCACAATTTCACCGACTTTGGCGGCGCCGTAAAACCCGATGAGGGGGGCGACGTCGATAGCAGGATCTGCCACGCACGCGTTGTCGAAGTCGATAAGGCCAGGTGCGCCGGACTCATCCCACAACATGTTGTGTGGACCGAAGTCACCATGGACGAGGGAAGGGCTAGCCACTTCGTCGAGAGCCAGAACCTCCCGCACAACAATGTGAGCAGCTTTCCGCACGCGAGTGCCGGCATCTGCCGTGATGCGCTCAACGACGTCGGGCCAGGAGTTTCCGCCGCACCAAGAGCGGGCTGCAGCCAAACCTGTCGGTAGCTGCGCACCTTGAAGGTCATCCAGTACGCCGGCAAAGTCGTGCCGGACCTCATGCCACGGTTGATCCGCCATATGGGCTCCCTCGACGACGGTGCACGCCATCGCCGACCAATTATCACCGGTATAAGTTCGAAAGAGCTTCGGGATGCGGGTCCTCAACCCGGCACGCCCGACGGCGAGAAGCGCAGCGCTCTGACAGGCGATCTGCGCCTCATGGTCAGCGGCAAAGGACACGCGAACGACGCCGGTTGAACCCAGCACCGCGACATGGTGAAAAGCCCCATGATTGTAGACGGGGCTCGTCCACCCCATATCTGACCAAACACTCCGAAGAGCAGACCAGGCCGCGGAGGCGTCCCGCTCAAGAGTGCTCATACCCAGCAGTCTGCCATTACGCCGGCCGTCCCGGTGAAGGATCCTGCTGCGGCACTCTGGCTGAGCAGCAACGAACACCAACGGCCAAGATGCGGTCAAGGCCGGGTTATCGCGTAGAGCAGCATGTCGCGCCGGGTGCCACCAATCTCCTGGTGGCTGCGGAGCAGGCCCTCACGGTGGAAACCCGTCGCCTCGGCAACGCGACTTGAATTGCTGTTCCACGGCTCGATGTACAGCTCGATCCGGTGCAGACTTGGCAAGGTCCAAGTGAACGCGGTCAATGCTTTTAAGGCGCTGCTGGCGATCCCGCGGCCCCGGTGCGCGGGAGCAACCGAGTAGCCGGCCGTCGCGCGACCGGCCGACATGTTCTGAAGCCACAGTCCGATGGCGCCGACGGCGTTGTCGGACTCGGCATCAGCGATGGCGAAGGACAGCCCTTTTCCTTCGGCGAGCCGGCCGCGCTGCCGGTAGATCCACTCCAGAGCCTGATCTACCGTAGGGAGTGCGGGAAGGCTGCCAATGAGAGGGATGTAAGGATCGTCTCCCAGCTCGAAGGCGAGATGTACGTCGTCGTCGGTGAACTCACGCAAAACGATTGAACCGTAGGTCGGTGGTGTGGTCGGCCAGGACGGTACGTGCTCAGTCATACGTCGATTATCGCCGTGGTCATCGTCCCGTGCCGCTCAAGATTCATCCGGTCCTGCCAGACAGAGTGGGTTTTCCGCTCTCAGCGCGTTTCCGGTGAAGGATCCTCTTACGGACACTCCTTGGAGCACACGGTGTACGCTCAGCGCGACATGATGGCCCTTCAGGCCATGGGTTTGCTCGAGATAACATGGCTACCCAGTCGCAAGACCCTCGTTGATCGCCTGTGCCAGGTCTTGAGGAGAGGTCACGTGCGCCAGGTGGTCCTGATCAGCCAAGATCGTGACACCTTCCACGTTCAAGGCTTGTAGGAACATGTCAACGCTTGGCCCATAAGGTGGGCGGTTCCTGCTCAGCTCACCTGCAATCAACGTTGTAGGCGTAGCCCATGATCCCGGAGCCGTGAAGACAAAGTGGTTGATTGCCAAGAGCTCTGCACTGGCCGGCGCTGCCAGCTCCATGAGCTTGGGCCAAGCAGGGCCGGCTCGAAGTGTTTCAACGTGCGCCCGGTCGTAGCCGGAAAGATCGACATTGATAATCTCGACCGCAGCGTCAAAGTCACCGCTACTGACCGCCGCCCCTAGGAGCGGCAGCGCCTCGACACCGAACGGGTATGCGACCGGCTCGTACAGTACAAGCGAACGAACATTGGCACCTTGCCGGATAGCCTCAACCGCGATGAGGCCCCCGTAGCTGTGTCCGACTAAATCAACGGGACCCTCAACGGTCGCTAGCCAGCGCAAGAGGTCCTGAACTTCAGTCTCGACCCCATACGTTTCATTCAGAGAAGCGCTCGGGACGCGACCTCGTCGGTTAATCAGAAAAACTGGGCGATCCGGCGCGATATCTTTGGCAACCTGCTTCCAAGCGAATGCATCAGCCATCACCCCGTGTACGACCACGATCGGGACTCCTTGTCCCGAACGGGCAAGTGCGGTGAGTGCTGCATCGTCGAGTCCGAGCGTCACCACAGTAAACGGGATGACAGTGCCGGGATCATTCATTTTTCCCTTAATGGTGTCCATCCATCCATCCTCGCTGAACAGTAGCTCTACAGTCATTCTCAGGACATACGTGGTGGATCGGGTTTACCTAACGCATCTCTGGCCCATCCTCAACCGGGCAGTGCATTGAGCGAGAGCAGGCTCGCGAGATCACGCGCGCAGTCATCGGTCGAGCGATATGTGGTGTCGACCTCTACGTCATAGACGACCCCGGCGTGCACGCTCAGGGCTTGCTGTCGCGCCATACCCTCTACACGGTCAAGGCGTTGTGCCTCGCGGGATGCGGCGACCTCTGGGTCGCAGCGCACTCCCACCCAGATCAGGTCCGCTTCGCCAAATGTAGACCGGATACAATCCTGGCCGGCACCCCCAGAGAGAAGGACCTCATCGAGGATCAAGTGGGCCCCTGCCCGGGCCATAGCGCAGAGTCCGGTATACCAACTGCGCTCTAAAGCCCGATGCTCAGCACTGAAGGCGATCGTGCCGCCCTGCTCAAAGGTAATTCCTGCGCGGGGGCTGTCACCCCCTCCAGGGAGGGCATCAATGAAAGTGTCGACGCCGAAGGTCAACCAGATGCCGGGGAGGATTTCCTGAAGCGCTCTGGCAATTGAGGACTTGCCGGAACTCGATCCGCCGTTCAGCACGATCACTTGGGGATTCCAACCGGTAGACACCCCACGAGCCTAGCCAAGAATCGCGAAGCAAGCACGCCCGTAAGCCGGTGGTTTAAAGGACGCCGCTGCGTCCGTTGGGGGATCGGCTATCGGGCGACGCAGCGGGTCTCCCTGGGCTCCAGGTGTTCCCGGTCCCACAAGCGCTGTGGAATGCCGGAGTGTTCGGCAAGCACGAAAAGCGCTGCGTAGCGCAACCGGTGCTGTAGGCTCCGATTCGAACCTTGGGGGACTGATGCTTAACTACTTTCGCGAGATGCAAGAGGCACGCTTTGCAACCCGCGGCCGCCGAACGTACGGCTATGTCTCGGCCGGCATCGTTATTGCCGTCATGGGATTGGTCTTTGCGGGTTCCGCACCCTTATGGATTTTCTGGGCCACTTTCGCCGCTTCCTGCGTTCTGGACGTCGTCCTGACTAGGAAATGGATCAGAGACGACGCGCTGGAAGCCTACGGTCACCGACAATATCCAGGCTGATGTCGCCCCGGGTTAGGGGCAATATAGCGACGGCGGCTCCAACGGCCGGCCGTCACCGAAAAGCGGGGGAAGCTTTGCACCAGCGTCCGACACATCACACCGAAAGCCACCGGTACTGTCCGTCGTTTACCTTGTCCTCAGTCTCTGCGCCTTAGCGACAACAAGCGCCGCAGCCATCCTGTGGACCCCCATCGACGCGGACTTCATTACTCGCGCCGACAATGCCGGGTGGGACACGACCATGCTCTTGCCTCACCAAATGGAGCTCTCCATCGTCGTCAATACGTCAGTACTGCTAACACTGGTCCTCGTCGTGACCGCGTTCTATGGAGTGCTGGCCTCACGCCGCCGGTGAAATCGGCTCGCTAGGGGGATTAGCAATCTGCCTCCCTGAACGGTCGGCCTTGGCGATCGTCTTGCTGACCCAACCAGACCAACAGGCGTCATAATGTCCCCCTGAGGGATCCTCTACCGGACGTGCAAGGATCAGCCTGGCTGTCTCACGCACGTAGAGGGCCAGGAAGGCGGCGGTTCAGGTCGGCAAGTCGGGGTGGATCCTCGTCCCAGATATCAAATAACCCGTCTAAGCCGTGTTTCTTCACGCGCTGGGCTTCTTCGGCGAAGACAGGGGTAGCGTCCAGGAAGATGACGTGGTGGCCGTTGTCGAGTTGCAGCGGCGGGATGAAGTCATCGGTTCGCTCCAGCATCAGCCACGAGCGGAAGGGCAGCCCGTCGAGGATACGGCTGTTGCTTGGAGTCACCAGGTGGCCTGGTTCCAGGAATGTCCCGTCTGAGATCAGATCATTGGCCATCATCGCGAATGCAGCCCTGAATGTCTCACTTCCAGCAGAGACACAGGTATACAGTTCGAACCCGTGTGCGTGGTTCAAAGGAGCTTGCACCAGCGCGTGCAGTCCAAGCGTCGCATACAGGTGAAATGGGTGGCGAGATGTTCCTTTAGGCCACTCGAGCGCGCCAATCGTGCCTGGCCTGTTTTCGAACTTCCAATACTCTGGCTCTGCACCAAAATGCGTCTCGTAGTGAGCATCCACTGCTTTTACGCTGTCCAAGCCCTACCCCCTGTTATACCTGGTCAGCACTAGCCTAGGGGCTTGAGAGTTGGTGGCCGCATTCACGGTAAGACCAACACCGCGACTTGGCTAGGCGCCGACAAGTCCGGAAGCCCGGTAAAGGATCCTCTACCGGACGGAAACTTCCCGAACACTTGGAGCGCCATCAGCGTTCCAGTTGAAGAGCGTTAAGTGCCAGAGCTGCGGCTGCTTGCGTGAAGGGTCGATTAACCCATTGGCTCCCAGCCTCTGCAGAGCTTCTCGAACTTTCCAGGAAGGAGGCCTGACACCCGCAGCAACAACTCGTTGCCAGTCCGCCGCGGCGTCCGCGGGATCAATCCCCACAGACTTCAGCGCTTCGTGATCACGAAGATCAACAATCCGGTTGGCCTCTACATTGAACTGCAACAACTCAAGATCGGGAGTGCGATCGTCAGTGTGGGCGATCATTGCAGCGGCGACACCTTCAGGAGACGAACTCAGGTACAGCGTTGGGACATCTGGTGGCGAATACCGGCCGGCAGCCCGAGATCCCGCCAGAGCCGCATCACGGTACGCAGGATCCACAGCACGGAAGAATGAACCTTCGACAGTGCGCATCAGGGCACTTTCCCAACTGACAACTGGTTGATCTCGCTGCATGGTTTCCTTATCCCGACGATTAATTCAGCGGCGCTAGTACTGGGTACGAGGGCCGGTCCCTCACAGGACAGACGCGCTGGCTCTTACGAGCCAATCTTTCACTAGCGCGGCAGTGAGGTCCGGGCGTTCGAGATGAGCGTTATGGCCAGCGGCGTCGAGCACCGCGTAGGTGCCCCGGACATAGTGGTTGCGAAGTTTCCACCCGTCCTCGTAGCCAGTTACATGGTCCTGACGCCCAAAAAGGTGCAATGAGGGCGCCTCGAAGGGAGCAGGGTGCGCGACCTCCGGTTCGACAGAGAGCGCATACTCCGCCGCCACTCGTTCGAGAATGGCTTGGTTCGCTCCGCGAAGACCAGGAAGTGCATACCGCGTGAATGCCTCGAGCGTGGCCTCGCTCTGAACGACGGTCATCTCTTCGTAGTCATCCCTCGCCTGGCCGGCCAAAGCCAGAACGGTGGGGTCCTCTCGGACAACCTGCCGACGTGGAAGGCTACGCGCCTGATGGGTCGGCTCATAAACACCCGCAAGGGTGGCCAGGCCAAGGACCTGATCTCGAAGCTCGTGGGCTACATACCGGGCGATCATGCCTCCGAAGGAGTTGCCGATCAGCGCGAAGGGCCGGTCTCCAAGAAACTCATGGATGTCGTCCAGGGCCCCCTGCGCGACGTGGGTCGTGCTGGTGACGTTGATGCCAGCAGTCCCCGCGGCCCACGGTAGGTCGATATAGATCCGCTGCCATCCGGATTCATCGATGGCGTCCTCTAACGGCAGCATGATCCGATGATCTACACCGAATCCGTGGATTACGACGAGCGGAAGGCCTTCTCCTAAGATTTGAGCAATCACGAACCAGAGCCTACAGGCCCAGTTGGAGCCCTCAGCGTTCGCGTGGGGCGCGCTTTGGCCCCGCCCGTAAACCGGTGGTTCATCGGACGTTCACAGTGCCCGTTAACCGATCGGCTAACGGGCGGGCCGTGAAGGAAAACTATTTGCCACTAGAGTTCGGTCCATGATTGTTTGGCTCAACGGCACCCACGGGGCGGGAAAGACAACGACGAGCACGTTCGTGCAGCACTTGCTGCCCGACGCGCGCGTCTTCGACGCTGAGAAGGTCGGTGAGATGCTCATGGACATCAAGCCGGGACTTCCTGAGACGGACAACTTCCAGCACTGGGAGCCGTGGCGAAGCCTTGTTGTCGAAACCGCACGGCGCGTGCTCGAGTACACCGGAGGCACACTCGTGATGCCGATGACTGTGTTGGTCGAGAGCTACTGGCGGGAGATCAGCGATGGGCTATTCGAGCACGGCATACCGATCCAGCATTTTGTGCTCCACGCCGACCAGGCCACGCTCCGCGACCGTATACAGAACGACAAAGACCTTGGCCCCTCGACGTTCCGCTTTGCGTACTTAGAGCCATACGCCGAGGCAGCTCATACCTGGTTGCACAATGAAGCCGAGGTCATCAACACCACACACATCACAGCGGACCAAGCCGCGCAGCAGATCGCGGACGCGGTGCTTAATCGCGAGAGCGCGGAACGTCCGGCATGCTTGTGTTCGCTGGGGGATCCACTACCGGGCACATCGTAGCGACGCAGCGCGCTTGCCTAGAGCGAACTTGGGATCACTACGCTTCAAGGGCTGGTTTTCATTCCACTCAATGAATCAAGAGTTTCGACTTCACGTAGGCTGACCCCATGAACAAGCGCTCCCGAATTATTCGTCCGCTCATTGGTGCGTTGCTCGTCGGTGGGTTCACGCTCTTCGTAATGCTTTATGTGAATGGCAACTTCCCGGCGAATGTTGCGATCGGAGCGGCCATCGCGCTCGGCACTGGAGTGTTTTTCTCGCTCCGCCCGTATCGACGCTCCAGCAGCCCGAGCACATCAGTGACTCGCTAGTCAGATGCAGGCCCTGCGGGGCACATATGCCGCGTCGATAATTGGAATGCACCAGTAGCTCGGCGCAGTCGCTCGACGGTGCCGAATCTGCCCGCTGGAGGATCCTCCACCGGACGCCGACGCCACGTGGTCGAGTTTCGGATGGTGCGTTAGCGTTCGTCGATTCGAGCGCGCCGTAGTTCGGCGCCACCGGGCCGGCACCCGGCTGAGTTCAGGCGGGCGGCTGCGGAAGCTGAAAGATGAAGCGGTCATCGGGGGACCACGTGTGCTCGTCGTCGCATCGGTAGCCACGCAGCCACGCTTGGCCGTCTACGACGCGAAGATAGAAGCCCTTCGGATACTCGTCGTCTTGGCTAAGCGCTTCGGCCGCTACTGTGAGGCCGCCATCGGGTGCCCGTCCCGAAGACATCACCGAGTCGCGAGACGCCATCTGCTCGTTCAAAGCCATGCGCAAATAGGGCCCGGTATCCACCGGGCACAGCAACAAGCCCTGTTGCTGTGCAACCTCGAAGATCTGTGGAAGCGTCGCCCCACTGGGAAGCCCTAGTTCGGCGACCGTACGCTCTGTGACCACCACGGGACGAGGGGCTTCGTCGTCGAAGACGACGTCCTCGAGCAGGGTTTCCGCGTGAGCGTTAACAAGAATGCCACGCGAACTCAGGCTGCTCATCAGCTGACGTCGGGAAAGTCCACCGACGCATACTTCGAGTCGTTCGACGCGAGGTCTGTCTGGCATAAGTCTCCTTGAGGTGAGTGTCTGCTACGGGCTGGTGCCTCACCCCACGGGGGGCAAGACTCGGGTGGTCACTTCACAACAGCTAGCTGCGGGAAGCAGTGAGCAGCCTGATGGCGGCAAGCTCCAACTTCGCCAGGTCTGACTTGATCGCATTTATCTCTTGGTAGGCGGAAACCCGATCGTCCTCACTGCCCCTGCTGTTGGAATGAAGGACAGCGAATGCCTTGCCGCCTTGAATCCTCTGCTGTGCCTCCATCGCGGGCAGGATAAGCGAGTCTTCGCCGGTGTGGAGCCGAAGCTTCCGGATATTGCGATCTACCGACTGAGCATTTTGAGTCATTTCTCGGCCGCTATCGGTGTCCACCCATTCGATCCAATCGCGTTGCTTCCATTCGTTGCCAGTGCTCGACATGACCAGGATCTGCATCGTGTCTGCCCAGCGGTTCCCCGCTTGTACGAGGTCTGTGACAATGTCTCGCAGTTCGCGCTTCCTTGTGGCCTCACGCAACGCGGCGCCCTCTGCCTCGGAGCCGCTGAGCAATCGATCCTGCAACATCTCAACTTCGGCACGAGAAGCACGCTCGGTGGCTCCTGGCCGACGCACAAATATCGTTCCTTCTGAAACCATGGACCCCTTCGGCGCCTGATACGACTTCTGCAACAAGGCGATGCGGTCACCATCACGCGGGGGTTCCACCGTTACTACGAGGACTGTCACATCATTGAACGTCAGAGTCCGAGCGTCCCAATAAGGCCACCCGTGCCCTGTGTAACGATGAATGGCATTTAGGAGCTCTGCACTATCGGGGACTTGTTGTCCTTCCAGCGACCCTGGTTCGACTCCGACTAAGACGTACCCCACGCCTTCGAATGAGGCGGCCGCGACGGCGACGGGACGATTTGCCAACCCGAGAATCGCGCGACTAATGGCAAACGAGGATTCTGTGCTGGTGAGGTCGGTGTATGCCGACTTCCACTCAATGGATCGACTCTCGTCCTCGGGCGCTGCCTCGAAGACAGCTTGAATGAGCGAAAGTACTTGGTCGGGGGTGCGCAGCGCACGAGAGGTGTCGATTGAAAGAACCACATCACGATCGTGCCAGTCATTCTGTGAAGTCGGTAACTGAGCTGACCGTCCGTAAGCCGGTCGTCCACCGGACGTCCCGGCGCTGCCCCTGGGCCTTCTTCACATTGTCATTTTCCGAAGTCCTCTGCACGGAATGTCAGAAGTCGTCTGCACAGCCGTTCCGTGTCCGTATAGGGATCCATCAGCGTGCCAGGTAACGGTCTGGGCCATGCGAGGTCGTTGACCGGCTGCCAATGACGGAGAATCACTTCATGATGAGCAAAGCGAAGAGTGAGAGTTTTGCGGTTCGGGTGGGCGGGCAGTCGCGAACCGAGGTCGTCCGGTCACTGCGCGATGCAGGCGTTCAGCTCAATGCCCACGCAGAGACCCTGCTCGCTCACCCCGCGTTCGATGAACCTGCGGACCGAACGCTGCGAATTGTGGAGCGGACCGTAGAGCAGCTTGGTCTCCTGGAGGGCGCCGTTCAGTCCCAGGTTTTCGCGACGGCAAGGAGCCAGGGTCTGGAACTGTGTCCCTTGGTGACCGGCCCTTACCTGCGGTTGGCGCTGATGGACCAGTCGAACGCGCCAGACTCAGTCCTGTCCGCAGGTCGCGGCCCGGCCGGAGCGATCCACGTCGCGTCCGAGCCCGTCAGCGAGGACGTGGAGTACCCCAAAGGGTTCTACCTTCGGGTCGTTGCCGGGCAGCCCTGGCTGAGGGGTTATGGCTGCGATGACACGTACGTGTGGGCTCCGGAGCAGCGGATCGCGTTCCTACTGCCGAAAAGCGAATAAGGCACGGTCCGACCTGGTGACAGAACCAATCAGGTCGCTCCGAGGACAGAGCAGGTATCGGTCAGGTCCGCTTCCGGTCCCGATGAGAGTGTGGTAGATGCCGAGGACACCGACGAAGACCATGACGATTGTGGTGCTGCCCAGGGACGTAAGTACCACGGCGGTATTTGCCCCGATAGTGTGATGGTCAGAACGGACAGGGTTAGGGGGACAGGCAGTGGAACCGATCATGGTTGAGGGCGGCAAAGGCGCGGTGGCGCTGGAAGCTAATGAGGTTATCCACCTTGTTTGGAAGCCGAGCGTCGGAATTGAAGCGGTTGATGCTCATGCCGCTATGACGGCAGTTGACGAAATTGCAGATGGCTCGGAATATCCGATGCTGGTTGATATGGCCGCCACGGAGTCGACTTCCATCAGATCAAAGCTTTCACCTGCCCACCTGTTCGACGTGCACGCCGGGCCGATGATGGGCGGTAACCGATGAGGGTGCATTCACGGCTGACCCAGCCGGCGGGAGTACCGGATCTTCAAGAGCAGTTTTTTCCCGGCGGCCGGGTTGAGATCCATGGTTTTGCGACTTTCCGGGGTGAACGGGTGTTCATTTGCGGGGTGCGGCCCTCAGGACTTGTGGCCATCATCGGCCCGATGTCGTTGCACGGCCTCCCCGGATTCGACACCGACTACCAGACCGGCGGCGTCTATGGCGATGTGCCGTTCGATTCGTTGGAGCGGTTCTGGCTGATCCGCACGACGCATCAGGACGGCGTGGACGAACGCACGCCGCTACCGGGCCTGAGTACGGTAGTCGATGGCACACAGTTCGGAGTCACCGACACCTGCGGCACGGTGAGCTCGGCCGGGGTCCGGCAACTCCAGCTGCTCTGGCCAGGTCCCGGAAAACCCGGCGGGGAAGAGTGGGTCCTGGACGGGTACGGCTGCTGGACGACGCTGATGGACCGCAGTCTGGCCCAGGAGGTGCGGTACGTGGAGTGGAAGGCCGTCTGGCGCGACATCACGGTGAACGTGGCAGGCGTGCGGGACGGTTCAGCACATATCTTCGTCAGCAGTGGCGGAGTGCCCGAGTTCCACGCTCCCGAGATCGAGCACGGCGACAGCGTGCGCAGCAGCTGGTCAGCCGTCGTCCCCACCGGCGACCTCAGCCTCCGGTCGTGGACGTCGGTGGACCGGCCGGTGGGCCCCGGCGTCGTCGCCGGGGAAGTGGGGCTGGTGAAGGGCCGCACGACCATACTCTCCCGTCCCATCGGTACTGCAGAAGGCACCATCATGGCGGTCAGGAATCGCGGCCAGACGGTGACTGCCGACTTCGTGATGCATCCGCTGCACGACGAGCACGTTGCGCCGGTAGAGTGGCGGGCTCAGGTGCGGGAGGCTGACGTCACAGAGCTGCGCCGGATTTCCTCGATGGTGCGGTGGAACGGGGAGACCGCACCGGTCGGTGGCACCAACGACAGGAACGATGAGCTCTACGTCGGCGGGGGATCGGCGGCGTGGTCCGAGATCGGAGACCTGGTGTCGTCGGCGGATCCCATCGCACCGGATGCGCTGCCAACCAGGGCGCTAGCCGCGGCCGGGCAGTACAAGTACTCGGAGATCCGCCTCTAAGCCTGCGCCTGCCCTCCGAACGAAGCCGTACTTAAAAGAGCGCGGACGGCACATCGCAAGGAACCATTCGCGGCCATGTCACGGCTACGGAAGCCTGCTTCACCTTCGAGACCAGCGCTGAGAAAGTAGTTCTCCAGTGGCCCGCCGGATACACGGCCACCACGCGGCTGCTGCCGCAATCGGCCGACGGTGAATTCAGAATCGACGGAACCAGCGCCTCCAACCGCGCAGTCGTCCTCAACGAATGGGGAATCGTCTACACCTAGGACGGCGAAACACGACCGCTCATCACAGGCACCCGCACCGACAAAACGGCCGGCTGCGACGGACAAACTCTCCCCGTCTTCGACATCGCCCCAGGTGGGCAAGGAGTAAGTCCGTTCCGGCTTTCGCACGGCGCGGCCGGGCCCGACACAAAACCATAGTTTCCCTGCGGATCTCAGCTTCGATTCAATATTGAGTCGGGGCTACGGGGCGACCTCATCCGAGTGTCCGGTGAGGGATCCCTCACCGGACGCTTGTAAGCCGGCTCTGTAGTGGCTGCGGCTCGCCTGCCGCTTGGGTGTCCTGCAAGGTAGGTTTCGGGCCAACCGCAAAAGGCGACCTAGCTCAGAGCGCCCCAAGGCGATTTGACGAGATTTCGGAGAGTGGTTATATTTTTTTCTCGTAAGAAAAAGAGAACGGAAGTTCCCCCGCTTAAAGTAGCTGTAGTTGCCTGTTTGGGGGAAGCACCGTTGCAGTAACACCTGGTCGTCGGACAGCTTGAGACGGCCGGAGCAACACCAGTAGTAACACCTGGTCGTCGGACAGCTTGAGACGGCCGGAGCAACACCAGTAGTAACACCTGGTCGTCGGACAGCTTGAGACGGCCAGAGCAATACCAGTAACACCTGGTCGTCGGACAGCTTGAGACGGCCAGGGCAACACCAGTAACACCTGGTCGTCGGACAGCTTGAGACGGCCAGAGCAACACCAGCAGTACCGGGCCGTCAAGCAGTAGGAGACGGATGCAGAAATACCAGTAACACCTGGTCGTCGGACAGCTTGAGACGGCCAGAGCAATACCAGTAACACGGGGCGGGCAAGTTGAGAGCATCCTTATGCATTCCTTGCCCGCCCCATATTGTTCGGGTCTGCTGCTCGGTACAAGGGTCCCTTTGTTAGTTGGGAGGGCCCCCAAATAGACATCGCTCGTAGTTCACGCCGACATCAAAATCCTCCGCAGCCCGCGGCGTGGCCATCAGCATCCGCCGCGCGGACCTAGATGACCTTAATAGCTCTCCTGCAGAACTCGCGTCGGACCGGGTGCCCGCAAGCCCTTAGCGGGAAGCGTATTGGCTCCGCCCGGGAGTTGGCTTGGCTAGCTTGTTGGCACGCAGTAGCGTTCTTCGGGTGAATGAGGAAGCTGAAGAACTTGCAGGCGGAAACGCCTCAGAGAGTGTCCTTCGTGTTGGCGATACGGTCCGCAAACCGTGGCTGGAAAACTCTGCCACTGTCCAGAAGTACTTGAAAGCCCTCCAAATAGCTGGCCTCGACGTTCCCAAACCCTTGGGCAAAGATCACGATGGGCGGCATGTCACCGAGTACGTCGAGGGTGTCTCTGCGCTTGACCAGTTGCCACTAGGACAGCATGACCTCCTGCGGGTCGGCCGTTTGATTCGTCAGATTCACGATGCCAGCGAAGGATTTGAACTCCCGGATACGACCGGATGGAACGTTTTGCTTCCTGCCGAGAATCCGAACCTGATGTGCCACAACGACCTCGCTCCGTGGAACCTCATTATGGGAGAACGGTGGGTGTTCATCGATTGGGACGCCGCAGGCCCCAGTACGCGCCTCTGGGACCTTGCATATGCAGCGCAGTCCTTTGGAGGTCTCTTTGACGGCCAACCGGTTCCAGAGGCAGCTGCGAGACTGCGCGCTGTTGTCGACGGTTATGGGGCGGACGAGCTGCTACGAAAAGCTTTGCCCGAGACCCTAGGAAAGAGGACGGCGGCCATGCACGAGCTGTTGAAGTCCTCACATGAGACCGGATTCCAGCCTTGGGCCGACATGTACGTCAACGGACACGGCGCGCACTGGCACGCTGCGGCAGAATATGTCCTACGCAACCAAGACGCCTGGAGACGGGCCCTGACCTAGATTGCTGCTGGCGTGCAGGGACCCGATAAAGGATCCTTGACCGGCACACCTCAAGTGAGTTTGGGCAGCTCACGTATAAGCGAATCGAGCACCCGCACGTCGTACCGGTCGGGGCAGAACGTGGTTCCGCTGATCGAGCCGACGCCGGCCTCTGGCAGTTCCCACACAACTTGCCCCGGCCTCAGTCGATTCATGCACTGGTACCACTCAATGAGGGGCTCGCGCAGCTTCGCATGAAGCTCAAATGAGCGCCGAGAGCGGGTTGGATCGCCAATCTTCTGTAGCCGCAAAGTTCTCTCGTCGGGCACTGTCACCAGCACGACGTCTGCAAATCCGAGCTGTTTGTGGCTCATTGCCTCGCGTACACATGTCAGCTCGTGAGTGAACCTCGAAGCCGGAGCGGCGCCGACCCTGGCCAAGCACCACGAGTAGTGCAGTTTCATCGGATCGCTGTCGCAGATCGCCACTCGCACGCGGTCTTCAAGATCCAGCGCTTGCGACCAGCGCCCCCTATTAACCTCGGTCCAGTAATGCGCTTGGCGCACAGGATCGCTTCCGTCCGGCTCGGTAGCTGTTGGAGCGTATTCCGGCACGAACTCGACCGCAGCCGTTCTACACCACGTCGTTTTCCCGGCCGCACTGGGACCTTCAACCGCTACAATCACCCGACGATCTCCTTACCGGATGCTGCGTTCAGGTGCTGGAACATAAGGTGGTCCTGCCAGGTGCCTGCGATCTTCAAGTACTTCGGGGCGAGTCCGTACTGCTGAAAGCCCGTCCTAGCGAGGACGTTCTGAGAAGCGACATTGGCAACCAACGTTTCGGCTTGCACTCGATGAAGTTTCAGCTCGGTGTAGGCGGAGTCGACTGCTGCTCGGACGGCCTCTGTCGCCAGCCCCTTGCCTGTCTGGTCCTCCGACAGCCAGTACCCCATGCTGCACGACTGGAACGGACCGCGGGTGATGCCGCTGAGGGTCAATCGCCCAGCGACCGTGCCGTCATCATCCAGAACGACCCAGGGCATGGCATCGCCACGGCCGTGACGCGCCAGAACTGCCTCGACGGCTGCACGCTGCCCCTCCACAGTGAAGTAGTCATCACTCCGGATGGGATCCCACGGCGACAAGAAATCGCGGTTGCGTACTTGCAGTTCGGCCAGGGCTTCACAATCACCGGGGGTGATCAGTCGGATGCGTGAGCTCATGAGGCCAACCTTTCCACATTGGATACCACTCGCGTTGCCATAGGCATGTGTGCTCGATGAGAGCTGATCCTGATGTACCTGCTTCAGCTCTTGACAGGCGCCCGTTAGCCGGTCGTCCACCGGACGTCCCGGCGCTACCCCTGGGCCTTCTTCACATGTCATTTTCCGAAGTCGACTGCACGAAATGTCCGAAGTAGTCTGCACCGCGCGGTATCGGACCCTCCCGATCAGGATCTTCGTTGGAAAGGTAAGGAACGCAGTTCCGCTTCATGTGCCATCTGAGGTAAGACCTCGGGCTTTTTGGTCGAAGGAAAGGAGTAACCCCGCAGCCAGAACTGGTACAGCCGCTGCGATAAATCCCCATTGCAGTGAGCCAGCTAGGACTAGACCAAGCAAGGCTATCGATACCGGTTCCAGGATTACTCGAGGCAGCGCAAGTACGGAACTCACCCTGCCCAGCAGGTGGCGAGGAGTCCGCGTCTGAATGAAGGTCGGGAGGGCTACATCGGTGCTGTACGCCACACCCACACCTACTGTGGCAAGAATTGCGGCCGCAACCCACGGCTCTCCAGTCTGCCCCAAAGAGGCGAAAGCGATGCCTTCTACGAGCGTCATGCCGATGATTAGGAGGCCCCAGCGGCGGGGAAGTCCGGTCACTGCCGCTGCCAGTGTCCCCAGCAGTTGTCCCAGTCCCCACCCGGACACGAGGATACTCAGAGCCAGTGGCGAGTCGCTGAGTGAATTCGCCAGCATTGGAAGTCCTATTGCAAATAGGCCGCTGTAGCTCAAGGTGGCAGCGCTGATGATCAGGAGAACGATGCGCACCTCATGTGAGCGTCCGGCATGTTGCAGACCAAGACCAATTTCCCGGATGACCTGTCGGGCGCCGCCCGATTCGCTTTCGAG
The DNA here is from genome assembly GCF_040547005.1 of Arthrobacter sp. UYCu712. Taxonomy (NCBI): domain Bacteria; kingdom Bacillati; phylum Actinomycetota; class Actinomycetes; order Micrococcales; family Micrococcaceae; genus Arthrobacter; species Arthrobacter sp. UYCu712. Next base: position 17,451 of record NZ_JBEPOZ010000035.1, read on the forward strand.
AGGCCCGCGCGGGATGTTCAGCGACGTAAGTGCCGCAATTCCCAGCGCTACTGCATTGACCGCGATTGCCGTGCCAGCGCCACCCCACCCGGTTAGGAGTCCACCGATCATGGGGCCTGCGATGAAAGAGGCCTGCGCGACTGCGCCCTGAATGGCGTTGCCTTGGGGTAGACGATTTTCGGGGAGTAGGCGTGGCAAGACAGCCTCACTGGCGGGCGCGAAAAATGCCGATGCGGTCCCTGTAATGGCAGCCAGTATGTATAGATGCCACAGCTCCACGGCAGAGGTGAAAGCCAGGAAGGCAACCATAGCCATGGCAGCAGCGCGCACGACGTGACACAGGAACATTACTCTGCCTGGTGAATACCGATCCGTCAGTGCACCACCCAGAAGTAGCAGGGTTCCCCGAGGTATCGCTTGCGCAAGCAGCACTCCAGCAAGGGCAATGATTGAGCCTGTTTCTTGAATGATGAGCCATGCCAGCGCAATGCCGAATGCAGCTTCTCCCGCCATGGCCAGGCCCTCACCGAACAAGACGCGCCGGAACTTTGAGTAGTGCCTGAGCAGGGAAAGAGGGCTGCGCACGTCACTCCTGTAATTCGAAACTAGGGTTGGCATGAGCCACCACCCCGAAGCACGGATCCCCAGCCCATTCCCGGTTGTAACCACCATATGAAGGGAAGGTCACTGTTTGCAGCGCAGCTAAAATACCACGAGGAAAAAGACCTTGCTTGTCAAAGCCTCCTCAGCTCGGTCCCTAGTCCAGGCCCGTTGAGACCCCGTGGCGTGCAGAATCAACTGCGCATCAAGCGTCTAACGGGAAAGTAGCCTTTGACCGTCCGGCCGCAACTCACCCGTCGGTGAGACGTGACGGTAGAGAGTCTGGCGGGTGATGCCGATTTCGGTGCAGAGCTCGCTGACTTTGGTGCCGGGCTTGCCCATAGAGGCCATGGCGAGCCGGAGTTTCGCGGGGGTCATCTTGAAGGGGCGGCCGCCCTTGCGGCCGCGGGCACGGGCTGAGGCGAGGCCGGCGAGGGTGCGTTCGGAGATGAGTTCGCGTTCGAATTCGGCGAGGGCGGCAAAGATCCCGAAGACGAGCTTTCCGGAGGCTGTGGTGGTGTCGATGGCCGCACCCTGGCCGGTGAGGATCTTGAGCCCGACGCCGCGTTCGGTTAGGTCGTGGACGATATTCACCAGGTGGCGCAGGTCCCGGCCCAGTCGATCCAGCTTCCAGACCAGGAGGGTGTCGTCGTGGCGCAGGGCTTTGAGGCAGGCGGCGAGCTGGGGGCGGTCGTCCTTCTTCCCGGAGGCCCTGTCTTCGTAGAGGGAGTCCTCGCCGATTCCGGCGGCCACGAGAGCGTCGCGCTGCAGATCGGTGGTCTGGGAGCCGTCCGTCTTGGAGACCCGCATGTATCCGACGAGCACGTATTTTCTCCTCTGTAATTTATACGTTCGTTTAAGTGACAACGTGATTCCAAATGTGGCTAACATCGGAATGTGTCACTTAACCCGTTATTTATTCTATGTCAGGCAAAGGGCCGCTGATCATCAATATGAGACAGAAAGTCGAGGGGTATCTGAAGCTCGGCGAAGGTTTCCCGGACACCGCGCACGGATTCTTCACTTCGGCACCCGTATCGAGCGACGTCGAAGAGCTGCTTCGCGACGACCGGGTCTGCTTTGGCTGCCGCAATGGCGGCGTCCAGTGAATCCACTGTCTGCTTCCAGAGCTCCTCCAGAGTCGGCCTCTTCTGCGCGTCGGCGGTGGCTGTCGGTCGGCCAGGCCGGGTTCCGTCGCTGATCGGGGGGTTTGGTTCGGGGCGCAGGAGGTGCGCGGCGGTTCCCAGGGCTGTCAGTGAGCCGGCTTCGATCAGTTCCATCGCGGCGGCTGCCGCCTCGAGCAGCTGCTGCTGGACGGTCCAGTTTAGGGTCTCGAACGGTTGCCACAAATACAGGCCGGCCCGGAACGGGTGCCCGCAATGTTCCCAGACACGACGCACGTCCTCCAGTTGCCGGCCATATCGTCCCTGGGCTGAGGTCTGCATTGGTCTCCCACAAGGGCAGCGTCATGGGCTCAAACCGGTTTTCGAGCTGGTCATCGGAACGGATGGCCAGATAGGCCTCGCGGGTGCCGACCCCCACCAGCGGGATACGCAGCTCGTTTCCCAGGAAACGCAGCAGGTTAAGGAATTCGCGCCGGACATCGGCCCGGCCGGCCAGCACATTATGCAGTTCGTCAATCACCAGGACCCGCACGCCGACGCGGCGCAGCACGGCGAGGGTGAGCTGTTCCAGGTCAGCTACGCGCCGGCGCGGTCCCGTGGGCGCACCGAGCGCGGCCAGCACGGCCGTGTAGAACCGCGGAATGGACGGTTCGGAGGGCATCTGGACGCACAGCACGGGGATGTGTTCCTGGTCCGCGGCGGAGTGTGGCGGGTGCTGGCGTCGGAACCGTTCGATGATCATGGACTTGCCGTTGTTGGTCGGTCCGATCAGCAGGAGGTTGGGCATGCGTTGTTTGCCGGGCCAGTCATAGAGTGTTTCGAGCCGGGTGAGGGTCTGGACGGCCCGTGGGTAGCCGATCCAGCGGTCCGCCCGGATGTGCCGGATCCGTTCCTCCGCCGGCAGGCGGGCCATGGCCTGGGCCCAGGGCTGGAGGTGGGAGAGATCCGGCGGAGGATAGTCATCGATGCTCACCACTGCTCGACCTCGTCAAAAGGACGGGCTGCTGCGGTGTCATTCGTGGGCGGAAGCATCTCATCCGGGGGCGCCGCCGGGGTCTTCGCGGTCCCGGAGGCAGGGAGGTGGCGCCGCCGCTGCAGATCCCGGCGTGATCTGCGGGTTGCCCGTTGCGCCGTGGCGGTGATCTCACGCATCTGATCGATCATGCGGAACAGTGCTTCCTCGTTGACCTGGTCGTGTCCCTGCTGGCGCAGCCGCGCCAGCGCCTGCCGGTGTTCCCACAACGTCACCGCCGGATGGGAAACCGTACGGTACGGCACTTCCACATAGGCCGTTCCCTCCGGTTCCAGCACCCAGACCCTGCTGATGTCCCGCGGGTCCCGCCGGATGATGAATTTTTCCTCCCGGTCCCGCCGCGCAATCCACGGCTTGAGCACGTTCGCGAAGTAATGGACATGGTCGATGACAAAACCGGTCCGGGTGATTCTGCGCCGGATGACCGGCAGGAAATCGACGAGAAACGCCGCGGGGTGCGCAACGACAGGCTGCGCTCCGAACTCCCTCACCCCTTCATGCCAGCGCCCGGCCGGTGTCTGGTTCAGGGATCCGTGGATGCTGCCGTGGTAGCCGGCCACTGCCAATGTCAGCCAGCATTCCAGCTCTATCAAGGTCAGGGCGGACATTTTGTCGGCATCGTACCCGCCGCGCTGGCCGGGATTGGAGAAGGTCGTGCCCGGCAGTTCATGGACCCGCTGCATCACCGTGCCGATAATGCGCTCCACGACGCCGCCGTAGTGCGGGCGCCCGAGTGGCCGGTAACTGAGTCTGATGCCGTGCTGTTCGCAACCGCGGCGCAACGCCTCGCTCTTAAATTCCGCGGCGTTGTCCAGGAACAATGCCCTGGGCTTGCCGCTCATCGGCCAGGCCGCATCCACCCCCAGGGCTTCCAGCCAGGGCCGCTTGTCGCAGGCCATGTGCGCGATACACAGGCCCACCGACACCGCAGACGGCGCCTCCAGGGTCACGACCATTCCCAGAATGCACCGGCTATAAACATCGATGGCAACCGTCAGGTAGGGCCTGCCGATGGGCTGCCGGTCCCGGTCATCGACGACGATCAGATCAATCACAGTGTGGTCAATCTGCACCTGGTCCAACGGCGCCACGATGGCCGGCACGTTCCCGCCGGCCGACTGCAACGGCCGGACGGCGTCCCTACCCTCACGGCTGCGCCTGACCTCCACCGGATGCAGCCGGGCGATCCTGCGAGTGACAGTATTCAGCGCCGGCACAGGAAGCTCCCGGGACCGGCACGCCTGAAGGACCTCGCGATAGAACGCCGCACGGGAAAGCTTTTGCCGCGTCAGGTAGTGCTTACGGACCAGCTCGTCAATCACGGCCTCGACGCGTTCAGGCAACCGACCTTTGCCCTGGCCTCCGCTGGAGTGTCCGGGGGCAACATCCGTCACCACACCGCTACCCTCACGGTAGCGTTTGATGAGCAGATAAACATGCCGCCTGGAGATACCCAGCTCCCTGGAAGCTGCGTCGACCGCCTGTTTACCGATGATGCTCAACCCTGCCAACGGCGCAATGACTTCAGCCCGCCGGCGTGCCAGTTCCCAGACCGCATCCGGCATGGTCAGCAAACCGTGCCCACTGATCGGTGTTGATTCCGGTTCCATGCCAGTCCCTACTCGTGCAGCGGACTTAATTACGGGCGACGCCGCGACCTCACGTACCGGGCCACGTCCAACGATCCTCTCCGTACCGGCAGGAAATCAAGGATTATCGGGTACGGACCGGCGGATTGTGCTGAGGTCTCCTGAAATTCCGTGCTGACCACTGTTGACAAAAACACTCGGTGAGCAGGACTTCGGACATTCGTGCAATCGCCTTCGGAAAATGACAACATCCGCGCGTTTCCGCCCTTGCCGGATTCCCGTATACCCTGCCCGAATTAATGCCCGATGAAGGTGCCTTATACGCTACAGTCCGAAGCATGCTCATCGGCTACGCCCGCTGCTCGACCAGCACCCAAGACCTCACCGCCCAGCACCATGCCCTCCACGCCCTCGGCGTCGACGCCGAGATGGTCCACGTCGACCACGGATTCACCGGCACCAAACGCGACCGACCCGGGCTGGAAAAGGCCCTCGCCGCGTGCCGCGGCGGCGACACCTTCGTGGTGACCAAACTTGACCGGCTCGCACGGTCCCTGCCGGACGCGAGGGATATCGCCGACGAGCTCACACGCAAGGGCGTGACCCTCAACATCGGCGGCAGCATCTACAACCCCCATGACCCGGTCGGAAAGCTGCTGTTCAACGTCCTGGGCATGGTCGCCGAATTCGAATCCGATCTCATCCGCGCCCGGACCCGCGAAGGCATGGCGGTGGCGAAGTCCAAAGGCAAGCTTCGAGGTCGACAACCCAAACTCACCAAAAAGCAGGAAGCACACCTCGTGAGCCTCCACCGGGACGGCACACACACCACAACGGAAATCGCCGAACTCTTCGGCGTCGCCCGCTCCACCGTCTACCGGGCCATCCAGCGCGCCGCGCCGGCCACATGATGTGACCCTCCCCCGCCAGCGAGCCGACTCCAGACCAAAGTGACGCTTTGTGCAGGGGACTTCGGACACCAGATGTCCATACCCGACTGCACAACTCCCGTACTTTCGGGGCAGCTTGTGCACACGACTTCTGAAACTGACAGTTGTGTCATTTTCTGAAGTCATTCGCCCGGAATGTCCGAACTCGCCTGCATTCGAAGGCAGCTCCGTCGCCTAATTCCTCCGAACTTGGCCCTTCCTCCTCCTTGCGTCCGGGCCGCGACACGGCCACGTGACGACCTAGACTGCCGTGAACTCTTTTCCGGTGAAGGGGCAATACAGCTTGTGACTACCGATAGCGACCTAATTCGCAGCTCGAGCGAGGACCCGCAGGCTTTCGCTGTGCTGTATGACAAATACTCCCGGGCGGTGCACCGATACGCGGCCACCAGGGCAGGCGAATCGGTAGCCGATGACGTGATGTCGCAGACCTTTCTGGCTGCCTTCGAGAGCCGGGAATCCTTCGACCATCGATGGGAAGACGCCAGGCCCTGGCTGTTCGGCATAGCGACCAATCTGCTCCGCCGTCACCACCGCACCGAAGCCAGAAGACTCAAGGCGTTCGCTAAGGCTGCCGGCCGAGGCAGTTATGACGACGGGGCGGACCGGGTTGCCGAACGGCTGGATGCCGCAGCAGCGACTGCAAACCTTTCCGCCGCGATGCGGAAACTCTCGTCCGCCGACAGGGAATGTTTGCTGCTCTATGCCTGGGCGGATCTGACGTATGAGGGGATAGCGATGGCAACGGGCGTGCCTGTAGGTACTGTCCGGTCACGGCTCAACAGGGCGCGGCGGATCCTTCGTGATGCTGCCGGCCCAATTCACGTGGATGACAAGGAGATGGATCATGGACGAGTTATCGCTCCTGCACGCAATGCGCGCTAGGACCCCCGTTGCCAGCGACGCCGCCGTCGAGGCCGGTCGGAGGAACCTGCTACAACGCATCGACCCGTCACTGGTGACAGCCCAGCCCAAGCCACGGCGCCGGACGGCGATGAGGCTGGCACTGGCATCGGCGGCAACCGTTGCCATCGTGGGGGGCCTAATTGCTGGGGACATCCTGGCCCCGGCCGGAGGGCCGGGCCCAGGGCCGGCCGCGGCAACGGCAGCCCAGGTGCTCAACGACGCGGCCCAAACAACCATCCAGACTGCCGACCCTGTGGTGAATCCTGGCCAGTACCTGAAAATTGACAGCACCAACCTCTGGGGATCGTTCTCGACAGAACAAGACGGCAGTCAGTATCAGTGGCTGGATACGGAAAAGATGACAATGTACATTCCGGCCAACCGGGACGACGAATGGGTATGGGAACGATCAGGCCGGATCCCGACGACGTTCTTTGACGAAGCATCTAAAGAATACGCTCAGAGCACCCAAATGGGTGCTAAGGACGAGGTATTGCGCGGGGAGAACGGGGCCTTCTACGGGCCCGGGACAGAGTCCTCGTTCCCTTCCCCCAGCTATCTGGACGCCCTGCCGCGGGACCCCCGCCTGCTCCTGGAGGACATCTATCAAAAGACCGTCGGAAAGGGCCAGTCGGTTGACGGCGAGGCATTGGTGTTCATCGCCGATCTCCTGCGCACGGGTATGGTTCCGGGCGAACTCCGTGCCGCACTATATAAGGCGGCGGCGCTGATACCGGGAGTAACGCTGACCGATGAACAGGCCACCCTCGATGGCCGCAAAGGCATAGCCATCGGCCGGGTCGAAGACTTCTCCCACTTCCGTCAAGACATCATCATCGACCCCAAAAACGGGCTGCCCATCGGGGAACGTCAAGTACTCACCGAACCATTTGGGACCATGCCGGCCGGGACCGCGACTACCTGGACAACGGTAGAAACCTCTGTCTCAGACACTGCCCCGTAGGCCTCCGAAGATGCCCGCTGTCGTATGGTCGAGGGGACTTCAGTCCCTGAGCGTTCGGACATCAGGAAGGCTGGCTGAACGACTCGAAGGGTCGGCAGGCCAGAACTGATGATCGAGTCATCCACGCTCACCCTAACCCTGACCTACGTCGGCACCCTCGGGGTGGCCGCGGTTATTTTCCTCGGCCAGATCGTCGCGTTCACCGCGATGCTGGCCCTGGCCGGAGTTGTCGGCGTCCTCGTCCACGCAGCCCGACTAATCACACGCAGACGGACCGGTTCCTGAAACTCTCCCGGCACATTGGAGAGCGGAATCCGCTGTGTCCCAGTTCCAAGGAAGTGGGACGGGTGCAGAAGTCGTCTGCACTGGGACCGCTGGGAAAGACGCCTTCAGAAGGCGAACCCTGACCGGGCCATACTCGACCCAGCCCTCGTGGCCGTAGCTATCGCTTCGGCAAGATGGCGCTACATTGACTCGAGTTTGCAGACCTGTCGATTATTGACGATCCCGGTCGTGGGAGGCCACGAGTGCTGCCGGGCGGGAGTCGCCGAGCCGCTCGACGATCAAGGCGGGCGACAAGCCTCAGAGCGACTGGAATTCGTGGACCAAGTGCATCTGGTCGTGGTAACCGGAGTCAATCGCAATGTCGAGCCACGATCGGTCCGGCCTTCCGACCCGTGCGTCGAGGGAAGCTTGGAAGCGGGCAACTCGAGCAAAACGTTTGGGAGGGATCCCTATCTCCCGAACGAAGGATCTCTCCAACTGCCGCATGCTGACGTTCATTCCCGAAGCCAGGTCGTGGATGGTGATCCTGCCACCTCGACGTGCCAGCAATGACGCTGCTGCAGTCGTGGCCGTCTCCTCGGGTTCGAAGTTCGCAGACCGAAGGATGAACATCTCCGCGGCTCGTACCCGGTCGACGAAATCGGGCGTTTCGGCCAGGACACGCCAGAGCTCCGCAACGGGCGCCCCGAGTACGTCCTCCGCATCGAAATGTGTCTCCATCACGACACTGGTAGGCACCTGAAAGAGTGACCACAGCGCGGCAGGCTGAAGGAAGATCGCGAACGAATCGATTCTGCCCTCAAATCGCAAGCCGGTGCCAGCGTGAGTGTGAGGCCCTACCAGCGCTAGAGCGCGGCCAGACTCAACGCCTCCCTTGGCCGACCGTACGGTTGGAAGGTCGCCGAAGTCGAAGTTAATGACCGTCTCCAGGAATGCCGGCATCGGTTGGGCCTCGACCACTCCGGCCACGGTGCGCTGGGCGAACGCACGCACGAAGGGGCGAAGCGCCGACGCTGCAGGCGCAGACTGCACGGTACGCATCGACGGTGACTCTCCTCCCTGGATAACACAACCTGTCGCCTTTCTACTAGGCGAGGGCGGTTGAGCACGCGAATGATGAGTGTGAACGAATCTTGATGGATTGGCTAAAGAAACGCAATGCCTACTGATCTCAACGGCTTCAATCCGTATGCCGCATCGTCGGCATTGCGAAGGCTCCTCAGGCTGGCATTCTTCCACTACATCTAAGGGACTGGAGAATGGTAATGGCTAACGTGGTGGGTGATTCGCAGGACAGGAATGTCCCCGGGGTCTTGGGGGGGGGGGGGGGGGGGGGGGGGGGCCCCCCGGGTCGTGGTGGAGCGCGCCTTTGCGCCTGAGGGCCCCCCGGGGGGT
>NZ_JBEPOZ010000036.1:0-23736 GCF_040547005.1 Arthrobacter sp. UYCu712
GCCGCCGCTACGACCCGGATCGAGCCGTCCGCGATCTGGCACTCCGATCGGGGCAGCGTCTACACCTCAACGGATTTCAGGGCACTGGTGGCCGGTCTGGGCATGCGCTCCCCGATGGGACGCACGGGCGTGTGCTGGGACAACAGCATGGCCGAATCGTTCTTCTCAGCCCTGAAGAACGAACGTGTGTATCGGACCGTTTACGCGACCACATCACAAGCCCGCAGCGACGTCATTCGCTACATCGAAGGGTGTTACAACAGCCGGCGCCGTCACTCCGCGCCCGGTTACCGGGGGCACGACGAAGTCCACTCTGGTTATCAACAGCCAGCCCTGGCAGCGTAGAAGAATCCACTCAATCCGCTGTCCGAAATCCCCGCAGCAGCTCAAACCTGACACTGGAGGACTTTTCGGCCGGCGCCACCGGCAACTTTTTACAGCGGCGGAATTGGCCTTCTTTTCAGTCGGCGTTGTTAAGAGACGTCAAAGACCTCCTGGTCACCCGGAAACCAACACCGGGTGTCCCCGGCAAGGTATTGGAGGACGAGCTGCTGGGACACTTTGAGAGGGACCACACTTGCTTGCCCTTCGCCAACGGAAGACACTAGCTGGCCAGAGAGCCACTGGTAGACGCGTACCTGGGACTTCATGCAGCACCCGATCCGTAGGGACGCGTGATCGCCTCAAGGAAATGCCCGTCAGGATCCGCGAAGTAGACGCCGCGTCCGCCGTCGTTGTGGTTGATCTGCTGTGGGCGGGACCGTCCGGGGTCCGCCCAGTAGGGGATGCCCTCGACCTGGATCCTTGCGAAGATTCCGTCGAACTCCTCCTCGCTGACCAGGAAGGCGTAGTGCTGCGGGGAGATGGGTCGGTCCGCCGTGGCGAAATCGAGGGCCACTCCGTGGTCAAGGGGCACGGTCATGAAAGACCACATGGCTTGGGGTTCCGGCAGCCCGAGCACGTCGGCCAGGAACTTCGCTGAACGACGCTTATCCGTTGCGTAGACGATGGTGTGATTGAAAGTGACTGTCATGGCGACCTCCTGGGTGTGGTTGTCTGAGACCATCTGACGTCCAGCACTCTTCAGATTTCAAGAGCGCCAGCTACGTCCGTGGAATCTTCATGGCGCAGGCCTCAGCAGAGGAATAAGAGCCATCAGGGCACAAACTGCCTCGCACCCTGAAACCACAAGAAGTCCGGTAAATGAGGCCGAATATCGCGCCTGCCGATAATGGGAGCATTGCCGCCGCATCGGTCGCCGGACGACGAGACGCCTCGTATCCCTGGGGTTGTGAGACGCCAGGACCTACGCCGAGACCGCGCAGAGCACAGCATCAGGGCAGATCACCGACGGCGAAGCTACTACTGATAGCTAGGCTGAGGTTCTAGGTTTCCATGGCGTGTGCTCATGCGTGAGCCAAACCATTCCAGGGTTCAGAGAGCGCACCAGTAGCTGACCCTCTGTACGGGGGTTATCAAGTTCGTTGAACCAGACTGCTGTATCTCCAGCGACGATAGTCGGGCGTTCGTCTCCGTCAATGACGACGATCTGTGAGCCGCGGGTGTGGCCCGGTGCCGGAAGGAGCCGTAGCCCCGGAAGGAGTTCGAGCTCACTGTGAACCGTCCCGGGTTTGATGCCGCTATCTTCTTTGAGAAAGATAGTGACTATGCCCAAGCAGTTCCCGCCCGAAGTCCGTGATCGTGCAGTGCGCTTGACCTTGGATCGATTGCCCGAATACCCGTCTGTCTATGCTGCCTGCAAGGCGCTGGCGCCAAAGCTCGGGGTCGGCCCTGAATCGCTGCGCCGCTGGGTTGTCCAAGCCCAAGTCGATGCCGGAGAGAAGGCCGGACCAAGCAGTGAGGAGCTGGAGGAAATCAAGCGGCTCCGGGCTGAAGTGCGGGACTTGAAAGAGTCCAACGAGATCCTCAAACAGGCCTCGATTTTCTTCGCGAGGGAGCTCGACCCTCGCCGCCGCTGATCTGTCGATTCATCGACGAAATGCGCGCTGTTGGTCATGCGGTCGAGTCGATCTGTGCCGTCCTGCGGGAGCAGGGCGTGCAGGTCGCCGCACGAACCTACCGGGCGTGGAAGAAACGCCTGCCAGCCCTGCGCACCATCGAAGACGCCCGCATCACCGATGCGCTGCGCAGCTTGAAAGTCCCCGACGCGAAGGGACGACCCCGGCCCGAGATCATCTACGGGCGGGACTGCCCCGGGTTTGCTTGACTCCTGACTTGTGAGGATTCGTTCCTTGCAGCAAGGATGTTCACATGCCCAAGCCTTTCCCCGCCGAGTTCCGCCGTGACGTGGTCGCCGTGGCACGGAAGCACGAAGCCCCGATCTCGCAGATCGCCAAAGACTTCGGGATTTCCGAAGCAACCCTGCACAACTGGCTCAAGAAAGCCGACATCGAGGACGGCGCCCGTCCCGGCGTGACGGAGAAGGAAGCCGCGGAGCTCAGGGATGCCAGGAAGCGGATCCGGCTGCTGGAGCAGGAGAATGAGATCCTGCGCCGGGCAGCGGCGTTCTTCGCCCGGGAGCTGCCCCCAAAATGAAGTTCCCGCTGGTCCTTGACCTTGCCGCAGATGGTGTTCCCGTCGCGGTGGCCTGCCGGGTGCTGGGGTTCTCCAAACAGGCCTTCTACGCATGGAAGACAGCGCCGGTCACGGAGCGCGACTGGAATGATGCGCACCTGATCAACGCGGCGGTGGACGTTCACCGGGACGACCCGGCATTCGGGTACCGGTTCATCGCCGACGAACTCGAAGACCAGGGTTTCAGCGCCGGAGAGAACCGGGTCGCACGGCTGTGCAGCAGCCAGCGGATCTGGTCCGTGTTCGCCAAGAAACGCGGCCTGACCCGCAGGGCCGGCCCGCCCGTGCACGACGACCACGTCCGCCGGGACTTCACCGCGACGGCGCCTGACCGGCTGTGGCCCACGGACATCACCGAGCACCGGACCGATGAGGGCAAGCTCTACCTGTGCGCGATCAAGGACGTCTATTCCAACCGGATCGTGGGCTACTCCATCGATTCCCGAATGAAAGCGTCCCTGGCCGTCTCGGCCCTGCACAACGCGATAGCACTCAGGGAGCCGGCAGGAACCGTGGTCCATAGCGACCGCGGTTCGCAATTCCGCTCCAACGCCTTCGTACGGACGTTGAAGGGCAACGGGCTGAAAGGATCGATGGGGCGGGTCGGCGCGTGTGCCGACAACGCCGCCATGGAATCGTTCTTCTCGCTCCTGCAGAAGAACGTGCTGGACCGCCAGCGATGGTCCACAAGGGCGGATCTGCGTCTGGCAATCGTGACCTGGATCGAGAAAACCTACCACCGGAAACGCCGCCAGCGCCGCCTCGGACGGCTAACGCCCATCGAGTTTGAGATAATCAATACCGCCTCAAAGCCGCCTAACAACACTAAACCCCGAGAGCCAACGAAATCCGGGGCAGTCCCTTCAGATCTTCCTGGCAATCGTCACTGTCGGGGGCCTGTGGGTTGCCCTGGCCAATGGGAAAAAGGATCGAACAACGGCGATGTCGCTGGCGATGGGTGATCGCCGGGCTGCAGATGAGCGTGCGGGCAGTGACCGCCGGGAGGAGCGGCGGATCCGGCGGTCGAGGATTTGGCTTTCAAGGCCCCTTCCACCGTGGTCTTGGTCCGCCCGGTCTTCTTGGCGATCGCGGCGGCTGAAACGCCGACGGCCAACCGGCGCTACCCCCGAACACCCCTGCCGCGCCCGGGCGGCGGGTCAGCCATGCGAACGGGGCGTGGAAAAGGGGTGACGCCTCAACACCTTGAGGCGGTGTCGACGGGCCACGCCCGTCCCGTCCGGAACGTCCGGGTGCACACCCGGGCGGGTCTTCATGCGGTCGGCTTTCCGGGCCCGCCTCAGCGCCCGCCGCTCCGGACCATTGACCCTCGACAGCATCAGGAGGGTAAAGGCGAGCCAAAGGAGCGCCGTTAAGAACACCAGCCCGATCGACACCAGAGGGTGCATGCGGCCAGTTTAGTAGGCACCCCGGCAAATAGTAAGTAGCCTTTGACATTCTCAGCCTTCTGAGCAGAGCGGGGCTTAAGTCCGGGGAGCGCTTTGCGAGGATGTCCCGCACGTGTCCCCTGCCGGGTTGCCTGGTGGGCGCCGTCTCGTACACCTCCGGGGATCTGACCGACGTTGCTCTGGCAATCGCTCAATGAGGTGATCGGCCTAAAGTAGGCGAAGGATTGTGACAGGTGGCGCGCCCTCCCCCGGCCCTGGCACCCTGGCGACCGGCTTGGGCGGAGGGCGGGCGTGGCCCGCCCCCGAAGTCGTTGCTTCGGGCCACAACCCCTACATGCGCGTCTCAAAGACGGACGGGTCCCAGACCACGGACCTGCAGCACGACGCACTCCTGGCCGCCGGAACGGATGCCGAATCCCTGTACGAAGACATGGCCTCCGGCAAGAAGGAGGACCGCCCCCAGCTCGCTGCCTGCCTCAAAGCCCTGCGCCACGGAGACACCCTGATCGTCTGGAAACTGGACCGGCTCGGCCGGGACCTGCGCCACCTGGTCAACATCGTCCACGACCTCACCGAACGCGGCATCGGGCTCAAAGTCCTCACCGGCCAGGGCGCGGCCATCGACACCACCACCGCCTCGGGGAAGCTGGTCTTCGGGATCTTCGCCGCCCTGGCCGAATTCGAACGCGAACTGATCTCCGAACGCACCCTGGCCGGGCTCGCCTCCGCGCGCGCCCGCGGACGGAACGGCGGCCGCCCCTACAAGATGACCCCCGCCAAACTTCGTCTCGCTCTGGCCTCCATGGGCAAGCCCGACACGAAGGTCAGCGATCTTTGCGCCGAACTTGGCATCACCCGCCAGACCCTGTACCGGCACGTATCGCCCAGCGGGGAGTTGCGACCCGACGGCGAGAAACTACTTTCCCGATAGCCGCGGACGACCTTAGGCACATAGTTGTGGAACGAAGTTATGTGGCGAGCCACTTCCCGAAGGAACAGTCCCCGGGCGTTCAACTTCCTAGGAACTGGGATGCCCGCAATAATCCGCACGGTTTCCACCGGCTAGGGTTGCCAGCATGGACATCTTGATTGGGGCGTTAGCGGTGCTTGGGGTGCCAGCCGGGTTAGCGGGCATCTGGGTATGGACCTCGCGAAGGAATCGACGAAAGGGCATTAAGCGCAGGGGTAGTGGAGAACTGCTCGGAATTGCGGATGAAATTTTCCGCCCTCAAACGCATCAGGCTCAGCAGATACAGAAGATCCAACATGAACTTCCAGCGCCGGCCCCGTCTCCTGGAGAGCCTCCGGCAGCCAAGCTCTAGGGAGCCAGCGAATCGTACTCTGTCTGGCCTACTGCTAACGGGATACCGGGCCAACGTCCAGCCGGTGAAGGCGACTTCGAACAGTTCCGTGCAGACGCCTTCTGAAACTGACAGCATTGTTGTCTCGTCAGACCGTCTCACATCCCTAACGTTTCGAGACACAATGGTTTCGAGACACTGAGTCCGTTAAGGAAGGAGCCCGCCGCCGGTGAGGTGGATCGTCTGCGGACTGAGTGGGGGCAGCCAGAGCTTGCGCATCGCGGACCGTCCTGGACGGCTCCGAGCATGCCGGGCCAGGTCTTCACTTCTGAAGAGGACCCCCGGCGCTACGGTTCCCTTTTAATGTTTCCTGCCGAGACGGTGGCGAGGTCCTGTCGGAACGTTTCTGGTTCATTGGCGACGGGGAGGTTGACGTTGTCTTCGGCGGCGTCGAGTGATCCGTCTGTGTCTGCCGTCAATGAGTCAAAGACTGCGGTGAGGTTATCTTGTTCGGGTCCGTGATCGGCGATGAGTTCGAGAGTTTTGTGGTCGGCGGCATCGATGCGCAGGCTGTCAATGAGTACGCGGGCAACCTGGTCCCGGGCGATAACGCCATCAGCGGGCGAACCGGCCTGTCGTTTGTCGCCCTGGAGCATGATGACCTTCCGCTGATCGGCTTGGTTGTAGTCGAACCAGCCCGGGCGCACGATCGTGTACGGGTTGCCGCTGGCCCGGACAAGCCGCTCGCTGCGCAGCTTCCAGGTAGCGTAGGCGACTCCCGGGCGGGTAGTGCCGATGGCTGTCATCAGGGCGATACGGACCCGCCGGCCACCCAGAGCTTTGAGGACGTTGGCGACGCCGGCATAGTCGTTATCCCGGACGTCGCGTTCACTGGTGGTTGACCCGTGAGTGAAGACAACTGCGTCCACCTCCTGGACAGCCGCGGCAAGGGTTTCGGGACGGGTCAGGTCACCGACGACGAGGTCCACGCCGTCGGGAAGGATTTTGGCGGCGCGGGCCTTGTCGCGGACGAGGGCCCGCACGGTGTAGCCGTGCCGCAGCGCTTCGGCCGCGGCGTAGCGGCCGATGCTGCCGGTGGCACCGGCAATCAATACCGTTGACGGATGATTTGTCATCGTTTCTCCTTGACTGAGGCTTCTGTTGTTTCGCGCTGGGTGGCGGCCCAGCTGGCGAGGACTTTCAGTGCGTCCTCTGAGGGTGTGTTGGGGTCGGCCGTGTAGACGTTGATGCGCAGTCCCGGGTCGGCGGGAAGTTCCATTGCCTCGTAGCTCAGGTCCAGGTCGCCGACGATCGGGTGGTGGACGCGCTTGCGTCCGGTGCGGTGATATTTCACATCGTGCCGGGCCCACCGGGTGCGGAACTCCTCGCTGCGGGTCGAGAGTTCACCGACCAGGTCGGTGAGGTCTTTGTCGTAGGGGTTTTTCCCGGCGGCGGACCGCAGGACAGCGACGACGTCGTCAGCGGAGCGCTCCCAGTCGATGAAGAATTCCCGTGCTTTCGGGTTCAGGAAGGTGAACCGAGCGCTGTTCGGCGGAGCGGCGCTCTCTGCCATCATGTCCAGATATAGTGCCCGGCCCAGCTCGTTGGCGGCGAGGACATCCCCGCGGTCGTTGCGTACCCAGGCGGGCGCCGTCGTGATGGCATCGATGACGCGTTGCACGCTCGGCCGCACCGTTTGCGGGCTACGTTTGCGGCGGACCCGGGGGGAAGCGGTCGCGGCGCGGGCCAGGTCGAAAAGGTGGGCCGTTTCGGCGTCGTCAAGTTTCAAGGCGCGGGCGAGGGCTTCGAGGACACTGTCGGAGGCGCCGGAGAGGTTTCCGCGCTCAAGGCGGATGTAGTAATCGATGCTCATGCCGGCGAGCATGGCAACTTCCTCGCGGCGCAGGCCGGTGACGCGGCGGTTGCCGCCATAGGCCGGAAGCCCGGCTTCCTCGGGCGTGATCCTGGCTCGGCGGGAGCTGAGGAACTTCCGCACGTCGTCGCTGTGTGTCATGGCAGCCACGCTACGCCGCCGTCCCGAGGGGAGGGAGGGACTGTCATTACCCGGAACGTCAGTGACTCCCGGACCGTAAGAATTCACGGTTGCATGGAAAGCATGAAACCGGCACCTACCACCGCCCCGCATCCGGGAGCGATCCTGGCGATCATCCTCGCCAGCTACTTCATGATCCTGCTGGACAACTCGGTCATCTTCACCGCGCTGCCCAGCCTGCAGGCGGACCTGCAGCTGAGCACCAGTGAGCTTTCCTGGGTCCAGGATGCCTACACGCTGGTCTTCGGCGGGCTGCTGCTCCTCGGCGCGAGGGCCGGTGACCTGCTGGGCCGGCGGCGCGTCTTCGTCTTCGGGCTGGTGGTGTTCTCGCTCGCGTCGCTGCTGATCGGACTGGCACCGGCAGGGTGGTGGGCGATCGCCGGCCGCGCGGTCCAGGGTATCGGGGCTGCGATCGTGGCCCCCGCGTCCCTATCGTTGCTTACAGCGAGCTTCCCGGAAGGCCGTGAGCGCACCCGGGCGGTGTCCCTCTACGGCGCGACCGCAGGGATCGGTGCCAGCCTCGGGCTGGTCATCGGCGGGGCACTGGCGCACTGGATTTCGTGGCGTGCCGGGTTCTTCGTCAACGTCCCCATCGGCGCGGCGATGATCGCGCTTGCTCCCCGCTTCCTCCCGGAAACCGGACGGGCGACCGGACGGTTCGACGTGGCCGGGGCGCTGACTGTGACCCTCGGCGTCGGTGCACTGGTATTTGGGATCATCAACACCGCGGAAGTGGGCTGGACCTCGCCGGTCACCGTTACGGCCGTGGGCGCCGGCGTCGTACTCCTGGTCCTGTTCGTGCTGATCGAACGCAAGGCGGCCCAGCCGATCATGCCGTTGCGACTGTTCGCGAGCCGCCGCCGCACGGGCGCCTATGTGGCACGCTTCCTCTACCTCGGTGCGATGATCGGGTTCTTCTTCTTCACCACCCAGTTCATGCAGGAAGTCCTTGGCTTCGACCCGCTGCAGGCTGGTCTCGGATTCCTGCCCATGACCGCCGTAAACTTCGCCGTCGCCATGAGCATTCCGCCGCTGGTCAGGCGGATGCCGGGCTCGGTTGCCCTGCTGGCCGGTATCCTGATCACCCTCGCCGGGATGTTCTGGCTCAGCCGCGCCGGGGTCGACTCCAGCTACTGGACGGGAGTCGCCCTGCCGATGGTCCTCATTGGCGCCGGCCAGGGCTTCGCCTTCGCGCCGCTGACCTCATTCGGCATCATTGGTGCCCCTGCGGCCGATGCCGGCGCGGCTTCGGGCCTGGTGAACACCTTCCACCAGGTTGGTACCTGCCTGGGCCTTGGTATCGCGGTCGCGGCCGCAGCCACCGTCCCCACCGGAGGCCCTGCTGCGGAGCACCTGGCCGCGCAGGTCGGTGCCGCACTCACTACGGGCAGCGTCCTCCTTTTCCTGGCCCTGGTCACCACAGCGGCCCTCATCCTGCCCGCAGATCTCGCGGTCCGGCGAGCCGGGAAAACAAGGCCCGCCGTGCCCGCCCCGGAGGCTGAGCCCGCCCGCTGAACTGTCTAAGACCCGATCCCCCGGGCCTCCCCGGACAACAACACCTATCTACTTACTCTGCCTCCTGAAGGGCAAGCCTTCGTTTCCCCCCAATCCACGCGTTCAACAAACTAAGGAAAAATGCGATGAAAACACGTAAGCTCGGCGACGGCCTTGAGACATCGGCCATCGGCCTCGGTTGCATGGGGCTGAGCTTTGGTCTTGGCCCCGCTACCGACCGGACCGAAGCCCTTGCCGTCATCCGGTCCGCCGCCGAACGCGGCGTCACCTTGTTCGACACCGCCGAGGGCTACGGCCCCTACGTCAACGAAGAGCTGGTCGGCGAAGCGCTGCAGCCCATCCGCCACGCCGTTCTGGTGGCCACCAAGTTCGGGTTCGACATCAACGCCGACGGGGAAACCGTCGGACTCAACAGCCGCCCCGGACACATTCGGGACGTGGTTGAGGCGTCGCTGCGCCGGCTGCGGACCGATCACATCGACGTGCTGTACCAGCACCGGGTCGACCCTAACGTCCCGATGGAGGACGTCGCCGGCACCGTCAAGGAGCTCATCGCCGAGGGCAAGGTACGCCACTTTGGCCTGTCCGAGGCGAGCGAGACAAGCATCCGCCGTGCCCACGCCGTCCAACCGGTCGCCGTCATCCAGGACCACTACTCACTGTGGATGCGGGAACCGGAAACCAAGAAGTTCGGGGTCTGCGAAGAACTGGGGATCGGGTTGGTCGCCTGGGGCCCGCTCGGACAGGGATTCCTCACCGGCGGCATCACCCGGGACATGAAGTTCGATAACCCTAATGATCTCCGGGCGGACTTCCCGCGCTTCACGCCTGAGGCACTTGAGGCGAACTTCGCCCTCGTCGACTTCCTCAAGAATTTCGGAGCCGAAAAATGCGCCTCCCCGGCGCAACTGGCACTGGCCTGGCTCCTGTCCAAGAAACCGTGGGTCGTTCCGATCCCCGGCGGTACCCGCCTGACCCACCTGGACGACAACCTGCCCGCGGCTGACCTCGAACTCACCGCATCCGACCTGCAGCGGATCGACGAAGCCATCGCCGCGCTCGACCTCGTCGGCGCACCGCTTTCGGCAGGGCTGGACGCTGCCATCGACCGTGACCACTAACCGCAGGGTCATCTGCTGGCCAATCATCGGTACCCCCGGGGCGCCGACAATTGGCCAGCCCCGCCCCCTCACCGAAACTGCCCGCTGAACCAACACACCTGCACTTCATGGGGGTACTGACATGCACTCCCAAAGCGGTCCGTGACCGGTGTTGACTGGAAGCCGGCAACAACCACTAAGGAACCCACACCATGCGAGCAACACTGATGTACGGCGCCGGAGACGTGCGCGTCGAAACCGTCCCTAACCCCACCATCCAGGAGCCCACTGACGCTATCGTGCGCATCGTCGCCGGCTGCATCTGCGGCAGCGATCTGTGGCCCTACGCCTCCAAGCCGGAGACCTCCGAAGGCGCGCGGATGGGCCACGAGTTCGTAGGCGTCGTCGAAGAACTCGGCTCCGAGGTGATCGGCCTGTCCGTGGGTGACTTTGTCATCGCGCCCTTCGTGGCCTCCGACGGCACCTGCGATTTCTGCAAGGAAGGACTGCAGACCTCCTGCCGCCACGGCGCCCACTGGGGCGGTCACGACGACGGCGGCCAGGGCGAATTCGCCCGGGTCCCGCAGGCGTCGGGCACCCTCGTCATGGTGCCGGGGGGCTTCGACGAGAAGCTGATCCCGTCACTGCTGAGCCTCTCCGATGTCATGTCGACCGGATACCACGCAGCCAAAAAGGCCGGCATCGAGCCCGGCCAGAGCGTTACCGTGATCGGCGACGGCGCTGTGGGACTCTCCGCGGTTCTCTCCGCCAAGCTCATGGGCGCCTCGCGCATCATCCTGATGGGCCGCCACCAGGCCCGCACCGACCTCGGCCGCGAATTCGGCGCCACCGACGTGGTGGCCGAGCGCGGCGAGGAAGGCATCGCCAGGGTCAGGGAACTCACCAACGGCGACGGAACCCACGCGGTGCTTGAAGCCGTGGGCCTCAAGCCGGCGATCGAGATGGCGATCGGTGTCGTCCGCGACGGCGGCGTGATCAGCCGCGTCGGGGCGCCCCAGTTTCCTGAGGTGCCGTTCGGCTTCCCCGAGTTCATGCGCAACATCACGCTCACCGGCGGCGTCGCACCGGCCAGGGCCTACATCGAGGAGCTGCTGCCGCTCGTGCTCGACGGCACCATCGAACCCGGCAAGGTCTTCGACCGCACCATCGGCCTGGACGACGTCCCGGCCGGCTACAAGGCCATGGCCGACCGCGAAGCACTCAAAGTGCTCGTCCGCCCCTAACGAAAAGACCAGGATCTAATGGACATCACACTCAACAACGGGGTCGTCATGCCGGCCCTCGGGCTCGGCGTCTTCCAAAGCCCGCCGGAAGAAACAACGGCCGCGGTCGAGGCAGCCCTTGCTGCCGGTTACCGGCACATCGACACCGCCGCCGCCTACGGCAACGAACGCGAAGTCGGCGACGGCATCCACAACTCCCGGCTCGACCGGTCCGACGTGTTCATCGAAACCAAGGTCTGGGTCAGCGACTACGGCTACGACCAGACGCTGCTTGCCTGGGAGAAGGCGACCGGGAAGCTCGGGGTGGACTACCTGGATCTGCTGATCCTGCACCAGCCGGTGCCGAGCCGCTTCGAGAAGACCATCGCCGCGTACAAGGCGCTGGAAACCCTGCTCGCCGACGGGCGCGTGCGGGCCATCGGTGTCAGCAATTTCATGCCGCACCACCTCAAGCAGCTGCTCGCTGCGACCGACATAGTCCCGGCCGTGAACCAGGTGGAGCTGCACCCGTACTTCAGCCAACCGGATGTCCGGGCAGCCGACGCCGAACACGGCATCACCACCCAGGCATGGTCACCGATCGGCGGAATCACCTTCTACCCCGGCTGGGGCGAGGACCGGAAGAACGTCATGCAGGACCCCGCCATCGCCGCGATCGCTGAAGTGCAGGGCAAGACACCGGCGCAGGTCATGCTCCGCTGGCACCTGCAGCAGGGCCGCTCAGCCATCCCGAAATCGACCAACCCGGCACGCATCGCCGAGAACTTCGACGTTTTCAACTTCGACCTGTCCTCGGACGAGCTTGCTGCCATCGACGCGTTGGACACCGGCGTGCGCAACGGCCCGGACCCGGACCTCTCCCGCGACCAGTGGTTCGATGTGTCCGTCCCCGAAGCCTAAGCACGGCAGCACCAGACCAGAGAGAAGGAACCAGCATGGACTACCGCTCGCTAGGCCGCACCGGAGTCAAAGTCAGTCCCCTGTGCCTGGGTGCGATGATGTTCGGCCCCTGGGGTAACGAGGACCGCGCCGACAGCATCCGCATCATCCACCGTGCCCTTGATGCAGGGATCAATTTCGTCGACACCGCGGACGTCTACTCCGGCGGGGTATCCGAGGAGATCGTCGGGCAAGCGCTGGAAGGCCGGCGCGATGACGTCTTCCTCGCCACCAAGTTCTTCATGCCCATGAACCAGGATGACCCCAACCAGCGGGGCGGCTCCCGCCGGTGGATCATCCGGGAGGTGGAGAACTCCTTGCGTCGGCTGAACACCGACTACATCGACCTCTACCAGGTCCACCGGCCCAGCCCGGACACGGACGTCGAGGAAACCCTCGGCGCGCTCACCGACCTGGTCCGCCAGGGCAAGGTCCGGTACATCGGTTCCTCGTCCTACTCGGGATCACAGATCGTCGAAGCCCAGTGGGTGTCGAGGGAGCGGAACCTGGAGCGGTTCGTCACAGAACAGCCGCCCTACTCGATCCTCGTCCGCGGCATTGAGGAAGACATCCTCCCCACGGTCCAACGGCACGGCATGGGCACCCTCACGTACAGCCCGCTCAGCGGTGGCTGGCTCTCCGGCCGCTGGCGCAAGGATTCAGCCTCGGCACCCACGTCAAGTGCCCGCCCGAGCGCCCGCTTCGACCTGACGAGCCCGGCCAATCAGCGAAAGCTCGACATCGTCGAAGAACTCGCCCAGCTCGCCGAACAATCAGGTATGACGCTCATTGAGCTGGCAATCGCGTTCGTGATCAACCACCCCGGCGTCGCCTCAGCCATCGTGGGCCCGCGCACCATGGAGCAGCTGGAGTCCTACCTCCCCGCGGCGGCCATCACGCTGTCCACTGATGTGCTGGACAGGATCGACAAAGTCGTAGCCCCAGGTGTCACCGTTAACCCCGACGACAACAGCTACGGCGCACACGAACTCACCGCACAGGCACGGCGACGGCACCAATCATGAGCGACAAGTTGATGGGTGCTCTCTACGAAACCATGTGTGATGCGATGGAGGCTGCTGATATCGCCGGGCTGGACAGCGTTCTCGCCGACGAATTCACGCTCACCCACATGACGGGCTACGTGCAGTCAAAGGCTGAATGGCTGGACGCCATCGAAACCGGCCAGATGCAGTACCACCGGATGGAGACAGTCGAGGCAACCTCGAGCCCGGAGGGGACCACTCCCGGGCTGACCGCCCGGACGCTTACCGACGCCACGATTTGGGGATCGAGGGCCACGTGGCGGCTGACGCTACGTTCCTGGTTCGAGCCTCGAGGCGAGGAATGGGTCATCGCAAGAACGGTCGCATCGACCTGGTAACAACCCACCACACAACGGTGACGGTGCGCTGCATCCGAGGACAAGAAAAGTGAGGAGGACCTGGTGGAGGGCCTGGAGACCGTTGTATTGCTGGGCATGACTGTGCTCGCGGGCGCCGTGTTGGCTCCGCGCCTCCGTGTTGCCGCCCCCTTGCTGCTGCTGGTTTTCGGCCTTCTCCTTGGCTTCGTTCCGCAGCTGCGGCAGGTCGAGCTTCCACCGGAGACGGTGCTGTTGATCTTCCTGCCCGTCATGCTGTTCTGGGAAAGCCTGACCACCTCGCTGCGCTCCATCCGCCGGGACCTGCGCGGCATCGTCATCATGAGCACCCTGTTGGTCGTGGTCTCCGCTCTCGCCGTGGCGGGCGTGGCGCACCTTCTCGGCCTGCCATGGAACACGGCTCTTATCCTCGGTGCGGCCCTCGCGCCACCGGACGCGACGGCCGTCGCTGCTCTCGGGCGGATGCTTCCGAGCCGGAACTTCATGCTGCTCAAGGCCGAAAGCCTGACCAACGACGGCACCGCCCTGGTGCTATATGCCATCGCCGTGGGCCTGAAAATGGGCGGCAACTACACACCGGTCGATATTGCCGGGTTGTTCGCTCTCTCCTACGCCGGAGGGGCGGTAGCCGGTGGGATAGTTGCCTGGGCGGCTTATCTGCTCCTGGCCCGGGTACGCGACCCGCTCATCACCAACATCGCACTGCTGATCACCCCGTTCGCGGCTTTCCTGCTCGCCGAAGCAGTTCGCGCCTCAGGAGTCCTGGCCGTTGTTGTAGCCGGCCTGATCATCTCCTTCATATCCAGTCGGATCAGCACGGCAGCATCCCGCCGTCAGACAGAGTCCGCATGGCCCTTGGGCTCCTACCTGCTCAACGGTGCCCTGTTCGTTCTCATCGGCCTTCAGGTCCAGGCCGCGGTGCGCGATATCAAGCCCAGTGATGCGGGCCGGCTTCTGGTGTCAACAGTTGCCGTGTGGGTCACGCTCATCGTAATCCGGTTCGTGTTCCAAACACTTAGCATCACCCTCATCCGGATCCTGGACCGGCGCCCTTCCCAGCGCAAGCGCAGAATGACCTACCGTGCCCGCGTCGTCAGCTCCATCGCAGGTTTCCGCGGAGCAGTGTCCCTGGCGATCGCCCTGTCCGTGCCACCGATACTGAATGACGGCAGCCCGCTCCCCGGACGCGATGACATCATCTTCATCAGTGCCGGCGTGATAGTGCTGACCATGCTTGTGCAGGGACCTCTGCTGCCCCCGGTGGTTCGTTGGGCCAAGCTGCCGCATGAGCCCGAGGAGGAAGAACTGCACCTGGCCGAACTGGCCATCTCCTCAGCCGCCGTCCAAGCCGTTGACGACCTCGCAAACAAACTCGGGATCAACCCAGAGGTCCACGACCGCGTCGCAGACGAATACCGATCCCATCTGTCCATGATGCAGGCCCCACGGGAGGGCTCCGATCCGGACGCCACCACGCAATCACGCCAGGAAGAACAAACGCTCCGCCACGCCCTGCTCGACAAAAAGCGTGAAGTGCTCCTCGGGCTTCGTCTCGCCGGCACCGTCGATGACACCGTCGCACGGCGGATCCAAACCAGGCTCGACATCGAAGAACAACGCCTCACCGGCGTCGAAACATACGACTAACACCAACAGGCAATCAAAGGTTCACAACCGAAAGAAGGATCAACATGGCAGACCAGCCAAAGCAGGTCGGCGGAGGCCGAAAGATGTTCGGCGACTTCGCCCCGAAGCTTGCCGAGCTCACCGACGACATGCTCTTCGAGGACGTCTGGAACCGGCCCGAACTGAGCGCCCGCGATCGCAGCCTCATCACGGTAGCTGTACTCACCGCCGGCGGAAACACCGAGCAGTTGGGTTCCCATCTCGGCCGGGCCCTCGACAATGGTGTGACCCAGGACGAGCTCATCGAAGCCATCACCCATGTCACGCTCTACGCCGGCTGGCCCAGGGGCATGTCTGCGATGGGCGTCGCCAAGCAAGTCTTCGCTGACAAGAAGTAAGGAGGCAATGATGAACATCGAACCCACCGTTCCGACCACAAAGAACCCGCCGGCCCAGTTTGCCGGTGACGTGTGGCTTGACCCGATCGCCCTTCCCCACGAGGACGACCAGACGATGGTCGTCGCGACCGTCCGCTTCGCACCCGGAGCACGCACGGCCTGGCACTCCCACCAGCACGGCCAGTATCTGCGCGTCACCCAAGGTGTTGGGCGCTTCGGCACCCGGGACGGAAAGATCACCGAAGTCCACCCCGGCCAGACCCTTTACACCCCGCCCGGCGAAGAGCACTGGCACGCCGCCGCCCCCGGCTGCTTCATGGAACACATCGCCATGCTCCAAAACGGCGAGGACCCCTCCAAAACCACCGGTTGGGGCGAGCACATCACCGACGACGAATACAACGGTCGCTAACCGCAGCTCCTGATTCACAGACCATGAGAAGGTGGCGGTTCTCCTGACGAGGACAGCCCATCTCTTCAGGGAACGTCTCATAACCCTTGGGATATGAGGCGTCTCATCGACTGAAGCACCGGGACGACCGGGACGACCGGCAGTGTGAGTGTTCGTTCGAAATGGCGTGTGGAATTCGGCGCTCTTTGGCGGTGTTTTGTGGTCGCTCTTTGTCGCAAGTTGCCGATTACGAGGACGCTCGCGGCGGCTTCGATGACGTCGGCGGTGATGATTTCGAGCTGGTTGATTTTGAGGACGCAGGTGATTTGAGGGATCAGGCACTCTAGGAGCCGGAAGTTGCCACGGGTGATGCGTTCGACTGCGGCGATTGTCTGGGCGTCGGTGAAGTCGTCCGGGTCGAGTGATCGGCCCAGGCGATTCCAGTGGCGGTCGATCACCAAAAGGAGTTCCCCGCGGCAGAGGGCGCGGTAGCGGTGGGAGAAGCCGCGACGGCTGTGGAGGGGCTTATCTTGGGAGTTACTGATGTCCGCTTGGCAGGCGGGACCGTGGTGAACAGCGTGCCACTCCCGGATGGGAGTGCCCGGTCCCGGCTGTGTGGGAAAGTTTTTTCGCCGCGTGTCCTTTTCGCAGCGTCTGGAACGTCGTGCTGATGTATCAACCGACAAGAAGGAGTCATCGTGGAATACATGCTTTTCATCTGTACCGATCCCTCAGCACCGAAATATGTGGCCGCTGAGGACAACATCGTGGAGTGGGGCGCCGAGATGGGAACGCGGGGGGTCACCCGTCACGGAAACAGGCTGCGCCCCGTGGAGGACGCAACCACCGTCACGGTCCGTGCGGGCGAAGTGGTGGTCTCCGACGGGCCGTTCGCCGAGACGAAAGAATGGATTGCGGGCTACGACATCATCGTCTGCACCGATCTCGATGAGGCCATCGAGGTGGCGTCGAAACATCCCATGGCGCGCTTCGGCAAGATTGAGATCAGGCCAGTGTGGCCGCTCGGAGAGTAGGGATTCGCCCGATGTCCGGCGCTGATGGATCGCAGGGATGGGTGACATGGTAACGGAGCCGGCGACGGAGGTGCAGACCGCCGTCGCGATAGCCTCCGCCGCTGAAACCGCGCGAATCACTGCAACCCTCATCCGCGTCACCGGCGACTGGAGTCTAGCCGAGGACTGCGTCCAGGATGCGTTTGCGCGCGCTCTCATCGACTGGCCGGTGCGAGGCATTCCCAGGAATCCCGGGGCTTGGCTGACCACCGTAGCCAAGAACCGGGCGATCGACCGTATGCGCAGTGCTGCCAGCGAAAAGAGGGCGGTGCGTGAACTCGCGACCCTCACCGAACTCGAAGAAATGCCGGAGGAGCCCGGCACAGATCCTGCTGTCGATGACGACCGGTTACGTCTCATCTACACCTGTTGCCACCCTGCCCTCCCGCTCGATGCCCGGGTCACTTTGACCCTGCGCACCGTCGCCGGTCTCACCACAGCTGAGATTGCGCGCGCGTTCCTGGTCTCGGAAGCAACCATGTCGAAACGACTCGTCCGGGCCCGTGCCAAGATACGGAACGCAGGAATCCCATATCGTGTGCCGCCACCGGAGCTAATATCCGAACGCACTGCTGGCATCCTGTCCGTGCTCTACCTCATGTTCAACGAAGGATATTCGGCCACGGGCGACAGTACATTGATCCGCGAACCCCTCGTCCAGGAATCGATTCGCCTGGCCCGGATGCTGATCGCCCTACTCGACGATTCCCCTCAGCAACAGGAGGCCTTGGGTCTCCTAGCGCTTATGCTGTTCCACCATGCACGGAGAGGGACCCGAACGGACGCTGCGGGGGACTTGGTGACGTTGGAGGAGCAAGACCGCGGATCGTGGGACAGGGCTGCGATAGCCGAGGCTATGAAGCTGCTGGCGGCTGCCGAGCAAGAGGGCATTTCACGCCGTTCACGGCCCTGCAGCTACTGCGTCCAGGCCGCCATTGCTGCCTGCCATATGATCGCCCCGGACGCAGGCAGCACCGACTTCGCGAAGGTAGCCGCGCTATATGACCACCTCGGGCAGATCGCACCGTCCCCGGTCATCGAGCTCAACCGTGCCGTCGCCGTCGCGATGTCTCAAGGACCGGAGGCCGGCCTGGCACTCATCGATCGGCTGGAGCGCGAACGATCCCTAGACGGCTACTACCTTCTGCCCGCGGCGAAAGCTGACCTCCTGCGGCGCCTGGGCAGAAAAACAGAGGCCCACCGCGAATATCGGCGGGCCCGGGAGCTCGCACCGTCAGAGGTTGAGCGCCGCTACCTCAACAAGCGCCTGGCAGAAACAGCCGATGTGCCCTTATCCGAATCTCAGTCCATCCAAAATATGCGCCCGATAACGGGTGCAGAGGAGAAAAATGAAACACCTCATATTGATTCCGAACAATGTTGATACTTGGAAGGGGCTTCCCGAGGCCGAGATCGAGGGGATCATGCGGGCCCATACCTCCTTACAGAAGGAGCTCATGGCCTCCGGAGAGTTCGTGGAGGCGCATGAGCTGAGCGAGGAGGCGAAATTCGTCCAGTCGAACGACGGCAGGTGCACCGTGACTGACGGTCCCTTCATGGAGACCAAGGAGTTCGTGGCTGGTTTCTACATTGTCGATTGCGTGGACATGGAACGCGCGGTGGAGATCGCCGGAAAGCTCGGAGAGGCAAAACTATGGCCGATCGAGATACGCCGAATCGACGCATAGTCCAGGGACAGGAATCGGCCCGCCCTATTAGATTCGGAGTTACCGCTGATTTTGGCGGTGCATCAACGTCTATGAAGAGGACCTGAAACTTGGTCCAAACGTTTCCATCACACATTAGGAGTACCCACTATGGCTGCACCTCTCGTATACGTCAGCTTCCCCGGAACGGCCCGGGAAGCGCTGAGCTTCTACGCAGACATCTTCGGGGGCGAGTTGTCCCTGCACTCTTACGAGGACTTTGGCAGGACCGACGGCCCACCAGGCGCTATAGCGCACGGCGTCCTTGGCGGTGACGACGCCCCGGCGGGATCCGACGCCCCGGCGGGATCCGACGCCCCGGCGGGAGAACAGACCGTGCGGTTCGAAGGCCTCATGCTATCGCTGCTGGGAACCGCTGAACCGGCGATCCTCCACGAGTGGTTCGACAAGCTCTGCATCGGCGGGTCGGCGATCGACCCGTTGGCTCCAAAGCCGTGGGGCGCCTCAGACGGTCAGGTCACTGACCGCCACGGCCTTCGCTGGCTCATCGGATACGAGCCTCAAGCATGAGTGACCGGCTGCTGCTGACGCAACTGGCAAGCGAACGCGATCATGTGCTGCATGCCGTGGACGGGCTGACCGAAGCCGAGATGAGTGCGCCGCTCGTCCCATCAGGGTGGACCATAACGCGCCTCCTCAACCACCTCGCCTTCGACGATGAGATGTTTTGGATCTCGGCCGTTCTTGGCGCCGACTCCAAGGCGATCGCAGCACTTCACGACGGTTGGGCGTCCCGTCCTATGGCGGGCGCCGAAGCCGTCAAGATCTATAAGCACGAGATCCGGCGCAGCAACCGAATCCTTGCGAAAGTTGACCTTGATGACCCACCCCGCTGGTGGCCCCCGGCCAGCGAGTTCGCCGCACAACCGATGCGTGAGGGTCGCGAGGTCGTCTTTCGCGTGCTTGCAGAGACATCCACTCACGCAGGTCACCTCGACATCGTGCGCGAACTGATCGACGGACACCAAAATCTCGTCGTCAACTGATCCACCGCCCAAAACGAAGGACGGGGAACTTCTTCGCAACCTGGGCACTCGGGCCACGTAAACCCAACACTCCCGACCCAGGAGTCCACCTTAAACCTCTTCTCCCACCCGCAGATGTCGCTAAACCCGAGCATCCGCGATACAGCGGTGAACATGCGGACGCCCATCGCCCACTCCACTGCACTATGCACCGGAGACACTGCAGCCACCGGCCCGACTAGCCGATCGACTTTCACGAAAGGACCACCACAATGCCGCAATTTGCCGTCCTCATCTATGCAGACGAGTCCCTCCATGCTGTCGACGCAGCAGAGGACTTCGACCGGCAGGTTCGGGACCTGCTCGCAGCCGGTGTGCGACGTGATGACCTCTACACCGACCACGGGGTCAGCGGCGCCCGGGCATCAAGGCCGGCATTCAATAGGGCGCTGGAAGCACTGCACGAGGGGGACACCCTGGTGATCACCACGTTGGACCGGCTGGGAAGGTCCACGGTGAACATGCTCGGCCTTGCCGATGAACTGCGGGCCAGGGCATCAACCTTCGGGTGCTGAACCTGGGCGGCGGGAATGTGGACACCGGCACCCCGATGGGATCCATGGTCTTCACTGTCATGGCGGCCCCGGCCCAGATGGAACTCGAGATTAAGCGCGAACGCATCAACGACTCTGTCTCCAAACGCCGGGCCGCGGGGAAGGATCTGGGCGGACGGCGGCAGCAGTTCAGCGACAGCCAGATCAGCAACGCCCGCCGCCTCATCGACGCCGGGGAGGCAGCTACCCACATCGCCCGTGACCTGGGTATGTCGCGGGCGACCCTGTACCGGCGGATCGGAGAGCTGGATGCCCGGCAATGGATCACCTCTCAGACGCCCTGAGGCTGACCGGCAGCAGTAACCCCGCATCGGCCGGTTCACCCTTCGGCACTCTCAGGCCCCGGCTGATGCCAAACCGCCTCGGCGACTTCCGCTTTTAAAGCCAACTGTTGCCCCTGCAGACGATCGCCCATAGGCTCATCCATGTGAGTGGCGGGGACGGTATTCCGAGAAGCGGAACCGCCCAGCGACCCGTGAAGGAAATCAAGCATGGCAACAGGTACTGTCAAGTGGTTTAACTCCGAAAAGGGCTTTGGTTTCATTGCCCCTGACGACGGAAGCGCTGACGTGTTCGCACACTATTCGGCAATCGCATCCAGCGGTTACAAGTCCCTGGACGAGAACCAAAAGGTTCAGTTCGACATCACCCAGGGCCCCAAGGGCCCCCAGGCTGAGAACATTCAGCCGCTCTAGCAGTCCCCAAGAGACTGGTCAGCCGTTGCGGCCGGCCAGTCTCTTGCTGTGTCCGGGGCGAGAGTAAACATGTGCCACGATGACGTTAAGCCGTGCGGTAGCCGCCGCACAGCCTTTGGACCCGTTGCGACAGATCAGGCGACACTAGGCTGATTCCCGTGGATCGTCATTCAGTGCCTCATCCTCGAACTGCTGAAAGGTCCGGCCCGTCGCGGTCTTCCAGGAAAATCCTTCCGTTGATACTGCCGCCTAAAACCACCGCGCCAGCGGTGCTAGGACTGCTGAACAGCTGGTCCTCAACGAAGACGTAATCATCACCGCGAATATCGACCACGCCCTGCTCAACTAGGTCAAGGCGCCTGCGCAGGAGTGAGGCCGGCAGCGAGGGGCGAGCCCCATAAGAAACATGGTTGCAGTAATCCCCCCGTCATCGGGCATTTCACCGTACGGGTCTTACGTACATGGCCCAGGCCAGCAACCGTGCGGAACATGTCAGCAGGCTCCCGCGGCACAGTGATCGACCGGCTAACGGGATGATTCAAAGGCCGCCTGTTGCGGAACGCTGTGTCATAGGCACCACCCAGTGAGCTGCCACTGATCCATCTGCCGTCTAAGGGACGTTCGTTGCCTCAATTGGACTGCCATCTGTCGGCCGTCGTATCAGCTTCCAGAGGAACCACTACACCGTGTGCCGCCCCTCTGATTTTATGGGGACATGAAGCTTCTTATTCTTGGGGGTACTGCCTGGCTTGGTCACGAGGTCGCACGTCAGGCGGTCGATCGCGGCCACGATGTAACGTGCCTCGCGAGAGGGGAATCAGGTTCCACCCCGGAAGGTGCATCACTCATTCAGTCGGACCGGGACAAAGACGAAGGCCTCGAACCAGTGGCCACATTGCAGTGGGATGCGGTTTTGGACGTATCCCGCCAGCCAGGGCAGGTGAAACGGGCAGTTCGAGATCTTCGCACGGCCCGTTACTACCTCTTCGTTTCCTCCGGCAACGCATATGCAAGCCAAGGGCCGCTGGGACAGGACGAAGACGCACCGCTGCTTCCTCCGCTCGAATCAGATGTCATGGAAACCATGGAATCCTACGGACAAGCAAAGGTCGCATGCGAGCAAGCCGTCATCGAAGGGTTCGGCTCAGAGAACTGCATGATCGCCCGCGTAGGACTCATCGGAGGACCCGGCGACATTTTCGGACGCACCGGGTATTGGCCGTTGCGGTTTGCCAATCCCTCCGTGGCAAAGGGAACGGTGTTAATACCCAACGCTCCAGCGCTGCCCACACAGGTGATTGACGTTCGAGACCTGGCTGCCTGGCTTGTCCACTCGTGCGAAAAGCAACTCAGTGGTGTCTATAACGCGATGGGAGAAACGCAGACGTTCGAGGAACACATTGCCGCCGCCAGGGCAGCGGCCCGCCATGAAGGCCAAGTCGTGACCGCCGACGCAGAATGGCTCCACTCCCACGGAGTAGGGGAATGGGCAGGCCCGAAGTCTTTACCCTTATGGCTGAGCAATCCGGTCTGGCACGGAATGAACGCACGCTCCAACAAGCGGGCGAAGGACGCAGGCTTGGCATTACGTCCGCTCGAAGAAACACTGAACGCCACGTTAAAGTGGGAAGAAGAGGCTGGCATCGACAGGCCAAGGCGTGCCGGACTCACCAATGAGGAAGAAGTGGAACTGCTCACTGAGCTGGTCTCAATCAAGCACTAATGTTGCCTGCTCTGCATTCTGCAGCTGCGACCAAAGGTAAGCGAATGGATCATCTTCCACACTCAGTGACCGCTTCCACTCCCTTTACATAACCACTATCCGGTCAACGATCCGCTTGCGGTCACGGTGCCTCTGCCGCCGAGGTCCGTCGTGACGCGCTCGTTCGCACAGCCATCGGCCTAAGGGCAAATTAATGGCAAACGCTCCTCGTCGGGCACGATAAGAGCTATGACCGTCGAACTTCGCCCTTGGACGCTTGAAGACGCGCCCGCGCTGTGGGCTGCATCCCGGCAGAGCCCGGACCTTGAGTCGCAATTTGGCAGTGCGGACCTGGCCACCGTCGACCAGGCGCGTGACTACATCGGCACCCAACTTCCGTTGACAGTGTCTAGGCGCAACTGGGCGATCACGATCGAGGGTGTTGCTGCGGGCAACGTAGGATTGTCAGCCATTGACCGGCACCACGGAACTGCCTGGACGTACTACTGGCTCACCTCTGCAGCTCGTGGTCGCGGCTATGCAGTGCGAGCCCTCGCAACGATCGCCGCCGCAGCCTTTGAGGACGGCCTCTTCCGCCTCGAGCTGGGCCATCGCGTCAACAATCCCGCATCGTGCAAGGTCGCCACCGGTGCCGGCTTCGTCCCCGAAGGTCTCGAGCGCCAGAAGCTGCTGTACGGTACTGAACGCTTCGACGTCGAGACCAACGCGCGACTGCGTACGGATCTGAGCCCGAATCTCAAGATGCTCGCCTTGTCCCGGTAAAGGATCCTTGGGTTCTTGCGGTGATTGCAACACTTAGCGGATGGGTGTTGTCATGGCGAGGTACTGGATTTATGTAAGACCGGATCTTCTGCAGCTGTTTTGGGCTGGGATGCAGGCCGGTGATTTCATCACTGACGCTGTTGTGCCGATCAATACGAGCAGGCGGACCGGGCGCCGGGTCCTGGCCGAGGCCGGGGGTGTCAGGCCACGCCGCGGCCGGGATCTGAA
>NZ_JBEPOZ010000037.1:0-21720 GCF_040547005.1 Arthrobacter sp. UYCu712
GCAAATCGCTTGCGTGATGCGGTCATGCTGATCTCTACCTTCGGTAGACCCTCATTTCAAGAGGGCCCACTGTCCGAGATCTCCGCGGCAGCTCAATGTCGGGTTGGCAGCACGGCCAGGATTTTTCGGAATAGATCGGGCGGGGGCTCGGCGTCCAGGGATACGAAGGTCAACGTCAGGGCTTCGCGCGTTTGTGCCACCCGGAGGGAAAAGTGGGCCTGCAGGGATACGGGCGCCGATCGGAGAATCTCATCGACGGCGGATTCACCCGGGCTGCCGAGGGCGCCGACGGCATATAGCTCGGCGAGATCCAGGAGACGGCCGCCGGCCAGGTCCTGGATGATGTCTTCGTTGAGCGCAGCCGGTGGGTCAGCATCCGTCATTGTTTGCCACCGGACGGGGTTCTGTTGCCACCGGCGGAGGCCGTGGGCGGTTCCGCCGGAGGGGGACCGGCCGTTTGGTGCGTCCGGAGAATTGGATTGCCGGGCGACCCGGGGGTGTGGCCATGTGCCGCGTCCCGCCGTTCCGTTGGTGTGTGGTGATCCTTGTGGCTATTCGGAGGCTGCCGGGGTCCGGATGGGTGCCGAGGCGGTCGCACCTGAAAGCGGCGCAGGGGGTGTGGGCGGGATACCTTATGGGGATGGGGATGGGATTCCCGGTTGGTGAACGTGAGCGTGGAGGATCTTTGGCGGTGACCGGCAGGCAGGGTGAAGTCTTTTCCCGTGACGTTGATGTTCGTGATGCTGTGCCGGGCGGGGCTGAGGGGCACACGGGCAATGCCACGGGGAGCCCGGTGACAGTGGAGGTCCTCCCCGGGACGAAGGCGGGGGTGTTCGGTTCCGGGTCCGGTGAGCCGTATGCCCGTGCGCTGCGCCGTGGCGGCGGCAGCCTCACTTTGCGTGCGGAGAGCGGGGAACCGGGCGCCGCCTCCGGGGCCGGTGTCGTGCAGTTCGATGTCCTGGAGTGGTGCGCGGAGGCCAGTGCCTTGGAACTGCGCCTGCTGCAGGGCCTGAAGGGGCCGGTGCTGGATATTGGTTGCGGTCCGGGGCGGATGTTGTCCGCTGCCCGGTCCCTGGGGCTGGGTGCGCTAGGTCTGGATACGAGTGCGGAGGCGGTGACGCTGGCCCGGGACCGAGGGGTCCGGGCCCTGCATCAGTCCGTGTTTTGCGGTGTTCCGCAGTCCGGATTGTGGCAGTCGGTGCTGCTGCTTGACGGCAATATCGGTATCGGCGGAAACATTGCTCAGTTGCTGGGCCGGTGCCGGCAGCTGGTCGCGCCGCGGGGAACGCTGCTGGTCGAAGCGGACCCGGACGTGGACGTCGACGCCGCGTATCTGGCGGTGCTGGAGGACGGCGGCGGGTACCGGAGCGAGCCGTTTCCCTGGGCGAGAACGGGTCGCCGTGGGCTGGCGGCCCGTGCGTCTGCGGCCGGCTGGATGGTGGCCTCGACACGTCGCGCTCAGGGCCGAGTCTTTTGCTGGCTTTCCCCTGTGCCCGGACCGGTGCGTGCGGAGCGTTCACAGGCGTAGATCGCGGCCGCCGCTGCCAGGGCGAGAATCGTCCAGAGCCAGAGGAGGTGTCCGGCGTAGTCGGCCTCCAGGACGCTGGTGTTCCGGGCCACGGACTGTGCCTTGAGCACGATTCCGGTGATCAGGGTGACCACCGCACCTGTCATGAGGGCCCCGCGCAGTACCGCGGCGGAGGCGGGCCGCAATCCCGATCCCAGGCGGGTCAGTCCGGCACCGGCCAGGGTGGACAGCGGCACAATGACGCCGTCGTGCAGCAGAACCGCGGCGGCGAGCCAGGTCAGCAGCCCCAGCAGCTGGGCGGGGCCGAGCTGGGTGGGGAGGCCCAGCAGGCCGTAGCCGATGAGCCCGGCACCTGCCAGGCCGAGGGCTATCCTGACTGCGTTGACGGATGCGGCCGTCTTCACGGATCGGACTGTAGTCACGGGCGGGTTTGCCTTGGGCGGGTTCACAGGACCTCCAGGGACTGGAGCCATTTGGTTTGAAGGACTCCGGGGCGTCCGGGGGCAATGATCCTGGCGGGATAGCCGTGGTCAAGGTCCAGGACGGTTCCGTTGAGTTCCAGCGCGACGAGTGTCCGTTCGTCCCGGGTGTATTCCGCCGGCATGGACATGAGTCTGTACGCGCCCTCGGGTTCAAGGCTGGTCACGCGCAGGGCCGAATCCGGTGGTGCCCCGACAGCACCGAGCAGGTCCCTCATCGGCACGCCGCGCCACTGGGCCATCTGGCTCCAGCCCTCGACGCACGCGATCGGGAGCTCCTGACTGGACTGAGGGAGCGCCCGGAGTTCGGCCAGGCTGAACTTCCTGCTGGTTCCTTGGTAGGTGACGGTCAGGGACCAGCCGCCGGCGCGGGCAAGGCCGGCCACTTTCGCGTCGTTTGCGGTCCGGTTCACCGGGACGGACTGCGGGCCGGTGCCCATTTTGCGGGGGGCAAACAGGTTCAGGGGGCCGAGCCAGGAAAAGGACTGTCCGGCGGTGGTGAGTACGAGCGCCGCCGTGCTCCCTCCCACCCCGGTAAGGAAGGCCCGTCGTGACCACCGGCCAGGCGCTGCTGTGGCGGCGGGCGTACTGTTCGTGGCCTTTGGCCCGGTGCCGGCCGCAGCACCCGCCAGCGGAGGGGACTCGATGGCACGCCGTCGCCAATGAGCCATGATGGCCGGAAGTTTCACGCCGATGTGCAGCAGCAGGGATCCCCAGATGACCCATGCCAGCCAGTAGTGGGTCTCGCGGAACGGGAACGGCCAGGGATACCACTTGTAGGTATTGATCAGTCCGGTGGTCAGCTGCAGAAGCGACGAGGCGATGAAGATGGCAATGGAGGCCCGCTCAAGGGCGTGCACGGGGGACTTCACCGGCGGCCATTTGAGCAGCTCCGGGTACACGGACCACAACTTTGCCAGCAGCAGCGGAATAGACGCGATCCCGGCGGTGACATGGATCCCCTGGGTCAGCTGGTAGATCCACACCGGACTGGTAGGGAAGAACATCCAGGAGGGCGGATTCTGAAGGCCGTGGCTGAACAGCCCGGTCAGGAAACACACCGTGAAACTCAGCCCGAGCCAACGCCCCAGGACGACGGTGAGCCGGGTGCTCCGCGTCGGGGAGGCAAACCGGGCGGCCAGCGCCTCTGTCAGCCTCTGCGGGTCGGGTCTTTGCATGCTTACATCACACCACTATTCAGGATCAGGTGGGGGCTTGAAGTCCCCGGAAATTGCCGCAAGGCGCCGGAGGAGCTGCTTTCGGCCGGGTAGTGGTCCGGGGCGGAAGCCGGGGCTCAGTTTCCCGGGCCACACGCCTCCACCGTGTTCAAAGCCGTCAGGGAACTCCGGGTACATCGCTGCCCCGGGGCCATCGTCGGTTTCGACGCCGCCCTTGAGTAGATCCGACTCCGGGCAGGGCGACGGAAAAGTGCCGCGGACCCTGAGGATCCGCGGCACTTCCCGCCGGTGCAGACCATGCCTCCGGCAGGTCTTCCCGGTGGGGGTTACTTGGTGTTGACGGTGATCTTGGCGATGCCGACGAGCATGTCGGCTTTCACGGCGTCAGTCTTGAAGGTCTTGTTCAGCAGGCCGGCGGCGGTGTCGGAGATCAGCACGCGGGTGCCTTCCAGGATGGCGGTGTCGCCGGACTTCGCCAGGGGCTTGAGGGTGGAGCCGTCGAGGTTGAAGATGTAGGCCTGCTTCGCGGCGGTCTCGCCGTTGACTGCGACGTCGCCGTAGAGCTTGGAGGTGCCCGGGTCGATGGTGAAGTTGGTCAGGTCGACCTTGGTCTCACCGGCGGTGAGGGAGAATCCGGAGCCGGCGTGGCTGATCAGGCCCTGGACGTACGGGCGGTAGTCCTTGGCGGGGTCGTAGTAGTCGACCTTGCCGCCGGTGATCGGGAAGACCAGCGAGCCGTCGGTCAGCGCCGCGGTGCCGACAACGCCGGGTGTCAGCTGCAGGGTCTCCAGAGCCTTCGCGAAGGACGCGTCCAGCTTCACCGCAGTGGACACCCCGGTCAGGGCCGGGATGGCGGCCAGCGGCTTCGGCATTTCGGCCGACGCCGAAGAGGAGGAGGTGCTGACGGGGGCCGAGGAGCCGGAGTTGGACGGGCTGCAGGCGGCCAGGGAGAACATGAGCGAACCGGCAGCGGCGACGCCGGCGAAGGTCTTGAGGGAGGTGCGCATGGGAGTACTCCTTGAAGTCATGTGGATGGAACTGTCCCGGTGCGGCGCCCGTGGTGCGGGCCGCGGATTTTCAGCGGGGCGGGTCTTTCTCTGTCAGGAGTACTTCGGCAGCAACACCGTCCCGGATGGGGTTCCACAGGCACCGTAACCATTCCGTAATGCTGAGTCCCGGACGCGTCGCGTGCCACAGCCGACGACAAACCCGTGCCTCCGCAGCAGCCGGTGACGGCATTCGGCGCACGGGCCGCTCTGATCGTGCCCTCAAACGGGTTCAAGTTGTATACGGAGTTTTTTTTGCCCTGCGCGGACCTGGACGTGATGGTGGGCAACGCTGCCGAGAGTCCCTCCGCCACCTCGCGGTAGGTGAGGGTGCCGAAGTACGCCAGCACAATCTGTTCGCGTTGCAGCGGCGAGAGTGCCGTCAGGGAATCGATGAGTTAAAGGGCGTCCATCCGGGCGATGAGGGAACTGGCGTCATAGGGATGTCTCCAGGAGGCGGCGGCCCACGCTCTGGTGCGAGCGGACCCTGCGCTACTTCCTCGCTGAGCCCGGGATCGATAACCACCCTGCGCACCACGGCGGACACCCGCTGCGCGGTGCGCTGGCGGAACTCCGTGAAAGCCTCGTGGCTGCCTAGCCGGTTTGCAGCAGCAACCCGGCCAGGTAGGCCCCGGGGTCTACCGTGGGGAGGGGCATAGCGATCCTGCGTGTCCAGTCAGGCTGGGAGAAACAATCAACCCCGGTGAAGTCAATGAATTAGCCCATCAGGAGTTCCTAGGATGGGCTCGCGGCTACAACGATCCAGCGTTTGCCGGTCAAAACCGCGGCAGTCACGAAGACTGGCTAGCCACGCTCTCCTGCCCGGTTGTCAGGCTGGAAAGCGCTGAACCTGTGCCCCAGCTACTTCAGAAACTCACCAGGCAACGGCTGCGGTCAGGAACACCCCGGGCGTGTGCTTTCCGCGGCCCAGGCGTTTGCTGAGGTGCGGTGTCAGGAGTGGGCGGCGCTTCGGTTGATGTCACCGTTGACGCCCTTGGGGAAGAACCCGCCTTCTTTTGCTGCCTTGGAGGTGAGGTAGGCGATGTTCAGGACCTGTCCTGGGCTGCGGCTGAAGGCAATACCGTTCGCGTCGGTCGGGACGAGGTTGGCGGTGGCTTTGGTGCCGATGCCCTGGTCGAGGTCGGCGGATCCGTCGAGGCTGTCCCGGGCATCGGAGATCGCCTGGGCGGGCATTTGGAGGTCGAGGGCATAGAGCGTGGTGCGGATTATACCGGCGTGGTAGGCCTCGACGGCGAGGATGCCGGCAGCGGCTTCGAGGTAGGTTTTATTGTCGATCAGCGGGGCCGCTCCCTTGTATGCCGTGACGCCGACGTCCTCGAAGATGAACGCGCCGAGAAGGAAGCTGGTCTCATCGACGAAGGGGTTGAACTTCTCGCCTGCTTTGATCAGGCCGGCGGCCATTGCTGCGGCGGTGAAGCTGGCTTCCAGGTCAATCTGGGGCCGGGAGACAGCGGCTTTTCCGAGCGCGGTGCGGAGGAATTTGACGTGGGATTCCTCGTCCGCGGCAATTTCCTTGGCGTATTTTTCGATCAGGCTGCCTGCCTTGAACGGGACCTGCGCGCCGCCGGTAACGCCGCCTTTGCGGCCCTTGCCGTCTGTGAGCCCGTCACTCAGGCCGCGGCCGGTGACGGCACGCAGGTAGAACTCCGCTTCGAGGTATTCCAGGTTGAGGGCAAAATTTAGAATGGCCCCATCGCTGGGACCGTTACCGGAGTTGTCTGATTCCTTGGACGCGTAGGCCGGTGAGCTGGCGATCAGGGCCGCGACGCCGCCGATCCCTGCGATACCGGCAGCCCGGAACAGGATGCGCCGGTCGACAGGGTCTTCGGCGCTGCGGCTCATTGCATCGGTGATGAATTTCTGGTCGAACATGGGTATGCTCCCGTCATGAATGCGCTTTTGAGACCATGACACTCCGCAGGTTACTCCGCCCAGAGACCGGCCGGTAGCCCCCCGCGTTGACTCATAGAAAGCCCCCGCGTAGCGGCGTGGTTCGCGGTTGTGGCAGCGGATGCGGGTTATGCCCGTTTTCATGGAGCTAACGATGGCCCAGCGCCAAGCTGTGACGAAGAAGAAAGCCCTCGCCTATAGGAGCGCCGATCGTGCCGGGAAGTCCCGGATCCTGGACGAACTGGTCGAGTTGACCGGCTGGCACCGCGACTACGCCCGGACGGCCCTGCGGGACGCCCTGGTCCTGAAGATCCTAAGGCCCAGGCCGGGCAGGACCCCGGTCTACGGGCCTGACCTGCTGCCTGCGCTGATCAAGTG
Organism: Arthrobacter sp. UYCu712; assembly: GCF_040547005.1. NCBI lineage: Bacteria > Bacillati > Actinomycetota > Actinomycetes > Micrococcales > Micrococcaceae > Arthrobacter > Arthrobacter sp. UYCu712. The sequence continues at coordinate 6,521 of NZ_JBEPOZ010000037.1, forward strand.
CTGGGCGGTGCTGCGGGCCCCGGCCGGCAGGCTGCTGGCCCCGATGCTCCCGGTCCTGGTGCCGCTGCTGCGCCGCGCTCAGGAGCTGGCGATCACCGAGGACCAGGCCGCGCTGCTGATGCGCATGAGCGCGGCGACCATCGACCGCAAACTCGCCGGCGAACGGGCGAAACTGATCCCGCGCGGACGGTCCCATACCAAGCCCGGCACGCTACTCAAATCCCAGATCCGGATCCGGATCCGGACCTGGGCCGAGTGGGACGACGCCGTGCCCGGTTTCGTGGAGATCGATCTGGTCGGCCACGAGGGCGGCAACAGCTTCGGTGAGTTCTGTTTCACCCTGACGGTGACCGACATATCAACGGGTTGGACTGTGAACCGGTCCGTGCGGAACAAAGCCGCCAAATGGGTCTTTGAGGCCCTCGAGCACGTCACCGCGGTGTTCCCGTTCCCCATCATCGGGATCGATTCGGACAACGGATCGGAGTTCATCAACGAGCATCTGCTGGCCTACTGCCATGCGCACGAAATCACTTTCACCCGCTCACGGCCAGGCAACAAGAACGACGGTGCCCACGTGGAGCAGAAGAACTGGGCCCGGGTCCGGGAACTGGTCGGCTACCTGCGCTACGACACCGCCGGCGAGCTGGACAAACTCAACGAGATCTGGGAGCTGGACCGCGTCTTCACCCACTTCCTGCCGGCCCAGCAGAAACTCATCGAAAAGCAGCGCCACCGGGCAAAAGTCACCAAGAAACACGACGCGCCTGCAACACCGCACCAAAGGGCAATCCGGCACGAGAAAATGCCAAAACGCCCGATCATCCAGATGAACGCCGTCTTCAAAAAGATCAAACCCGGCGCTCACTCACGCCGGATCCTGGCCCTCACCGCCGAGCTGGAAACACTGGCCCTGGCGAAGAAACCAGCGCACCTCAAACCCGTCAACAGGGCATGGAACAACTGACCTCCCGGAGGTTTTTCAATGAGGCAACGAAGGCAGCCCTCCGGAGGTTTTCAAATGAGGCAACGAATCACTCCTCCCGGAGGTATTGCAATGAGGCAACAGGGCCCCCGACGAGACTCACGTGTAGTGCTCGCGAAACGGGGTGCGTGCCTCATGTGGGAAATGCTCGCGAACTCATTGCGGCTTCGGGCTCTGCCGGGCTGAATCCGAAGGATTCTAAGGCCCGTCATTTGAACCGAAAAACGAGTGCGCGGCAGATTGAGTTGCTGCGGGGATTTCGGACAGCGGATTGAGTGGATTCTTCTACGCTGCCAGGGCTGGCTGTTGATAGCCATGGTGGACTTCGTTGGGCCGCCGGTAGCCGGGCGCGGAGTGGCGGCGCCGGCTGTTGTAAAGCCCCTCGATGTAGCGAAGGACGTCGCTGCGGGCTTGTGATGTGGTCGCGTAAGCGGTCCGATACACACGTTCGTTCTTCAGGGCTGAGAAGAACGATTCGGCCATGCTGTTGTGCCAGCACACGCCCGTGCGTCCCATCGGGGAGCGCATGCCCAGGCCGGCCACCAGTGCCCTGAAATCCGTTGAGGTGTAGACGCTGCCCCGATCGGAGTGCCAGATCGCGGACGGCTCGATCCGGGTCGTAGCGGCGGCGTTCTTGGGCGCGTCTGCGACGAGTCCGGTGCGCATGTGATCGGCGATGGACCAGCGGACGACTTTCTTCGAGTAGCAGTCGATGACGGTGGCGAGGCAGAGGAATCCTTGCCAGGTGTGGATGTAGGTGATGTCGCCGACGAACTTCACCCCGGGGCGGTCCGCGGTGAAGTCCCGCTGGACGAGGTCGGGCATGCCCGCGGCCGCCTCAGCGTCAGCCTCGGTGGTGATGCGGAACGGGCGTGGTTGACAGGCCACCAGGCCCTGGCGGCGCATGATCTGGCGCACCAGCTCGGGAGAGCACTCGGTCTGTTCTGCGGCGAGATCGGCGTGGATGCGCCGGTAGCCGGAGGTGCCCTCGGACTCCTCGAAGTAGTGCTGGATCCGCGCTGTCAGCACCTGGCGGCGGGCCGCGGTGGCCGATTGGGGACGGGTGGCCCAGTGATAGAAACCGGACGTCAAGACGGCCACCCAGCGGCACATTCTCACCACCGAATTGAGATTGGCGGCTCAGCTTTTTGGGAATCGATGAATTCATACGTGCTCACTGCCGCTGCTCCCGCGCGAAGTAAGCGCTGGCTCTTTTATCGGGTGCTACAAACCCCCCGGCCTGTTCCCCTCACGAAAGACCTGCGACCACGGCGGTTGGCGCTTCACATCACCCAAGCCGCAGCCGCCCAGCACTTCAGCGTTTGGCCGACAGCCATCTCACGCATAGAACGCGGCATCCCGCGGGAACACGACCTTGCCAGCCGTAGCCGCACGTGGCTGGACGAACAACCCCAAACCAGCGCTTGACAACCATAGGAGCATCAACCCAATGGCAACAGTTCCGTGCCCGCGCGCCATCTGGCCGTATGAACTGGTGCAGACGACTCCTGAAGATGACACTGTGGCGGCGGGTTTCCGCGGCACGGTGATCGCCCGGCTTATGGGACGGTGGAGTCCCTGCGGGCAGGAGAAGAGACCCCGGTGGTACTGCGGCGACCGGGCCCATTTGTCCCGAAGGTGAAGGTGTGACGTCCATGTGGTGCCGGGGGTCCTCAGTTCGGGAGGGTAACGGTCCGGTAGTCGTAGTAGATGTAGTGGTCGCCCGGGCCGCCTGTGGCAAGCAGGCCCAGGCAGCGGCCATTGATTGTCATGACCACTCCCTCGGTCCGTCCGTTGAAGGGCTCGTCCGCGACAACGTAGTCGCCGATTCTAAAAGGATTCCTGGACATGCTGTTCCCCCTTCTTCTGGCACTGAAAAATCTGTAGCGGACCTGCCGGAGCGCGTGATTTCTGCCGGCCCGGTCCTAAATTTCCGGCCCGGGTATCTCCGCGTCGTGGACGTACCGGTCAACGGCGGCTTCGCTGACGCGGAAGGAGCGCCCGAAACGCGCTGCGGGCATCGCACCGGAGCGCACCAGCCGGTAGATGGTCATCTTCGAAACGTTCAGGCAGGCCGCCACATCGGAGACCGTAAGATATGTGACCCTTGACGAACTTTCTCCGGACATCTCCCCACCGTTCCTTCACCGCTGGCGCGGCGCTTGGTTGCGGCCGGCCTTTCTGCAACTGTAGGGGCCAGCGGGGCTGATGTGACAGAAGATGAAGCTACCGACTTCATAACGATCTGAGCCGCGAAAATCACCGCAATTCCGGCGAATTCCAAGGTTCGTGGGTCGTGAACTGCGCCCGGGCGTCCAAACGCGGCTACTTTGATGTGGTATTGGAACCATTTCGTGATTTTGCGGTGAAGCGTGAGCCGCACACCCCATCTGGTTTGTGCCCCATGATCTCTCCCACGCCGGCGGGCCACTTGAGCGGGGGTTGGCGCCAAGAATAAGGGCCGGCGACGGCTGGGGACATGAACCCGGTCTCAGGAGGTTCATTTCGTCGTCGGCCCCGCCTGTATCTCGACCCAGGAGGGCACGGGAAAGCTAATGCGACTCTTTGCAGACAGTGAACAGGATTTGCAGGCTCAGCGCACGAGTAGGGTGTACTCGATTCTCCAAGGCGTGAGCCAGCGCTGCGACGCAGGCCCGGGCGCGGTGGATGGAGTGCCTGGACTACCTGCAGCCGGGTATTGATCTGTTGGTTGCCGACTTCACCAGGATGGGGCCGGAGTACGGCGGACCTGGCTGACATTGTGATGGTGCTGGGCCAGCGGGGGATGCGGGTCCGTTCCCTGGCTGAGCCGTGGCTTGATACGCCTAGCGCGCACGGCAAGCTCATCTTTGACATGTTCGCTTCCCTTGACCTCCGCTGGACGGGAACCCTGCCCGGTTGCTCTACGAGCGTTTGGGCTTCTGCAAGGTCGTCCGCAACGGCGGCTCAGACACCGTGTTGCTCAAACTCGAGCAGCACAAGATTCGGATCCACAGGGGAGCGTACCGCCAGGAGTGTCCCGGTTCTAAGGAAGTGGGACCCCGAAGGATCATGATGAGGTTGAGGTCGCGTGGCACCGTGCGCTGGTATAGTCCCGCGGGGGCAATTACGTTGTGTTCGCTGGAACTCCCAGCGGGGTGGACTGGAGGGCAACCAAATGCCAATGTGGATGCAGGCTTTGATGTGGGGCACCGTGGCCGGCGGCGCGCTCGTCCTGGGCTCCGGGATCGCCTGGCTGTGGAAAGTCCCACCGAAAATTGTTGCCACTGTGATGGCTTTTGGGGCCGGTGTGTTGATCTCAGCTCTTGCCTTTGAGCTGGTGGATGAGGCCGTCGAAGTGGGCGGGTTGCTGCCGACCGTTGTCGGCTTCCTGGCCGGGGCGTTGATTTTTGTCGGCTCGAACATCCTGCTTGCCCGCGCGGGAGCGAAGCACCGGAAGCGGTCGGGGCAAAAGCAGCCCTCGGAAAAGGACGCCCCCGGAAGCGGGACTGCGATCGCTATCGGGGCCCTGATTGACGGCATTCCCGAATCCGTAGTTCTTGGCTTGGGGCTCGTCGCCGCCGGCACAGTAAGCCCGGCAATGCTGGCCGCCGTGCTTATCTCAAACGTCCCCGAGGGTCTGTCCAGTACGGCCGGCATGAAGAGGGCCGGCCGTGGGCCAGGGTACGTTTTTGGTATTTGGACGGCTATCGCGGTCTTTTGCGGACTCGCCTCGCTCTTGGGCTACACAGCCTTGGAAAATGCCCCGGCAGAACTCGTAGCCGTTATTACCGCAATCGCCGCCGGCGGTATCCTCGCCATGCTCGCCGACACGATGATCCCGGAAGCTTTCGAAGAACACCACAACCTCACAGGCCTCACCGCGGCCGTAGGTTTCCTGACCGCATTCACCATCCACCACGTTGGCGGCTAGGCAGCCCAGAGCGCTGACCACCCACACACGACGAACCGCACACCAGCACGCCAGCAGAGGGTCGCTCGGGACGGCAGCCCTTCGCTCTCCGCGACGGCCTGCACCGTGGTTCCATGAGCGATGAGCCGGTGCTGCGCTCTATATTTTGAGCAAATGAACGGCGCGGTCACCGTGGCTGTTGCCGTTGCGTTCGGAAAGAGCCACCATCATGGCCCCCTCCCACTTTGATCAGTTCCTCTCCCAAGCCATTCATCAGAACCAGGACGCTCAGGCCGGCCTGGGCGCCGACGAACTGTACGGGCTGTATGCCAGCTGGTGCCTGATTAAGAAGATGGAGCCCCAGCCTCCCGAGGTGCTATGGGAGGCGCTGATAGCCAATCGCATCCTGCCCGGGGATAGCCACCTGGCCATGACGGGGCCGGCTGCCGTTGTGACCAGAACACTTCCCCAACCCGGCAGCTAGAAAATACAGTGCTGCTCCTGGGCAACCGCAAAGGGGCCGGGGCTGAGCGAAGGACACCGAACCGAATGCTTTCGATGAACCAACGTGCCCGCGCCGCTATCCGCGATGAAGCAGGTGCCACGGTTCCGCCGGAACGTTGGAGCGATGGCCAGCGCCGCCGGGCCCCGAGCGTGGATTACCGAGCAGTTCCGGTGCGGTTCCCAGCTCGGGACGCTGGAAGAGTGCCGCCGTGAGCTATCCTCGGGCAAAGGACCACAACGGTAGGCATCGGGCCAGGAGTTGCTGGAGGCGCTCCGTGCCTGTCGCGAGGGCGTCCACGGCGAGGTCGAGCAAAGCGCTGATTCTGGGCGCGTCGGTCCGGTCTGTGCCCACGGGATCACTGTATTCTGCCCGGAGATGCGCCGGTGTTGTGCGCTGCTGGTCGGACCCTGCCGCAGCTACCCGGCGGCCTGTCAGCGCCGCGCCGGCGTACGGGTAATCAAGCGGCTGAGCCGCCGGACCGCCCAGGCCAGGGCGCTTGTGGTTCCTGCGATGACCAGCAAGGCAGTAACCGTCAGGACCTGGCCCAGGAACATCAGCAGGCCTACGCCCAGGGTCGCGGCGTAGGTCAGGGTGAAGCTGAGCGTCAGTGGATCCCTCACAGCTTGCCCTGGCTGTTGTCCACGCCGTGTGGCTGGGTTCCTGAGTTCTGCAGTGTATCCAGCGGGCAGAGCCGGCATGTGAGTTTCCCGAGCTGTGAGGGCCGGAAGGGCTTGCGCAGGTATGCCCGGGCGCCGGAGGCCATCGCTTGGAGTTCGTCCTCTGCCTCGGCCCATCCCGTGATCATGACGATCGGGGCCGCGGACAATCCCCGGAGGTTGGCTGCCACGTTGTAGCCGGTGATGTCTTGCAGTCCTACGTCCAGGGTGATCGGGTCCGGATCCAGTGTCCGGGCCGTCTGGATGCCTGCCTTTCCCGCTGTCGCGGTGTGTATGTCGAACCCGATGCCCGCCTGGACCAGGGAAAGTAATCCCCTGATGTCCTGGTCATCTGCAATGACGAGGCAGGTCCTGTGCGAATCCATAAAGCCCCCCAAGCAATTCTGCTCCCAGTGTACGGGGCAGAAAGTGGAAGAAGGCGATGAGCTCCAATGTGACAGCCTGGCAGCTGACGCCGCTTCTGTCAGGGGCTAGCGGGGGCAGTGCCGGACAGTGCCGAGCGCTGCCGGCAGGAAAAGAATGCTTAGGAGATGCTCGCTGCGATACCTGGGAAGGCAAGTGTGTGACCGACTGGAAGGGCGAAGGGAGGCTGGTACGTGCCCTCCCGACGCGCAGGTCAGGGCAGGGCGGTGCCGAGGGTGGTGAAGGCATAGCCCTTGTCCAGTGGGGCCGGGATAGCTGCCGAGAGTCCGGCCGCCGTGCCGGACCCGGGGTGTTTTCCGTGGGAGATGATGATGTCGCCCGGCCGGGCCTTGGCCGTTTTGGCGGCGACAACTGGTGCCGGATAGGTTGCCCCGGCGTCGGCGTTGATGCTCAACCCGGTGGGGATCACGCCGAGGGCAAGGGAGATCTCGGCCGCGACGTCGTCCAGGAAGGCGGTGCCGGGACGGAAGAAGCCCGGACGCTTACCGGTAATTTCCGTCAGGAGGCTGTCGTTGGACATGATCTCCTCATAGACCTGTCCGCTGCTTCGCGTTCCGGGGATCCCGTAGGCGGAATTGCCTGTCACACTCAGCGGCGCGTGGCGGGTCCCGTGGTTGGCCCGTTCAAAGAGCGGCTCAACCTTCGTGCCATTAAGGTTTAGGGTCCCCACCGTGGCCCTGCGGAACTGAGCCTATATCCCGGGTGTCCGCCAGGGCTGCCTGTGCTTGTTTGCGGATGAAATCACGGTCCTCCCCGGACAGGATCATCTGGCCGTGCCGGTCATAACCGCCATCTCCGGGCTCACTGAAGATGGATGCAGTGATGCTGGCTGGAAGGATCAGGCATCCCGGATTGTCCGTCAACCACTTCCGCGTGGGGGAATTAAGTCGGTCCCACTGATTACTGATGGTCAGCCGCGTGCTTTCACTTTCTGCACAGGATCACGGCACACGCGATTACAGTCCGGACCGGGACGGATGGGTGGCAGTCAGCAAGCCAAAAAGGCATCGAGAGAGCGCATGGCACGGGTTCGGGAGTGATACCCGGGATGCAGTCCGTTCCTGATCCGGCTGTCATTCCTCTGTTCACGTAGATGCTGCGGGCCCACCCAAGGGCTTATCATTCCTCGTTCAGGGCGATCCCGGCACTTAGTGCGGCGAAGTAGCCGCCTGTGGCCAGCAGAGCGTGGGACGCGGCCATCAGACCACTCCGCCAATCCATCGGCGCTTTCTCGCGCCTGCCAATCCGCAGTACTTCCGTTGAACCCAGCGCTGCCCCCAGTCCACCTATAGCCACCATCGCGGCTCCGAACAAGTTGCACCATTTAGAGCCCAGGTGAGTGCTTACGGCCATGAATCCGAGGAGTAGCCACAACAGCCCGATCAGGGTGAACCCCACAGTGTAGACCGCCCAAATGGGGGTGCGGGTTCTCTTCATGGTCTTCACAAGATGCTGGCTCATTGTGCTGCTCATGTCGCCTTGTTCCCTCTGTCTCGCCCCTGAGCCGGCGACGGTTTCCGCTTGAGTCGCACCGGTTCAAGGTTATTCCAGTATTTCCGTTTCCGCTGCACCTCAACCAGTGTTCGGGCGCCCGCTGGCGGGGCCGGCTCGGGCGGGGCGGTTTATCGCCGGCGTGCATCGTCCGGCTGTAGGGGCGGGCAGTGGCGGTGGTGGTTAGGATGGAAGTGTTAGCCGCCGGCGGTGTGCCGGCGGGGGAACGAACCGTAGGGAGAAACACCATGGGTTTGGATGACAAAATTAAGAACACGTCGGAGAAGCTGGGCGGCAAGGGCAAGGAAGCCGCCGGCGATGCGACCGGCGATGACAGGCTGAAGGCCGAGGGTAAAGGCGATCAGGCCAAGGCGGATCTGAAGCAGGCCGGCGAAAAGGTCAAAGACGCCTTCAAGAAAGACTGACCCCAACAACCCAGCACATACCCAAACGGGTGCAGCTCCCAGTAGGGAGCTGCACCCTTTTAGGTTTGCCCGGCCGGATATACCTGACCGTGCCCGTCCCGCTCCCGCCCGGGAGTCTTCGCCCACGCGCAAGGCCTGCGTTCCTGTTGGCCGCTGCCACCGGGATGGGCCTGTTTCTGCGGCGCTGTCCGCCGTAGGCTATGGGAATTCACCACACTGAGGGAGGCACTCATGCGCACGGCAGAACCCAAAGCCCGGACCGATAAAGTTCACCACCTGTCCGAAAATCTCATGACTCAGCTCGCCAAGGGCAGGGAGTGGGCCACTCCCGGGGTGGAGGCAGCACTGCGAAGGGCGGTGACAGGGCTGGACACCGGTGTTGAATCTGCTTCCCCGCGGATCCAGACGGGTCTGCGTCGGCTCGCTGACGAGCTAGCGGGCGGAGTGGAAACCCTTACCCCCCGCGTTCATGAGGGTCTGAGGCGGGTGGCACAGAAAGACGCCCCCGTCATCACGGACCCCGGCCTGGCCGAGACCGGAAGGCGGGCGCCCCGGAAGGCATGGTTGCTCGTCGGAGTGCTGGCACTCGCAGTGGCCGGGGGAGTCGCGGCGTGGCGCTCTTTCCAGACGGCCCATGAAGAGCCGGTGCCGCCGGAACTGCTGGGCCGCAACAGCGGGAACCCCGATGCTGACCCCGCCACCGCCACGCCGGGGAACTCGCTCTGAGGCTGCGCCACATCCAAAAGTACAACCAATAAGGCGTTTGACGTCGGCCCGTTTCCGGGAGCACCAGGCCGGGCCGGCGGGAAGTGCAGGGCCGCGCGGCCGGGAGGGCGCACTTCCCGTTCCCGGGCCACCGTCTACCCGTGCCTGGCGCCTCCGGGGGATTTGGGCTGTGAGGGTGGCCGCCCTGGGTTGCTAGCGCTGGTGGTGTTCGATAAGCCAGGCAGCCATTTCGCGGGCCCGGCCTGCGGCCTTCGTGTCGCCTTCGGCCGCGGAGATGATCGGTCCATTCATCAGGATGTGCCAGGATCGGGCAAACTCTACAGGCCTTTCCAGCGCGGCCTCTTCGGCCAGGGCCTGGACGTGTTCCCGGATGCGGGCCAGATAGCCAATGCTGGCCTGCCCGAGCCGATGTCCGGGCCCCATCTCCAGAAGCCCATTGGTGAATGTGCATGCCTCGAAGTCATCCCGGGAGAACCAGTCGCCGAACACATCAAAGATGGCCAGCAGTTGCTCGACGGGGGTCGTCCCGCAGCGCCGGGCGCCGGCGACGATCTGGTCCGTTGTCCAGACCTTGGTCCCGCTGTGCCAGGGAGGCCAGAACCGCGTCGTCCTTGGACCGGAAGTGGCGGTAGAACGTGGCCTTCGCGACCTCGGAACGGCTGATGAGCTCGTTGATGCCGACATCCCGGACGCCGCGGCGGGAGAGGAGTTCATACGCGGCGGCCAGGATCCTCCCGCCGGTGTCTGCGGCCCCGGAATCCGGCGAAACCACAGCGTCGGGGACGGGCGGGGTCGGTGCCTGGTGTCACGGCGCGGCAGGTGAATCCATGCAATGAAATTCTACCCGGATTCGGGACAGACCGGTCGGTACCGTTGTACTATTTTGCCATGATTTGAAGTTCAGTGTTTTCTGACTGCAGGCGGGTTTCCGGCCGCGATCCGGCCGGCGAGCAAAGGAACAGCCAATGCCGATGCAGCAAGCGGCCCTTCCAACACCGGCCGGGAGCGGACAGTCGCCCCTGGAAGCCAGAATGCCCCCAGGAGATGATGTCGCGGCAATGCGCCGGCAGGCCGCCGAAATAATCGAGGCGATACTTTCAGGGACCGATCCGCGCTACGCCCGGGCCAGGGATGAACTGCGCGGACACCTTGCCGCGCACCCCCGGCACCCGGAACTGGCACTGGCCGAACACCTGCTCAGGATCAGAGGCCTCCCGCCCACGGGAACCGGTTGCCCATGAAAGCCCCGACGGGGCAGGGTGAAAGCGGTGAACGATGACGAAATCCGCGCAGCGGAAGTAGCTGCCGCACGACTCCAATCCTCAAGAACTGACGGCCAGAACATCGCCAGCCTGTACCCGGCCGCGGTGCCCGTTGGCGGCCACGAGGTTCATAAGACGGGGGATTGGCGGCAGCCGCCGGAATGTACCGGTTCCGAGGATGTGGGATGGTGATTTCATCGGATCGTCCCACGTCACCGCGAAACTGCAAAGGCTGTGAGGCCTGTCCGCTCAACCCCGGGAGACTCGGGCCGGACGACCGGATCCGTGAACAGTGGCGGGGCCGACGGCGCTGCAGTTCATGGCTGTCTCCAGGGTGGGAATCCTGTGCGTGCGGGGCAGCAGCGCATAGGCGGTGATCAGCCACTGCCAAGGACCCGTGCCGGGAACCGGCGCCAGTTTCGTCCCTCAGGTGTTGGCCGCCCGGAAAGCCTCCAAGATGATCCTGTCCGGGATCTGCCCGCGGGAGGCCATCTGACACCCGTTGTCGATGGCCCACCGGCGGATCTTGCTGGCGTCTGAGCTCCTGACCGTGGCGCCGCGGGGCCGCCTTGACGCGGTTCCGGCGGTCCCTTTGGTCTTCCGTCCGCGGAGATGTACGGGGCCAGAAGGGACTGGGTCGCGGCCGCGTTGGCGGCGGAAAGGTCGATTTCGTGACCTGCTCCGTCGAGAGCGAATGTCACTGTCTCATCGGCGGCGCCCCCGTCGAGGTCGTCGATCAGGATGACGGTTGCTTTCGTGGCCATGCAATCAGGTCCTTACTGTTGTTCCCTCATTAATTAGGTTCCATTGAACCCTGCCAACGGAGGTCACCAACCACCCCGGATTTAGGCGCCTGGTCCGGGCTGTGTCGCGTCAAAGAACCGGTGCTCCGGCGGGGGTGTCCGGGTTCCTTCTGTCCTGGAGCGGAGGAAGTCCAGGTCCTCCCGGGAAAGCGTTGCCTGCCCGTGCCGGTCAACCTCGGCGCCTATGCCGGTCTCCGAGCGGATCTTTTCCCTCAATGTGCGCGGCAGGATCAGGCATCCGGGGTTGTCGGTGAGCCACCGCCGTGTTGCGGGGCTGAGCCGGTCCCAGTGATCCCGAATGTTCATCTCCATTGAGGCCTTCCTGATTTGCGCCCGGAGGCAAGATGCCAGCTCCGGGCCGGTGCGGGGTGTGAAGTGTGCACGGGGTACGCAGTCCGGGCGGTGAGGGACAGGGCGGGCCGGGGACCGGGATGCAGAAAGCGGGCTGCTAGGAGAGCTTTTCGATTTCGACAAAAATGATCCAGGCGGTGCCGCGGTTTTCGATGGTGTGGACTGCCCCTGCCGGGCGGGCGTAGCTGTGGCCGACACTGAGCTCGACGGCGGTCTCGGTGCCGTCCGCGTCCGCGGCCCACAGCATGCCCTCGGTCAGGGGCACGACCACGTACTCGTACTCGTGCACGTGCTTCGGGATCGTGTCGCCGGGCTCCAGTTCCCAGCGGGTTACCCGGAAGGAGCTGTTCTCGATCTGTACTTCACTAATGGCCATGGTGCTCCTGTGGTTTGCTTTGGTCGCTGTGCCCGTCGGCCGGGGCTAACCCTCCCCGGCCGGAGGATTTGCCCAAATGGGCGTCAGGCTGCGGTGGGCACTCGGGCGTAGCGGCCCGGAACGCTGTGTTCTGTTCTTCCCTGCCGTCTTGGTCTTACTGGCGCGCCGGTTCCCGTCCGGGGCTGCGGGGCTGCCGCTGGCCGGACCACCGCTGGTGGAGCGGTGGGTCGGGTCCCGGACTGGGCTTGCGCTGACGGGTTGTGCACAGGGATGTCGGGGCAGAGGTCGGTGATCAGCCCCATTCCGGCGTATTCGCGAACTGCGGTGATTCCGGCGACGGCGGCGGCTTTGTCGGGAAAGGATCTGGAAAGGGCCATCAGTGTACCGTCAGGGGCCTTGAGCCGGAATCTGAAGTGCTGGTTGTCGTCGGTGAAGAGTTCGAATGTGCCGGTCATGGGTGTCCTCCTGGACGCGGGGAGGAGGCCGCGTCGGCTTTCTCCTCGGGTCCGGGATGCCGCATTGCATCCCGGCCCTCTGGTCCGTGGAAAGGATTCTGTGCTGCGGGTTCTGTGAGGCATGCCACAACGTGGCCTCAGACTAAGGTACGCGGACAGTAAGCGTACTGGCCAGTATCCGGGCGGGCCCGGGCCGCGGCCGTCGAAGGCTCCGGGTCAGATCCTCTTCGTCCCGCTGGTAAGAAAGACGGGCGAGAGGCAAAAGATTCAAATCTACATGGAAAGACACTCTCTAACCGTGTTCGAATAGATCACTGCGAGGGAACGGGCGGGCTGGTTGCTTTGAAGGGCAAGGGGCGGCCGGTCCGGACCTTTGGTCTTGAATGGCGGGACGGGCGGGCCTGCCGGTTCCGCGCCGTCCACTTCTTCACGTGGCGTTGCACCGGGGAATACGTGCCGGTGAAACCGTGCTCATCCACGAGCCGGTCAAAAATCCGTTTGGCCGTATGCCGCTGCTTGCGCGGCCGGCGCTGGTCCTCGCCCAGCCACCGCTCGATGATGTGCTCAAACCCGGTCAACACCGAGGCGCCGGGTCTGGCCAACGGTGTTGGTGGTGCCGGGGAGTAGTCCTCCTGCTCGGCGTACTTGGCCGCCGAAGCCCGACTGACGCCCAGCCTTCGGGCGATCTCACGCACCGGGACTCCCTGGGAGTCCAGTCGTCTGATATATTCTTGTACCGACATGGGTACCGTCATCTGCTTTCCAGGCCTTCCGGCGCAATCGCTCTGTCAATAGCAGCGCCGTAAGGAACCTATATGGGGTGGCCGGCCCATGTCCCTGACACTCTGGGAAGGGCCCCGGCCAACGGGTGATCTCTATCTCCAGGCAAGCCCACGAAACCATGATTTCGGGAAGAAAAGACTGGCCTGATTCTTACCGCTCTTTTGGCCTGAAACGAGCCACCAACTTGGCTCACAATCTTGGCTGAAACGGCCTACAGATAGTCGATCACACACACCCTAGGCGCATTCGCTTCACCACAGTCCCGCGCGGTCGTCAACAAGTCCGGAGGAGCCCGCCCGCACCCAGTGGAGTGCCCCGACATAGGAGCCGGTTCATGCTGCGTCCCTCCGCCATGAACTTGTCGTACGACACGCGCCAACGGCTAGCCGGCCTGCTCTCAATCCTGCGGTGAACGCGGGACCGGAAGTACGCTTACTATTCCAGCGCGGGAATGCTACCGTGAAGAAACCACCCGCAGGCGGATCCTGGAGACGACGATGAGCGTAAATGAGGCAGGGAAAGACCCCCGCGACGACGATTCCACCAGTGACCGGAAGCTGACTGGCCCTGCTGGCCTCGGCCGGGATGGCACCATTCCCGGCTCACCGGATGGTGTGGGGCTCGGTGCGGGCACGGAGCCGAACACCTTCGAGCCGGAAGAGGATCCGGACGCAACTGCCGAAGCGGCCGAAGACATCGAAGATACCCGCTGAGGAGACCTCCGCAGCCTCCCGGCGGTGATGGAGTGCCCTCTGGGATTCTGGCCCGATCCCGGATGGAGACCTCAGGATAGGCGGGTTTCCGGCCGCATTCCGGCCGGCGAGCAAAGGGACAGCCAGTGTCGATGCAGCAAGCGGCCCTTCCAACACCGGCCGGGAGCGGACAGTCGCCCCTGGAAGCCAGAATGCCGACAGGAGATGATGCCGCGGCAATGCGTCGGCAGGCCGCCGAAATAGTCGAGGCGATACTGTCAGGCACCGATCCGCTCAACGCCCGGGCCAGGAATGAACTGCGCGGACACCTTGCCGCGCACCCCCGGCACCCGGAACTAACACTGGCCGAACACCTGCTATGGATCCGAGGCCTCCCGCCCGCCGGAACCGGTTGCCCATGAAAAGCGCCGTCGCGGCTTGGTGACAGCGGTGAACGATGATGAAATCCTCGCAGCGGAAGAAGCTGCCGCACGGCCCCAATCCTTTAGAACTGACCCCAACGGCACGCTACCGACATATTTGATCAGGCCAAGGAGGTTTGTGCCCGTCGGAGTCAGCGGACGACGAACATCGTAGTCGCTAAGGTCGTCGGTTTCGCGAGAAGACGAAGGTATCCGAGGGGGTTCTTCGCCGGACTGAGCTGGCTTGAGAACCCTGGCACTAAAGACGAGATGTTTGCCGCGTTCAAGGCCGCGCGGCAGCTCCATGAGATGCTCTGGTACCTGGCCGAGGCCCAGACACGAACTTTCGATCCCGATGCTTCGCATCGTGCGGTACAGCTCAGGATCACGATAGAGCAGGCAGTCGGTGGCGAGCTGCCGGAGCTGCTTGCACTGGATGTCCAAGATCTTCACTCCAAGGTGAGGTCAATGCTGATGGATGTCAGCGAAGAAGTGCGGGCGTCCTACTTTGCCGCCGGTGGTGACCATCTGGATTCCACGCTGAAGCCGGGAGCGGATCTGATGGGCAAGAATCTCAGGTCCCACCGGTTGTGCGGGGCAGATCTCAGAGGGGCTGACCTCATTGCTGCGGATCTGAGGGACAGTGATTTGTCGGGTGTGGATCTGCTCGGCGCTGACTTCAGGGATGCTCGACTTGAAGGCGCTGACCTGTCGAAGGCCTTGTATGTGACTCAGCTGCAGCTCAACGCCGCTAGAGGCAGCCGCGCCACACTTCTACCCTCGGATCTGCAACTACCCTCGCACTGGCACAACAGATGACCACCCACCGCGAGCTGGTGAGCTGCCGCGGAGATCTCGGACAGTGGGCCCTCTTGAAATGAGGGTCTACCGAAGGTAGAGATCAGCATGACCGCATCACGCAAGCGATTTGC
>NZ_JBEPOZ010000038.1:0-20598 GCF_040547005.1 Arthrobacter sp. UYCu712
TCCAAGCGGCAAGGAGATCTCGGCCATACCCGCCACCCGAGGGTGATCAGAACCCTACGACAGCTCCGAAATTACCCACAACAACACCGTAAGGAAGGAGACCTCATCATCGGCTCCGACGGGACTGCGATCGGCACTCTCGTGGAGCGCTCGACGAGGTTCACGATCCTCCTCCACCTCCCCGGGGACCACACCGCCGACACGGTCGCTGCCGCGATGATCCAGGAGATGGGCCAACTCCCGGACCACCTGCGACGCTCGATCACCTGGGACCGCGGCACCGAACTGGCCGAGTACGCCCGGATCCAAACCGCGCTCGAGACCACGCTCTACTTCTGCGACCCCCACTCGCCCTGGCAACGCGGGACCAACGAGTACACCAACCGGCTCCTCAGGTTCTGGTTCGAGAAAGGCTCCGACCTCTCCGTCCACACCCCCGAGGACCTCCGCCGGGTCGCCGCGAAACTCAACCGCCGGCCCCGTCCCACCCTCAACCCTGAGACCCCAGCCAACCGGCTGAACCAGCTGCTGCACGCAGCCTAAACCCCCCGCGTTGCTCCAACCAGTTGACTTTGCCCACTTGAGAGCCACCCTAAGTGATAGCGCAACTGGTGGTTCAGGCGGAACGGACGACGGCGCCCCTCAGCTTCGTTGCTGAGGGGCGCCGCCGTGCTGTGGCCGGTTCCGGATTACTGGATGCAGGTGACGGAGACCGTCAGCGCAGACGTCTTGGTCTGCACAACGGTCCAGCCGACGGGCTGCCCCGCCGTGTTGAGAGCCGGCTGGCTGGAGGTCACCTGGTTGCTCGCAGCGGTGCTGTAGGTGAAGCCGCCGCCCATCGCCAGGCGTCCGCTAGGGCAGCTGGCCGTCACGGACGAGGTGTTGTCGGTACGCGACACGACAGAGACGCTCGTCGACGCGGCCGCACCGGTTGCACCGGTTGCACCGGTCGCACCCGTGGCGCCGACTTCTCCCGCAGGACCCATTGGGCCGACGGCGCCCGTGGCACCAGCTGCCCCCGTGGCGCCGGTCGCCCCGGTCGCTCCGACAGCGCCCGTTTCACCTTGCGGACCCGTCTCTCCTTGCGCGCCAGTCTCGCCCTGGATGCCCTGGGCACCGGTCTCGCCGGTGTCGCCCGTCTCGCCCTGGATACCCTGCGGTCCCGTGGCACCTATGGCGCCGGTCTCCCCCTTCTCGCCCTGGGCACCGGTCTCGCCGGTGTCCCCCTCCTCGCCCTTCTCGCCTTGGATACCCTGCGGTCCCATGGCACCAATGGCGCCGGTCTCACCTGTGAGCCCTGTGAGGCCGGTAAGGCCCGTGAGCCCCTGCACGCCGTCCGCGCCGGCAGGACCCATCGCGCCCGTCAGCCCCTGTGCGCCCAGAGCGCCGGTATCGCCCTTCAGGCCCTGCAGGCCCTGGATGCCCTGGCTGTTCCAGGAGATCGGAGTCTCCTTCTTCAAGTCGCAGGATGCCCCGGCCGCGAGCACCCTGAGCTCACCGCCGTTGTTGTTGTTGTAGCATCCTTTGATCTCGCTGCCGGCAGGAGTCGACCCCGCTGCGTAGACAGCGGAAACCGCCCCGGTCCCGAGGACCAAGGCGGCGGTAAGACACAGGACTTTAGGACTGGTTTTGGCAAGGCTGAACTGAAACACGGAAGACCCCCTGGAATGGCAAACGGTGAACGAGACGGCGTCAGAATATGTCTCAAATCACACCGCAACCAGCCGTAATTCGCCGTTCCCACTACCTGTCTTTGCGCGGAATGTACTCGTCTTTGTGCAGAGCACTACCTGCTTCGGGGCATGCAGCGCCGGCTCAGTAACGACTACCACCCCGTTGCGCTATCACTCTGGGTGCTTCTGAGCACCCGGGAGCCACCCCAAGTGATAGGGCAACTGGGAGAAACGGGAGCGGGTCAGACGGGCGGGGCGGTCTTCCGCTCAGCGGCGGCAGCGGCCGCGAGGGCGGCCAGGGTGGACACGAGCAGCCGCCGCTCCACGACCTTGATGCGCTCGTGCAGGGACTCCTCTGTCTCGCCGTCGCCGATCGCCACGGCTTCCTGCGCGATGATGGGGCCGGTGTCCACACCGGCGTCGGCCCAGTGCACCGTGCAGCCGGTGACCTTCACGCCGTAGGCGAGGGCGTCCCGCACCCCGTGCGCGCCGGGGAAGGCCGGCAGCAGCGCCGGGTGGGTGTTGAGGTATTTGCCGCCGAAGGCATCGATGAAGTCCGCGCTGACGATGCGCATGAACCCCGAGGAGACCACCACATCGGGTGCGCAGGCGGCGACGGCGTCGGTGAGCGCCGTGTTCCAGGCCGCCCGGTCCGGGTAGGCCTTGAAATCCACCACGAAGGTCGGAATCCCGGCCGCGGCGGAACGTTCCACCCCGTAGGTTCCCGGCCGGTCCGCTCCCACGGCGGCGAGCTCGACGTCCAGCCGGCCCTCTTTCACGGCGTCGATGACAGCCTGGAGGTTGGAGCCGGTGCCGGAAACGAGGACTACTATGCGCATTGTCCTAGCTTATGGGGCCGCTCGCGTAGGCTGGAAAACATGAATCCCCCGAACGACTCCGACACGGGCCAGCGGAGCCAGAACCCGCTCAGTGACGTGGCCAAATCCTCGCAGATGACGACCCAGAACCTGTTTCGCACCTTCATCGTGGTGGTCCTCGGATCGTTCTTCGTGTACCAGCTGGACATCAACTACCTGTGGCTGAGCGCGATCCTTACCGCGGCCGCCATCGTTTTGGGCATCATGGTCCTGGTCCGGGCCGTGAAACTCAAGGAATCCAGGCTGGTGCTGTTCGGCACGATTTCCGGGCTGGTGGTCACGGCCGTCCAGGTCCTTCTGCTGCTGACCTCGGCCCTGTTCTTCACCCAGGTCCGGGACTACCAGGAGTGCGTCCGCCATGCTCTGACGCAGCAGGCCTCTTCCCAGTGCCGCACGCAGCTGGACAAGTCGATGCCGGTGCAGCTGCGCTAGTTGGCGGCGGTTTCCAGATCCGCTTCGCGCAGTTTCTGCTGGCGTTCCAGCCAGGGTCCCGCCGCATATCCGATCACGACGCCGATACCCACCTCCGCGGCCACGAACAGCGCCGTCCGGAGCGGGTCGGGCCCGATGTCCGTCAGCCGTCCGACGCCAGCGGAGCCGCGGGCCAGCCACGCGAGTCCCGCGGCGAGGATCCCGGCCACGCTGCCGACCATGACGCCCAGGGCAAGCGTAGATGCTGCGGCGGTGAACCAGCGGGCGCGGATCTTGATCGACAGCCACTCGTCGAAGTGGTTTTCCCCCTCGCGCAGGAACCACCAGCCGGCCAGGGTGCCGGCGATCACGGGCACCACAAGGGCGGCGAAGCCGAAGTCCAAAGATCCGGCGGGCAGGGCTGCGAACACCGGGAT
Source organism: Arthrobacter sp. UYCu712 (assembly GCF_040547005.1). Classification (NCBI taxonomy): domain Bacteria; kingdom Bacillati; phylum Actinomycetota; class Actinomycetes; order Micrococcales; family Micrococcaceae; genus Arthrobacter; species Arthrobacter sp. UYCu712. The sequence goes on from NZ_JBEPOZ010000038.1 coordinate 3,400, forward strand.
GGAGGGCAGCGGGCCCACCGCGGTGCCGAGCGCGCCGGCCTGCGATCCGGCGCCCAGCGCGAAACCGGCCCCGGAGATCCATGCGAACGCGAACACCACGAGGTTGGGCAGGAACCCGAGTTGGGCGATGGTGAGCACCGCGCCTCCCATGGCCCCGGCGTCGAGCGCCTCAAACACGGCGACGATCAGGTTCCAGTGGATGAACAGGTCGACGGCGAGCAGCACGGCGGACATCGCCAGGCTCGCCATCAGCGCGACGCAGCCGGCCTTGATCGCGGAGCCGAGGTAGGAACCGGCCCAGCGCGAGTGCTGGCTGGTCCTGGACAGCCAGGCCACCGCGTCGACGCCGATCAGCCGGCTCCAGGAGCCGGCCTCCCGCCGGGCGCCGATCACCATGCCCAGCGCAAACGGCACGAGCGGGGCCAGCGCGGCGGCCCAGAGGGTGATGCCGACGTCGGAGGTGCGGCAGATGAAGCCCGTGGTCAGTCCGAAACCGGCGTAGACCAGCCAGGATCCCAGCAGGGCCTGCCACAGCTGGTCCGTATAGGATGCCCGGGCCAGCCGGCGGCCGGCACGCCAGGCGAGCAGGAACGGGATGAGAGTCAGTCCCAGCGGGACCAGCGAGAGGGCGCCCGCGTCCGGCAGGGAAGCGGATCCCGCGCCGGAGCCCACGGTGTGCAGCAGCAGCGGAACGCCATGGATCAGCAGCCAGGCCTGGCCGGCAAGCCGCGCCAGGACATCGGCGCCGCCGTCCTGGAAGCCGGCCGTTGCCCACACCGCGATGATCGGGACCGCCACCACCAGGGCGGAGATGACCGCTGCCTGTGCCGACTCGAGGGCTCCCTGCAGCCACAAAGGCATCGGAAGTCCACGTTCTCCGGTCTGATCAGCGCGCAGTTTCATCGTCTTCCATGGTGCCACGTGGGGCGCCCCGGAACGGCGGCGACAGGCTCAAGCGGCGTAATTCAACAGCGGACCCGGGCGGAGCTTTTTGCACACGTCCGCCGTAAAATTGGAATGTCCGCAATCAGTGGTTGGAGGCAGAAAAAATGACTACCGCATCTCCACATGCACACGGCGTTCACTTTGGACGGACAGACGTCCAGAACGTCGGCATGGGTGTGGGTATCGTCTTAATAGTCGTGGGCATCCTGGGGTTCATCCCTGGCATCACCACGCAGTACAGCGAACTGGCGTTCTTCGGACCTGCGTCCCACGCCATGTTCCTAGGCCTGTTCCAGGTGTCAATGTTGCTGAACATCGTTCAGCTCGCGATTGGCGCAACGGGCTTGACCATGTCCCGGAATGCCATGGGCGCCCGGAACTTCCTGATGGGGTTCGGCCTGCTGTACATCATCCTTAGCGTCTACGGGCTCATCGTTGGGGTGGGGTCGGCGGCCAATTTCCTGTCGCTGAACGCCATGAGTGCGTGGACTTTGCTGATCCTGGGCGCCGCAATGCTGGGCGCCGGCTGGCTGATGTCCAGGCATCTGGAGGAGGATTCAAAAACCCGGTAAGCGAACCACCGGGATATAGGGAGCCGCGAATGAGTAACGTTTCATAGCAATCAGAAAATTCGTACTACCTGCTGGTGCAGTGGCCTCGCGGAAACGCAGCGGCTGCACCAGCTTTCCTTTGCCCGGCACCCGGTTCCGGCGAACGACGGCGAGCGCCGTGCCCCCAGCATGCGAACGACGACTACGGCGGTCCGCCCGCCCCCGCGCCAGCCCGACACCCGAAAACCGCACTCCTGTAAAAATTTTCACTTTACCTAAGACGGAATCGTTGACTGAGTAAAAATCTTCACTACGACTCGCTGGCCCGCTCCACGGACTTCGCCGCCCGGGCGCAGGCCGGCGTCATCAAGGTCAACCGTCCGACGGCGGGCCTGGACCTGAACGTCCCGTTCGGCGGCGTCAAGGACTCCTCCACCAACACGTTCCGCGAACAGGGGAAGTCCGCGCTGGACTTCTTCACCTGGGGCAAGACCGTCTACACGGGTGTGTAGCTCGCCATGACGTACGTGATCGCGCAGCCCTGCGTGGATGTGAAGGACAAAACCTGCATCGACGAATGCCCGGTGGACTGCATCTACGAAGGCGAACGCTCGCTCTACATCCACCCTTCCGAGTGTGTGGACTGCGGCGCCTGCGATCCCGTCTGCCCGGTCGAGGCGATCTACTACTCGGACGACGTCCCGGACGAGTGGGCCGACTACGTCCGCGCCAATGTGGAGTTCTTCGATGAGCTCGGGTCACCGCAAGGAGCCGCGGCCCTGGGGAACCTGGGCCGGGACCACCCCGTGGTGACGGCGCAGCCCGCGCTTTCGCTGGCCGACGACGGCTGAGTTCGGCTGAGTCCATCTGCCGCCACCGGTTGCCGAAAACGGCCGCTAAGCCACCGCGCTTAGCGGCCGTTTCCGTCGAAGGATGCGGGTAACCATCCGCACTTGACGTCACGGGCCGCGCTGAGGAGCATCAAAGAGTCAGGGCGGCCGCCGGCACGGACCAGCCCCTCGCCCGGGCTGCACTTAGGACTCGTTATGTCCATGTCCAGGATTCGCACAGCAGCAATCTTCCGGTGCGCGGCCCCGCTGGGCGCCCTCGTCCTCGCAGCGGCGCTGGGCGGGTGCACTCTGGGCCCATTACCGCCGGTCGAGCCGCCTGCCTCACCCGTCAGCTACCGTGCCATGCTGGATCAGTTCAGCAAGAGGCTGCTCGACGCCGGCGCGCCCGCGGTGCTGGTCCAGGTCCGGGTGGGATCGGACAAGTGGTCCCAGTCGTACGGGGTCAGGGACCTTGCCAGCCGTGCAACGGCAGAGGTGTCCGGCCCGGTCCACGTCGGTAACGTCACCAAGTCCATGGTGGCGGTGGCCGTGCTCAAGCTGGCAGAGGAGGGAGTCCTCCAGCTCGATGCACCCGCCAGTGCCTATCTGCCCCAGTTTGACCCGGTCCTGCATCCCCCGGAATCCGTTTCCGTGCGGCAGTTGTTGCAGCATCGTTCCGGGATGCCGTCCGTGAGCGGGCCGCTGTTCGATCCTGCGACGGTGCGGCAGGCACTGACGCAGGGTGTGGGCATGCCGGAACTGCTGGCCATGGCGGGCCGGATGCCGTGGGAGAGGAGGCTTGCCCAGGGGTTTGAATATTCAGACTCGAACTACATCGCCCTCGGGATGATCGTCGAGCGGATCCGGGGCCGGCCCATCGGCGACGTCATCCGCACCGACATCGTCGAACCCCTGGACCTGAGCGCCACCCGCATGACAGCGCCCGGCCCGCCGCCGTCGTCCATGGTCCACGGTTACATCACGCTGGACGGCCAGCCCCTCGACGTGACCTACCCGGCCGCCCAGATCGGTAACGCCGCGCTAGGCATGGTCTCCAACGTGGCGGACCTGAACTCGTTCTACCGGGCCCTGCTGCAGAACAAGCTGCTGCAGCCCGCCACCACCAAGGAGATGCAGAGCCCGCCGTACGCCAAGTACGGGCTCGGCGTTTTCCGCTGGAACGATCTCTGCACCAACGACTTCTACTACGGGCACACCGGCGACGTGCCCGGTTACGGCACCATTGCCCTGGCCAGCGCCGACGGCACCCGGCAGCTGGCGATGGCCGTGGCCTACCCGCCGGAACCGCTGCTGGCCGGGGTGAATCCGGCGCTGCAGGAAATGGAAACCATTGCGGTGGACGCGCTCAACTCCACGTGCTGAGCGGGGCATGCGTTGGACGCCGCGCGCCGGCCGACGGGGACCCGCTAGAAGCGCAGCAAGGAGTACGGCACGCTGGGGAGGGTGCCCGCCGTCCACGGGCGCTCCGGCTTTTCCTGCGGAATCTTGCCGTGGCCGTCCCGCCACACGAGGACTGCCGTGCCGGCAATCGCCAGCAGCACCACTGCGGCGAGGAGGAACAGAACGACGACGATGGACCCGGACATTTCTCGAACACCTCTTGCCTTAATTTTACGCCTCGCACGGCTTCCTGGACCCGGGCCGGGCCACACTTCGGAGGCATGACGCGGACCGGCGGGACTGCGACAATGGGCAGATGACAGCCATCATCCTGGTGTGGAACCCCGGGCACTGGAACGCGTGGACTTACCCGGAAGTGGTGGAGCAGGTCGCCGAAACGGGCCGGTTCCTGGCGACCTGGAGTGTGGGCGCGCAGGCGGACATCCCTTCCGGCGCGGACGCCTGGCTCCTGTTCCAGGGCCGCCGCGGCGGCGGGCTGATCGGTCACGGCGTCGTGGTCTCCGAGCATCCGGGCGACGACTCCCCCCTGAACATCCGGGTGGCCTTCGACGCCCTGCTGCCCGCCGGCGACCACATCGAGGCCGGGATGCTCGCAGAAGCCGTGCCCGGCGTGGAGTGGGACATCCTCCACGATTCCGGGCTGACCGTCGATCCGGCCGATGAGCCACGGCTCCGCGCGCTCTGGCAGAGCTCCGGCCCGGCGGCCGGGGCGGATCCCACCCAGCCCGTGCCCGGCACTTTCCCGGACGAGGCCGTCAGCCGGGTGGCGGTGAACCGCTACGAACGGAGCGCGGACGCGCGGCGGGCGTGCATCGCGCACCACGGCACCCGTTGTGCCGCGTGCGGCTTCTCCTTCGAAAGCGCGTACGGCGAGCCCGGCAGGGACTTCATCCAGGTCCACCACGTGGTCCCGGTCTCCCAGCTCGGCAGCGGCTACCAGCTGGATCCGGTCACCGACCTGGTGCCGCTCTGCGCCAACTGCCATGCCATGGCGCACCACGGCGTCCGGACACCCCGGACCGTCGCGGAACTGCGGCGGATCCTGGGAACCGCGGGATACCTGGCGGGTCAAACGCTGAGTCCGGAAGAGCTGGAAGCCCAGCGGGACGCCCGGCGGATCCTGGAACAGCACTAGCCGGGCCGGGACCGGGTTCTTCGATTTTCTGGACTTCCCGGCAGGGCGGACACAGACTGTCTACAACAGCTGACTGGGCGGCTCACATATCCAGCATCCAAGCCAGCCGGGGACGGGCAGCAGCACCGTTTGGGGGCGTTGCCTACCGCCTTTTCCACCGCCGTGAAAGGACCTGGTTATGCCGGACTTGTCATTCTTCTATCCCCTCATTGCCATCATTGTCGGGGCGATCGTCGTCATCGGCGTCATCTGGGTGGCCACCAAACTGATGTGGAAGGTCGCGGAGCCCAACGAGGCGCTTATCATCTCCGGCCTGACGCGCGGCACCCTGGAAACCCGGGAAGGGATGGACTTCAAGATCGTCACCGGAAAGGGTGCCCTTGTGCTGCCCGGCCTCCAGACGGTCCGGGCCCTGTCGCTGACGCTGAACGAGACCGAACTCAAGGTCTCCTGCGTGACCTCCCAAGGCATCCAGGTCATTGTCGAGGGTGTGGTGATCTACAAGATCGGCGACGCCCCGCCCTTCATCGCCAACGCCGCGCGCAGGTTCCTCGGCCAGCAGCCCAAAATGCAGAGCCAGGTCTACAACGTCTTCGAAGGGCACCTTCGCTCCATCATCGGCAGCATGACCGTGGAGGAAATCATCCGCGAGCGCGACAAGCTGGGCTCGCAGGTCCGCAGCGCCAGCGGCGTCGAAATGGAAAAGCTCGGCCTGGTGGTCGATTCGCTGCAGATCAAGGACCTGCAGGATCCCACCGGCTACATCCAGAACATCGCCAAGCCGCACATCGCCCAGGTGAAGATGGAGGCCCGGATCGCCGAGGCCACCCGGAACCGTGAGGCGGCGGAAAAGGAAGCCGAGGCGGAGGCGCTCATCGCCGACGCCCAGAGCATTTCCGCGATCAGGCAGTCGCTGGCACTGGCCAATGCCGAGAAGGCAAAGGCCAATGCCGCGCAGGCCGGTCCGCTGGCCGACGCCACGGCCCGCCAGCAGGTGGTGGTCCAGGAAACCGAAGTCGCCAAGCTGGAGGCGGACCGCGAGGAACAAAAACTCCAGACCACCGTCCGCAAGCCCGCCGACGCCAAGGCCTACGCCAAACGCACCGACGCGGAAGGCCAGAAAGCCGCCGACATCAGCGCGGCCGAGGCGCTGGCCCGGCGCACCGAACTCGAGGCCCAGGTCAACGCCCGGCGCACCGAACTCCAGGCCCAGGCCAACGCCACCGCCGCGGCTGCCGCAGCCGGCGCCACCCGCGTCACCGGCGAAGCCGAGGCGGCCGCCACGAAGGCCCGCGGTGATGCGGCTGCTTCCGCCATCAAAGCCAAGGCGCTGGCCGAGGCGGAGGGCATCAAGGCGCGCGGCGAGGCGCTCGGCACCAACCAGGACGCCGTCATCTCCCAGCAGCTCGCCGAGAACATGCCGGCCATCATCGCGGCGGCAGCCGAGCCCTTTGCGCACGTCGGGCAGCTCACCGTCCTCAACGGCGGCGAGGGCATCAACCGGATGATCGGCGGGATATTAGCCCAGGTGGGCGACTACCTCCCGGCGCTCCGGTCCTCCCTCAAGAACGGCAAGGACACCGCGAAGCGGCCTCCGAAAGCGCCGGACGCGTAGCGGGCGCAGGGACAGCCATGCACAGGGATTTTGACCGGAGCCTGACCGGCAAAATCGGCCGGGTCACCGGCCGGATCGCGCCGGGCACCATCGGCGAGGTCATGCTGCCGTTCCGCGGCGGCACCAGCGCCTTCCACGCCCATCCCTTCGACAAGGCCAGCGTCTTCGAGGTGGGCGAGCAGGTCCTTGTCATCTATTTGGAACCGCCGCAGACGGTCTACGTGGACGAGCTCCCGGACGTGCTCAGGCGGGATTAGCCCTTCCCGCCGGCCACCGCGCCCTCCTGTTAACCCACTCTTCCCTCACCGGTCACGCCCGCTCCCCCGCACCGACAGCAGGCGCCCGCACCGTGGAGGGGTGAGGATCGCAATCGTGGCCGAATCATTCCTGCCGCTCATGAACGGGGTAACGCACTCCATCCTGCGCGTGCTGGAGCATCTCCAGGAACGCGGGGACGACGTGCTGGTGATCGCGCCGGCCACGCAGGACGCTGACGTTCCTGCGGAGGTGTGCGGGGCGCATGTCCACCGGCTCCCCTCGGTGCCGGTGGCCGGATACCCGAATATCCGGGTGGCGATGGGCGGCGTGTATCGGGTCAAGAGAGTCCTTGCCGATTTCGCGCCCGACGTCGTGCACCTGGCGTCCCCGTTCGTGCTCGGCTGGCGGGCGGCGCAGGCCGCGCACAAGCTCGGCATCCCCACCGTGGCCATCTACCAGACCGAGGTCCCCGGCTACGCGGCGCGCTACGGCGTCCCGTTCCTCGAGAACTGGGCCTGGCGCCGGGTGGAGGACATCCACCTGCTGGCCTCCCGCACCCTGGTCCCCTCGACCTTCGCGCTCAACCAGCTCCGCGGCCGCGGCATTCCGCGCGTGGACATGTGGCGGCGCGGCGTCGACTCCGTGCGGTTCAACCCGGACAAGCGCGACGCCGGCTGGCGGGCTTCCGTGGCCCCGGACGGCGAGCGCATCATCGGCTACGTCGGCCGGCTCGCCGTCGAAAAGCAGGTGGAAGACCTCGCCGTGCTGGCCGAGATCCCCGGCACGCAGCTGGTGATTGTCGGCGACGGGCCGCAGCGGCAAACCCTCGAGGCGGCCCTGCCCGGGGCGGTGTTCACCGGCTTCCTCGGCGGCGAGGACCTGGCCCGCGCCGTGGCCTCCTTCGACCTCTTTGTGCACCCCGGCGAGTTTGAAACCTTCTGCCAGACCATCCAGGAGGCCATGGCATCCGGCGTGCCCGTGGTCGCCACGGGCCGCGGCGGCCCGCTGGACCTGGTGGAGAACTCCCGCACCGGCTGGCTCTACCAGCCCGGAGACCTCGCCGGGCTGCGTGCCCGGGTGACGGACCTGACCGGCGATGACGCCAAGCGCCGCGCGTTCGCCGCGGCAGCCCACGCCTCCGTCCAGGGCCGGACGTGGTCCGCCCTGGGCGCTGAGCTGGTCCAGCACTACCAAGCCGTGATGTCCGAAACCGCCGGTGACCGTGCCGGCCGGAGCCCTGAATCGCCCACCCCGCAAGGAGCAACCCTGTGAAAATCTCCGTGATCGGTTGCGGCTACCTCGGCGCCGTGCACGCCGCCACCCTGGCCTCGATGGGGCACACCGTGGTGGGGATCGACGTCGATCCCGCCAAAGTGGAGCACCTCGGCCGGGGCGCTGCCCCCTTTTTCGAGCCGGGCCTGGACGAGCTGCTCGCTGACGGCCGCGCCACCGGACGGCTCGGCTTCTCCACCGACTTTGCCGACGCGGCCGGCGCGGAACTGCACTTCCTCTGCGTCGGCACACCCCAGTCCAAGACGTCCGACGGCGCCGACCTCAGCTACCTCGTCGCCGCCACCCGCGCCCTGATCCCCTACCTGCAGCCCGGCGCCGCCGTGGTGGGCAAGTCCACCGTTCCCGTCGGCACGGTGGACATGCTCAGCGGTGTGCTGTCCGCCCGGCCGGACGTACCCCTGGGCTGGAACCCGGAATTCCTGCGCCAGGGAACGGCGGTCAAGGATTCCCTCGTGCCGGACCGCCTGGTCTACGGCGTCCCGGACGCCCCCGGGGAAAACACCGCCGTGACCGCGGCCCTGGACGCCGTCTACGGACCCCTGCTGGCGGCCGGGATTCCGCGGCTCGTGTGCAACTTCGCCACAGCGGAACTGATCAAGTCGGCGTCGAACGCGTACCTGGCCACCAAGCTCAGTTTCATCAACGCCATGGCCGAACTCTGCGACGCCTCGGGCGCCGACGTGGCGCAACTTGGCGCGGCCATGGGCCTGGATCCACGCATCGGCGGCCGGTACCTGCACGCCGGCCTCGGGTTCGGCGGCGGCTGCCTGCCCAAGGACATCCGCTCCCTCCGGGTCCAGGCGTCCGCGCTGGGCGTCGATTCGGTGGACCGGTGGATGGAAACGGTGGACGCCATCAACCGGGACCAGCGCACCCGGACGGTGGAGCTGGCCCGGGAACTCTGCGGCGGCCGGCTCAGCGGCCGGCGGATCACGGTGCTGGGCGCGGCTTTCAAACCGGACACGGACGACATCCGCGACTCCCCTGCCCTCGACGTCGCCCAGCAGCTGGCGGCGGCCGGTGCACACGTCATTGCCACGGATCCGGCCGCGAACAGCAATGCCGCACTGCTCTGCCCCCAGCTACGCTTCGAATCCTCCACGGCCAAAGCGCTCGACGGCGCCGAACTGGTGCTGCTGCTGACCGAATGGGCCGAATATATCGAGCTCTCACCGGCAGCCGCGGGCGGCCTGGTCCGCCGCCGGACCCTGCTGGACGCCCGCAACGTGCTGGACGCAGCCGCGTGGGAGGCGGAAGGCTGGACGGTGCATGGCCTCGGGCGCCTCGGACGCGGGACGGCCGGGGTGCTCAGCGGCGTGGCCAGCCTGTCAACCAGCGGCACGGCCCCGTGATCACGCCCCGCGGCCACCGCTGACGGGATCCGCCCCTGCGTCGTTGCACCGGGCACCCGCGCTGCACCCCTATGATTTCCTGAAGGGGAGGACAGCAAATGGAACATCGGTCTCACATACACGTGTCGGTGGCTGCGTGACGGAGTCATCGCGCCCGGACGCGCACGACGCGCACCACGCCCCACACGACGCCGCGGATCCCGCGGACACCGACGGCTTCGGCGCACCCGCAGCACGATCGGATCCGTCGGCACCGCGGCCTGTCCCCTCGCCACAGGCCATTGTTGAGGCAAGCCGGGATGCGCTCCTGGTCGTTGCCGAGGACGGCACCATCACCATGGTCAACGCCGCCACGGAACGCATGTTCGGATACGCCCGTGAGGAGCTCCTGGGCCAGGACCACCGGATGCTGCTGGAGGGCTTCCGCGACGGCTTCCAGCGGCTCTTCCTCGCCCTGCGCAACGACGCCGACGCCGCCGAGCTCCCGCCGGTGGAGGCCTATGGCCTGCGGCGGGACGGCTCCGAATTCCAGGGCGAAATGTCCTGCTCGCTGGTCATCCCGGACGGGCACGCACGCACCGACGCCACCTCCGACGCGGAGGTCTGCCTGGCCGTGATGATCCGGGATACCTCACACCGGCAGGCAGCCGACGCGGGCCTGCGCGAGGCGATGTCGCTGCTGACGGCAACGCTGGAATCCACCGCGGACGGCATCCTTGTGGTCAGCGGTGAGGGGCAGATCGCCAGTGTCAACAACCAGTTCGTCTCCATGTGGGGAATCCCCCGGGAACTGCTGGCCACCCAGGACGACGACGCCGTGCTCGGTTTCGTCCTGAGCCAGCTGGCGGATCCCGCCCAGTTCATCGAAAAAGTCACCGCGCTCTACGCCGACCCCACAGCGGAAAGCCACGACGTCCTGGACTTCCTCGACGGCCGCACGTTTGAACGCTATTCCCGGCCGCAGCTCGTGGCGGACGAGGTCGTCGGCCGGGTCTGGAGCTTCCGTGACGTCACCCCGGCACGGATCGCGCAGGACCAGATCACCCAGGCCATGGCCGAGCTCGCCGAGCAGGCCGCCCAGCTCAAGGCCCTCGCCTTCCAGGACCCGCTGACCGGGCTGTCCAACCGCCAGCTCTTCAACGACCGCCTCGCCGGCGCACTGCAGGGGCCGGACGGCACCGCCGTCGACGTCTTGCTGCTGGACCTGGACGACTTCAAGGAAGTCAACGACATCCTCGGCCACCACGCCGGTGACCAGATGCTGATCGAGGTGGGGCGGCGGCTGCGCGCCTGCGTCCGTCCCGACGACGTTGTAGCACGCCTGGGCGGCGACGAATTTGTGGTGCTGCTGGAGGGCTCGCTCGATCCCGAGGCGGCCGCGGAGCGGATCGTCGAATCCCTGCGGGTGCCGCTGTGGACTGACGGGACCATGCTGCGGCCAAGCCTGAGCCTGGGTCTGGCGTCGCTCAACGAGGACGCCTTGGACGCCTCCGAGCTGCTGCGGCGGGCCGACGTCGCGATGTACGCGGCCAAGACGGCCGGTAAGAACAGGTACCTGCGGTTCCGGCCGGAGATGATGACCGGCCTCGTGCAGCGCACGGAGATGGAAGCCGGGCTGCGGCTGGCCGTGGACAGTGGCCAGATCACCGTGCACTACCAGCCGATCGTCTCGGCCGGGCTCGGCGTCGTGGTCACTGTCGAGGCCCTGGCCCGCTGGGACCGGGACGGCGCAATCGTCCCGCCGCAGCGGTTCATTCCTGTCGCGGAGCGCAGCGGCCTGATCGTCGAGATCGGCACCGAGGTGCTGCTCAGGGGCTGCACGGAAATGAAGTCCTGGCTCGCGGAGGACACCTCGCGGTCCCTCGCCGTCAACGTTTCCGGGGTGCAGCTGCAGCACGGCGACTTCGCCGAGCTGGTCCTGGCCGTCACCCAGTCCTGCGGCGTGGACATGCGCCAACTGGTCCTGGAAGTCACCGAAAGCGTCTTCTTCGGCGACGACTGCCATGTGATCCAGCAGCTAATGGCTCTCCGGAAGGCCGGCGCCCGCGTGGCGCTGGATGACTTCGGCACCGGCTATTCCTCGCTCGGCAGGCTTCAGGACCTGCCCGTGGACACCCTGAAAATCGATCAGTCCTTTGTCGCGATGATCCATACGGGCGGGGAGAAGCTGCCGATCCTCTCGTCCATGGTCAGCATGGCGCACGGCCTGGGCCTGCGGGTCACTGCCGAGGGCGTGGAGACCGCGGCCCAGGCCGAATACCTCATGAGGCTGGAGTGCGATTCGCTGCAAGGGTTCTTCTTCTCCGGCGCCGAACCGTGGCCGGACCTGGCCTCGGCGATCAGCCGTTCGGTCGAGGCGTTCGCGTCCTTGCGCGGCGATCGGGTGTCGGGAAACCGGTAGCGGGCCCCGGCGGGGCCCGGCGCCGGAAAATACCTGAGCCCAGGTGCTGGACACAGCGCCCGGGCACCCTATGATCAGGGAAACGTATTGTGCCCTGCGTCACTACCGGGGCCGGTCAACAACAGTTGAGTCAACATGAGTTCGTCAACAACCGTCGCTATGGGGGCCGGGATCGCCGTGGGAACTGGGTTCGAAGAGACCTTGCTTGAGCAGGGTCCAGATGCCTTCTTGCTGCTGACCGCGGACGGCAGCATCGCGTACGTGAACGCCGCCGCGGAGGCCCTGTTCGGATATCCGCGCGAAGAACTGCTCGGCGTCCAGCACGTCATCCTGCTCACCGAGGACGAGCGCGGAGGATTCCTGCGCGTCTTTGGCCGGCTGGGCCGCGGGAACCCCACCAAGCGGCCGTTCGCGGCGGCAGGCCGCCGTCGGGATGGCACCGAAATCGCCTTGGAGGTCACCTGCTCGCTCGTGACGTTCGACGCCGGCACCGCCATGGCGGTGGCCGTCCGCGACGCGAGCCACCGGACGGACAACGATTCCGGCCGCCGGATGGCCGTCTCGCTCCTCGACGCCACGCTGGAAACCACCGCCGACGGGATCGTGGTGGTCTCCAGCGAGGGGCAGATCACCGGGATCAACAACCAGTACCTTAGGCTCATGGGCATGCCGCCGGAGCTCGTGGCCGCCGAGGACCCGATGACCCTGGTCAGGTTCATCGCCGAACAACTGGTCCACCCCGAGTACTTCCTGGACAAAGTCAGCTCGCTCCACGCGGACCGGCTGATGCAGAGCCACGACGTGCTGGACTTCAAGGACGGCCGGACCGTGGAGCTCTACTCGCGTCCGCAGAAGGTCGCGGACACGATCGTCGGCCGGATCTGGAACTTCCGCGACATCTCCTCCCGGCAGCGCGCCCAGGACCAGGCCCGGCGTGCCATGGAGGAACTCGCCGAGCAAGCGGACAAGCTCAAGGAGCTCGCCTTCCAGGACCCGCTGACCGGGCTGGCCAACCGGATGCTCTTCAACGACCGGGCCGCCGCGGCGCTGCTGACCCCCAAGCCGGTGCACGTGCTGCTGCTGGACCTGGACGATTTCAAGGAAATCAACGACGTCCTGGGCCACCAGGCCGGCGACGAGATGCTGGTGGAGATTTCCCGGCGGCTGCAGAACTGCGTGGGCCCGCACGGCACCGTGGCGCGGCTGGGCGGCGACGAATTCGTGATCCTCCTGGTGGGCTGCCGCGACTCCGATGCGGTCGCGCAGCGGGTGGTGGCGGCCCTGAACGCCCCGGTCTCCATCGAGGGCACGCTGATCCGGCCGGGCCTGAGCCTGGGCGTGGCCTCGCGGAGCGGCGAGGGGATGACGTCCTCGGAGCTGCTCCGGCAGGCGGACCTGGCGATGTACGCGGCCAAGGAGGCCGGCAAGAACTGCTACGTGCACTTTCAACCAGCGATGCTCGCCGCGCTCCTGGAGCGCACCCAGCTCACCGCCGGGCTGCGGCGCGCCGTGGAACTGGGCCAGATCACCGTGCACTACCAGCCCGTCATCTCCACGGACCGGCTCGACGTCGTGCAGTTCGAGGCCCTGGCCCGCTGGGACTGGGGCGGGCACATGATGGCGCCTGACGAGTTCATCCAGGCCGCGGAGCGCAGCGGCCTGATCCGGGACATCGGCGCCGAGGTGCTGCGGCGCAGCTGCACCGAGCTGCAGCCCTGGCTGGCCGCGGATTCCTTCCGGACCCTGGCCGTAAATGTCTCCGGCGTCCAGCTGCAGCACCGCGACTTCGCGGAACGGGTCCTGGACATCGCGGCCTGGAGCGGCGTCGATCCGCACCAGCTGGTGCTGGAAGTGACCGAGAGCGTGTTCTTCGACGCCGACACCCACGTCATCACCCAGCTCGCCAGCCTGCGCGCAGCCGGGATCCGGGTGGCGCTGGACGACTTCGGGACCGGCTACTCCTCGCTGGGCCGGCTGCAGGAACTCCCGGTGGACGTGGTCAAGATCGACAAGTCCTTTGTGTCCATGCTGCAGACCGGGGTGGAGAAGCTCCCCATCCTCACCTCGATGATCCACATGGCCCGGAGCCTGGGGCTCAAGGTCACGGCCGAGGGCATCGAGACCCCGGCCCAGGCACGGTACCTGATGGAACAAGGTTGCGACGCCCTGCAGGGTTACCTGTTCTCCCGTCCAGTGCCGGAATCGGAGCGGCAGGCAGCGGTGCGGAACTCCGCGGCGGCAATCGCGGCCCTGGAAGGCGTGCCTCTCGCCGGGTAGGGCCTACGCCTCCCCGGTCTAAGGGCAAGGCGACACAATCGGACTCCGCCTCGAACCGACGGCGTGGCGGTGGGCCGGACCACATATGATGCTGGAAGCGCAGCCCACCGAGTTCTCCGCCCGGTGCCTGCAACTCGTATCTGACGCTTGGGGGCAGGCAACATCTTGGAATCTGGATTCGCACACGTCTTACTCGAACACTCCCCGGACGCGCTCCTGCTGCTCGCTCCGGACGGATCCATTTCCTTCCTGAATGCGGCGGCCGAGGACCTCTTCGGCTACACCCGTGCCCAGCTCCTCGGCGCTGATTCCAGTCTTCTGCTGGCCGAGTCCTCCCGTGAGGCATTCCACGGGGTGCTTGTCGGCCTGGGCACTGCTTCCCGGCGCTCCCGGGAGCCGTTCGCCGGCTCCGGCCGCCGCGCCGACGGCACCGAGGTCGCCGTCGAAATCACCTGCTCGTTGCTCCCTGCCCGGGCTCCGGGCACTGACGGCAGCACGCAGGCCCTGGCCTCCGGGCCGGAGGTCGCGTTGTCCGTCCGCGGCGCCGGCCACCGGCACGCCCACGTCCAGGCCCCGGCGCAGCGGCACCCTCCCGTTCAGCGGAATACCCAGACGCACGACGCCGGTGCGGGCGCCGCGGCGGCGGCGGCCGCGGCGCACCGGCACCGCCCTGGCGCTGCCGCTGGAGCGGCCGCTCCGCTGGCGTTTGTCGAGCACGATGACCAGCTCAAGGCCGGGGTGCTGCGGGATCCGCTGACCGCGCTGCCCAACGGGACCCTGTTCAACGAACGCCTGGCCGCAGCCCTGCGCCGCCCGGACCCCGTGGATGTGCTGCTGCTGAACCTCGACGATTTCAGGAGCATGACCGACATGCTGGGCCGTTCCGCCGCTGACGAGCTCCTGGTGGAGGTGGCCAGCCGGCTGCGCAACTGCGTCCGGCCGCACGACACCGTGGCCCGGCTCGGCGGCGACGAATTCGTTGTGCTGCTGACCGAGTGCCTGAACGCGGACGCGGTGGCCACGCGGATCGCGGAGTCGCTGCTGGTGCCGCTGCGCGTCGGCCGCTCCATGGTGCGGCCCGGCGTCACCATGGGCCTGGCGTCCAAGACACCCCAGACGCACGACGGCGCGCAGCTGCTGCGGCAGGCCGACGCGGCGCTGGCCGCGGCGAAGGACGGCGGCCAGCACAGCTGGCTGCGGTTCCGGCCGGAGATGCTGACCACGGCCGTGCACCGGGCCGACGGCGAAACCGGGCTTCGGCGGGCCGTGGAGCTGGGCCAGATCTCGGTCCACTACCAGCCCGTGGTGTCCCCCGGCCTCGGCGCCGTGGTGCAGTTCGAGGCCTTCGCGCGCTGGGAACGGCACGGCAAGCTGATTCCGCCCAACCAGTTCCTCCCGGTGGCGGAGCAGAGCGGACTGATCCGGGAGATCGGCGACGAGGTCCTGCGGCGCGCGTGCGCGGAGATCCGGCCCTGGCTGGCAGGGGACGCCGCGTACAGCGTCGCGGTGAACGTCTCGGGCCTGCAGTTCCAGAATCGCGATTTCGGCACGGAGGTGCTGGCGATTGTGGCGTCCACCGGCGTGGACCCGCGGCAGCTGACGCTGGAGCTCACCGAGAGTGTGTTCTTTGACGCCGGGACGGACGTACTCCGGCAGTTGCACCAGCTGCGGGAGGCCGGCGTGAAGATTGCCATGGACGACTTCGGCACCGGCTATTCGTCCCTCGGCCGGCTCAAGGAGCTGCCGCTGGACAACGTCAAGATAGACCGTTCCTTCGTGGCGATGATCAAGACCGGCCAGGAGCAGTTGCCGTTCTTCCACACCATGGTCACGGCCGCGCATGCCCTGGGCCTGAAAGTCACAGCGGAGGGTATCGAGACACCAGCGCAGGCCACGTACCTGATGGACCGCGGCTGCGACTCGCTGCAGGGCTACCTGTTCGCGAAGCCGGCCCCGGCCAGCGAACTGGCCGGGACCATGGAAAGCGCACTCACGGCAATCGACCGGGTCGACGCCGCGCACTGAGTCAGGCGGCTACTCGGCGCCGCGCGCTGAGTCAGGCGGCTACTCGGCGGTTACGCCGGGGAGTCGAGCTTGTCGAGGTCCTGCGCCACCATGGCTTCGCTGCGGTCCCACAGCTCCCGCGCCAGCTCTGCGTCGTACGCCTGCTTGTTGGCCTTGGCGAGGGCCCTCTTGGCGTAGTAGGCCCCTGAGATCCAGTCCTGCCCAGGCGTCGCGGTAGCGAGCCACACAAGCGTGTCTGCGCCCTGTTCCGGGCTCAGCAGGAAACGGTTGAGGAAGGTCTTGTACGCGTGCCGCATCGGGCTGGTGGATTCCGCCGCGAAGTTGGTGGCGACGACGCCGGGGTGGAAGGCCGCCGTCGAGATACCCTCGGCGCCGTAGCGGTGGTGCAGCTCCGTGGTGAAAAGGATGTTCGCGAGCTTGCCGGTGCCGTAGGCACGGTTGGTGGAGTAGTTCTGCGCCGAGTCGAGGTCGTGCAGGTTCAGCTTACCGAAGTTGTTAGCGGCGCTGGCGGTGTTGATGACGCTGGCGTTGCTTTCCGTGAGCACGTCCATCAGCTCGGTGGTGAGCAGGAATGGTGCCAGGTGGTTGATCTGGAACGTCTTTTCGTGGCCGTCCACAGTGAGCTCCCGTGCGCCCATGATCCCGCCGGCGTTGTTGGCCAGGACGTCGATCCGCGGGTACTTCTCTTTCAGCTGTGCGGCGAGCTCGCGCACCTGGGCCAGTTCCGCGAAGTCGGCGACGAAGTAGTCCGCGCCGATCTTCTTCGCGATGCGTTCGGTCTTCCCGGCGGAACGCCCGACGACGACCACCCGCTCCCCTTGCTGGCTCAGGGTCCGTGCAGCGGACGCGCCGATGCCGTCGCTGGCCCCGGTGATGACAATGGTCCGTGCGGTCATGAAGTGTCCCCTTGATTGATGCGGCTTGATTGATGCGGCGGCCGCGCGTGCAACGACGATGGTACAACGCGGCCGGCGCAGGTTATGTTCCGGCCGGTTTACGGGTTTTGTGGTTTGGGGGGTTAAATGCGGGAGAGCCTCCAGACGTGTGTCTGGAGGCTCTCGACCGTTTTAATGATGTTCCGGCGGTGACCTACTC
>NZ_JBEPOZ010000039.1:0-20579 GCF_040547005.1 Arthrobacter sp. UYCu712
CGGGCGATCGTCGGCTGGGAAACCTCAACCGTCAAGGACACCGCATTCGTCGAACACTGCCTGAGAATGGCCCTGTGGCGGCGCCAACACACCGGACGTCCCGGCACCGGCGGGACTGATCCACCACTCCGATGCCGGCTCTCAGTACACCTCCATCCGCTACACCGACACACTGGCCCTGGAAGGACTCCAGCCCTCCATCGGCAGCGTGGGCGACGCCTATGACAATGCTGCCGCCGAGACCGTGATGGGGCTCTTCAAGAACGAGGCCGTCGCGAAGGATTCACCCTTCCGCAGCGGGGCCTTGAAGACCGAAACCGACGTGATGGAGATCGTCTTCGAGTGGGTCCACTGGTACAACAACGAACGCCTGCATTCCGCCCTGGATCACCAGACGCCAGAGGAATATGAGCAAACATATTATGATCTACAAACCGGCCCGTTACCCGACGACGCCGCCAACAAACAGGCGGCATGATTCCCGGGACGGTTCACTTTGCACTCGGCGATTCTGATGCACCATTCCTCATGTGGATTCCCGAGGATGTGATTAGGCCTGTATCTGTGAATGTCCGTCCTGGGTTTGTTTCCTTTGTCGATGGGCGGCAACCTTTGCACGCGTTTGGCATGATGTCGAGCAGAAGCGTCGAGAGTGGTTTCGTGTCACGTCGATGAATAGTCGGTCGCATCGGATCGCACCACATAATTTGAGGTTCTCGGCGTCGGCACTGCCCAAGAGCATTGCAATGGCAACCGCGAAATCACCGGTCCATTGTTCTGCCGGCGATGCGTCCGGGGTCGAAAAGTGAAGGTGCCACGGGCCGTGGGCATGTTCCATCAGGTACGGTCGGACGTCTTGCTCTAGCAACATTTGGTTCACCGCTGCAGCGGCAGAACCTGCATTCCCGCTGGCCGCGTCCGCTAGGACGGTCCACAGTCTGGCGCCCATCAATCCCATGAACTCCACCTCGGCTCCCGTGAGCTCAGGTGGGGTCGTGATGGCCAGCAGCAGCGCCTCCGCTGTCATGGTGCGAGCAGTCTCACCAGTCTGTGGTTTGAGTGACCGGCCGAACGCGAGCTCAGGTCCAAAAGAGTTCGCCAGGGAGAGAGCTCCCTCTAGCGCCGATTGAAGATGCAGTGTCACGTCCATGTTTCAAACATAACCTACAGTTGTAACTGTTCATTGCTATGTAGGAGGTTACGTGTGGTTTGGAAGTGTGGACTTTTGGAAACTGTGGCTGGGGAACCTTTGCGCAGGATTGGCAGCCGCGTTGCTGCCGGTGGTCGTTGCCCTTGCTGTCCTTGATGAGGGGCTATCGCCTGCGACTCTCGGTGGGGTCCTTGCCGCACGTACCGTGGGCTTTCTCGTTGCGGCGCCGGTTGCGGGTGTTCTTGCGGATGTGGTCTCGCGCCGGCTCGTGGTGCTTGCTGCGTCGGTGTGCGCGGCGGCAGGGACGGCGTTTCTGCCCATCGTCATGCACGAGTGGTTTTTGATCCCGGCTCTGCTGGCGTTCCTCGTCGGGATCGGCCACGGTGCCTATCGGCCGGTCTTCCAGGCGTTGGTCGCCGACGTCGTTGACGTTGCGAAGCGGCACGAGGCCAACGCCTTCATCACGTTGAATAGCCGGGTTGTTTTGGTCGTTGCCCCGAGTGCCGCCGCCATCCTGTCCACACAGATCAGCCCCGCACTGGTGTTGGGCGGTAGCGCGGCACTGTGGGGCATCGTCATGCTCACCGCCGCCGGCCGCCAGGAACAAGCCCCGCCACGGCGAAGCGCACCTATCCTAACGGCGCATCCCGTCAAGAATTTCGTCAGCAGCTTTACGGAAGGCCTTCAAGAAGCTCGTAAACACCGCTGGTTCATCGCCGGACTATGCGCCCTGGCAGCCCAACTGGCCACAGGATACGCCGCAACCCAAATACTGCTCCCCGTCATCAGTGAAGAAGAATTTGGCGGCAGCGTTGTCCTGGCAACGGCCCTCACCTTCTACACGCTCGGTTCTCTAGGCGGCGCAGCCGCAATGATGCGCTGGCGCCCCCGCAGACAAGGCCACTTCGCCTTACTCGGAATGGCCCTGTACGCAGGAGTCCCCGCCGTGCTGGCCCTGCCCGCACCTGAATGGGGCATCTTCGCTGCCTACGCGATAGCCGGATTCGGCGTCCAAATGTTTAACGTTCCCTGGTTCACCGCAACCCAGCGCGAAGTACCCCCACACCTCCTGGCCCGAGTATCGTCCATCGACTTTCTAGTCTCCTACGGACTCGCACCCACCGGCCTGGTCATACTAGGCCCAGCAAGCGCAGCCTTTGGCTCCTCCCCAGTCCTGTGGATCTGCGCAGGGATCTGCCTCGCCGCCCCATGCTTCGCAGCACTCGCGCCCAGCAGCAAACACTTCACCATCACACAGGAGTCAACGGATTTAGAACCCAGAATCAAATCAAACACCACCGCCTAAGAACCCGCGAAACCTCGACCACATTCCGGAATTCGCCGGCAACACCTTCGGAATGATGGCGCCAAGATTCATGACTGCTGACGATCTGACGCGAGAAAATTGCCGTCCACACTGGAATCCCTCACGGCACCGCTCCCCAACAACCGCGGTTTGTGGTCCCCTCAACACGCTCGATCACCCCGGATACAGCATCCAAGTAGAAGGTGTCCGTTGCAGGATCGGCGAATTCAGGCGTTCGTTGCAACGGCGGCCTGATTTCGCCGATCCTTCTGCGGCACGTTCCGCTAGGCTCCGGACTATGCCCTCCTCCTGGACCGTTCTGATCTCACTTCACGCAATCGCCGCCAGCTACTCTCTGATTTTCGGAGCAGTGAACCTGCTGCGCCGGACCAAAGGCGGCAGCGTCCATCGGGCCGTGGGCCGAATCTGGGCTGTTTCTATGTATGTGGTGGTGCTGACCTCGTTCGGAATCAGAACCATCGACGGCGGGTTCAACTGGCTCCACGCACTCTCAGTGCTGACGTTCTGCACACTGACAGCAGGACTGTGGGCCATCTGGAAGAAAAACATCAGGGCCCACCGCAGTTTCATGACCGGTAGCTACTTCGGTCTGATCGGCGCCTTTGTGGGCGTTTTGGCAGTGCCTTCACGCCGCATTCCGCAGCTCGCCATCCACGAGCTCCCGCTGCTGGGGCTGTTGATCCTGGTCCTGCTGGGAACAGCCGCACTCACTGTCATCGGCATCGCCCAGCTCCGCAAGACACGGACGGTCCCCATCACCTAGTCCCGATCGTTCACCCGGCATCGGGGACCACTTCACTCCGCGGTCATTCTGGACGGCTTGCTGAGAGCGATGGTGACCGACCCGGGGTCGTCCTGTACTTTCCCCAGCGCCTGGTCGGGAGCACTGGGCAGACGCCCGGTAAAGGATCCTTCACCGGACGCCGACACAGCAGGAAGCTCACGTAAAATAGTTCGTCTACTCGCCTGTTTTGCGAGCGATGATTGTGTAGGTACACGGCACAAGGTCACGCTCGGATTCTGGCCACGCGAAGCCCTCCTCCACTTCCACCATGCGGGGCGCGAACTTCCAAGGGATCGTCCTACCCTCATTAACACGAAGAATCTGCAGCCCCGCAGCGATCAGGGAGTTGATGATCTTGGACAAGGGATGCGCCCACTGATACGTCCGGGAACGAGCGACCTTGCCTTCTCCCGCGTACGTGGACTCGTTGTCCCATACCTGCGCCTCGCCGTTACCAAAATACGGATACCGAAGCTGCAGTCCGTCGGCATGCTCATCAAGGGCGTAGAGAGCAGGGTGCCCGTCGCGGATGAAAAACGTCCCCCCAGCCCGCAGAAGCCCTGCTACCTGTATCGCCCAGCGGTCCAGGTCTGGCAGCCAATTGATGGTACCGATGCTGGTGTATACGAGGTCGAAGTCACCACTGACGGCCGCACGGGCATCGAGAACGTCGGTCTCTACCCACGTTGCCTCTATCCCGAGACGCTGCGCCAGATTGGCTGCAGATGACAAGGCGGCCGGGGAGAAGTCCACGCCGGTGACTCGGGCCCCTGCCCTGACCAGTGAGAGCGTATCGGTGCCGATGTGGCACTGGAGATGGCACACATCAAGGCCGGAGACCGTGCCCTCGGGGAGGAATGGCGCGAGTGCGGCCAGGTCTGTCCGGATGACGCTGGTTAAGTGATTGGTATCGTCCAAGCCACTGACCCCGTACGCCTTTTCGTGCAACGGGACTCTGTCTTCCCAGTTGTCACGGTTGCTCGCGCGTGCTGACTCCCAGTTGACCGCAGTCCCGCTACCATCCATGCGGGGAGTCTACAGCGTGGTAAAGGCCGGTCGGCAAAGAGGCACGCGGACCATTCGGACCTCCCGCACGTCGTCTTCGACCTTCACCGAGCCGTCGGTGACAAAGCCATTCTTTCGGTAGAAGGCTTGTGCGCGCGGGTTAGGGTCGGCGACCCAGAGCGCAGCAGGAACTGCAGGCGTCGGCGTCCGCTGGAGGATTCCGTTATCGGGCACTATGGCGCCCGTTGGGCCACCGGCTCACGGGGGGAGCTAAGTCGTTGCGTAGGATCGCTGAGTGGAGCAAACAATGCGAGTTGTGAGTGCTGACGATGGTATCGAGATTAGCTACGTCGTCATTGACGGGAGCGAGCCTGCCGTCGTGATCCTCCACGGCCTTGCCGGAAGTGGACGGGAATTCCTACCTTCGGCCCATGCCCTATCCGGTCGAAAGGTCGTGCTGGTCGACCAGCGGGGTCACGGCCTGAGCACGCGGCTACCCTTGGACACCTCGCGCGAGGCATTTGTTCGTGACGTTGTCGCAGTTATCGATCGCGAAGCATCCAGCCCGGTCCATTTGGTCGGGCACTCGATGGGCGCTCACACCGCAATGATCGCCGCGGCGGCACACCCCGACCTCGTCTGGACCCTTGTGCTCCTCGAATGCGGTGAAAGGAGCGGTAGCGACCAAGAGCATGCAGCTCTCAGCGAGTACTTTCGTTCCTGGCCCGTGCCATTCGCTGACCGTGCCGCGGCGGCAAAGTTCCTGGGGGACGGGCCTCTGCAGCGTGCCTGGGTTGAGGATATGGAGTACCGGGCAGACGGACTGCATCCCCGCTTTGACCCGGAGGTGATGATCGCAGCGATTACACCCCTCGCAGAACCGCGCTGGCAGGAATGGTCCCGCGTCCAGGCACCCACCCTGGTCGTCTACGCCGGCGGCGGGATGTTCACCGAGGAACAGAAGGCGCAATTTGTGGAGCGGGGAAGCGACGTGACGCGTGTCGACCTTGCCGACGGGTCGCACGACGCCCATCTTGACGCGTCCGGACAGTGGAAAGAAGCACTCACTGCGTTCTTGGACGTCCGGTAAAGGATCGTGCACCGTGCCGCTCCTCGACGGTAGCTTTGGACTATGTCCCTCAGAGCGTGACCATCATGGTGCGGTCGAAGACCGTTCGCCCACCGAGCCGGACACGGTCATCTTCGATCAGAGCGGTCAGCAGTTCGCTGCCTGTGCCCTGCGTTATTCGCAGATCACGGGCAAGTCTCGCAGTAACCCGAATGGCAGCCGCTCCGGTCGCCTCGTCTTCGGCGATGCCCATGGCAGGCGAGAACATTCGGGAGCGTAAATGACCAGCGGCCTGATCAACCCACGCGTAAGCATAATGGCGCGCGCCGGTGAATGAGCTCGCGTCGAGCGCGTTGACCTCTGCCGCAGCCGCTGCCGGGATCCAGTCATATTCTGGTGCCCAGGCAGCGTGAGCGGTGATCCACGTCGCGTCCGGGAGGTTGTTGACAGTCACGTCGCCGGCCTTCTCGCGCAGCACAGTGGCCGGGGTTCCTCTGCGGGCAAGCCACCACGCTGTTCCCACACTCGGGTGCCCAGCGAACGGCAGCTCGGTGACTGGAGTAAAGATGCGGATGTGCGCAACTCGATTCTCTGCGGGACCCTGCCCGATACCATCCACGAAGACGGTCTCGCTGAACCCGAGTAGCGCTGCGATCGTCTGCTCGCGTCCCTGACTGACCACTGAACTTGGGATGATTCCCAGTTCATTACCGTGACCGCCCTGCGCGTCGGTAAAGACTCGCACCACATCAACCGCTATCGTCTCAGCCACCAGGCGAGCCTGCCAGAATGGACCTCGACTCGCGAATCCTCGCCACCCCCGCCGGGAAAACCTTCGTCCACACGCCGAACCCGCTGCGGACGATTCGGAGGCATTTCGTGGGCAGAGGCAACGTGACCGCAATCGGGTCGATCACCGTGCTGTCGGAATCCTCCACAGCCCGCGTAATTGCTGTGTTAATCGCACAGAGAAATGGCGGCGTTTTCGCAGCGATAAATGCCATCCCCGACCGCCCGTTAGCCGATCCACCAACGCGACAAAATGCCCAGTAACTTAAATGCTGCGGTTTGAGTTGAAACCATTGGTTGAAGTGGCATGAGCTTCTGGACTTTGAACAAAATCAAGTCATTTAGCCAATTGATTAAATAACCCATTGGTTTATTATAGGTTCATGGAAGCCGATCAACTCAGCCGAACCTTTTCAGCTCTTGCTGATCCGACTCGGCGTGCGATCCTTGCGAAGCTCACGAACGGAGAGGCAACCGTGAAGGACATTGCGGCACCGTTCGCCATGAGCTTGCCCGCCATCTCGAAACACCTTCACGTCCTCGAGAAGGCGGGCCTGATTTCTCGAGGTCGCGAAGCCCAATGGCGCCCGGCGAGATTGACGGCCATTGCTCTCGCGCCGGCGGCCGACTGGATCGATGACTACCGCCAGTTCTGGGAGAAAAGTTTTGATGCTTTAGAACAACACCTCACAAGGGAAATGAAGGGCACGACTGATGACTGAATCAACAAGCGCCACCGTGGCACTGCCGGAAGCCATGACTGGTAGGGCGAGCCCCGCGAAAGCGGCAGTCGGTGACAAACCTGTATTCGCATACATCGCCAGCCTGCCGCAGCCGCAGCGCGGCATCGCGGAAGCGGTCGACGCGCTGGCAGCCAAAACACTGCCTGACCTCCAGCGTTCCGTGAAGTGGGGCATGTCCTACTACGGCGTCGGTGACGGATGGTGTTTCAGCTGCGGCGGCTTCGCCAGCCACGTCAAGCTCATGTTTATCAATGGCGCCGAACTCAAGCCGGTACCGCCGGTGACCCCGGTGGGCATGGGCAAGGCGACGCGAGGTGTGGAGCTGCAATCCATTGACGACCTCGACGAACGCCAGATCGCGGCATGGATGGAGCAAATCACGTCCATGCCGGGTGTCGGGGGAAAGAAGCGATGACCGAACCAACAGGCTCCGCCGTCACCCGCACGTTTGCAGTCCCACCCGAGGCCGTATTCGATGCCTGGGTGACCCCCGAGTCTTTCGCTGCATGGTGGGGTGGCAGCGACGTCGAGATCCCGCTAAGCCGCCTGTCGTTGGACGTCCGCCCAGGCGGCGCTTGGAAGGCCACGATGATCCTTAGCCAAGATCAACCCAGCCTCCTCATGCACGGCGAGTTTCACATGCGCGGCGAATACATCGAGGTCGACCGACCAAACAGGCTCGTGTTGACCATGACCAACGAGCCGCATGGAGATGAACGCGAGCTACTCACTGTGACCTTCAACGCAGTTGACGGTGGCACCGAGATGGTGTTCAGCCAGACCGGCGGCCACCTGACCTCCGCGGAATACGTAGGCACGACAGTTGGCTGGCAGAACGCATTCAATGCACTGGACACGATCCTCAAGGGGTAGTCGCCGAACTTGCCGTGGATGTAGAAATCGCGAACCTGGCCGGCGCCCCGACCGCGCTCTTTTCGGCCAAGATTGAAAATGCCGAGCTACCTGCCGGGGACGCCGTGGATCGGGTCGATGGCGACAGCACCCGCGCAATCCGAGACCGAGCCCCGCGCATCTACCGCAACATTCACGCCAGCTACACCGCCAAATAAGCCCCCAGACCGGACCGCAGGCCGAACCGCGCGGAAAAGACATGAATCATCACCGTAGCGCCGCGCAAGCCGGACGATGAGCGACGCGGTGCGAACCCGAAAGCGGCCATCTGGTCACGGCGCGCGAAGTGTGTCACCGGGGAAGCTTCACCGGGCACCCGCCCCGTCACGCGACGTGCGTGGGCCGGGAGGTCAGGACCCTTGTGGCGGTTGGGTGGGTGGCCAGACCTTCTGTTCTGGATCTTCCGGACTCATGATCCCTATGCTGTTGCCGTCGGGATCATCGACGATCGCGTAACGGGCACCCCAGAAGGCGTCGTAGGGCTGTTGATGGCCTTCGTATCCTGCGCTGGTCAACTCCGCATAGATCTGGTCGACGGCCTCGCGCGTCGGTACGGAGAACGCGAGCACCGCAGTGCCCCCGGTGGTCCCGTTCCAACCTGAGTCCCATTGGGGCACGAACTCGACGCTGTCCCATTCGATATGCATGCCGTTGGGTAGTCGGGTGGAGACATGCGGGACTCCCGGCCCGGCATCTATTCTCAGGCCAAGGCGACGGTAGAAGGCGACGGTGGCGTCCATGTCCCGCACCACCAGGTTTATTTGGCCCAAGACGGGCTCATAAGACATAACACCCCTCCTCTCGATACGGACATAGGCACGTCGACACGCGATTGGATGCCTGTTCGCCCCATCGGGAGCCACGTGCCCATCCAGAGTTGACGGCCCTACGCCGCCTTCGGCCGCCAGATCGCGAATCGGTTGCCGAGTGGATCAAGGAGGTGTGCGAACTCGATGCTGCCATTGTCAACGAGTGGCAGGGCAACGGTTGCGCCGAGCTCTGTCGCTCTGTGGATCGCCGCGGCTACGTCATCGACGTGAACGTAGAAGATTGCCCACGTCGCGCCGCCCATCCCCGAGGTATCCCAGAGACCACCTTCGTCGGCGTTGACCATGCTGTATTGGGCAGGGAAGGTCGGTGCACCCACTTCCCAGCCGAACAGTCCCGAGTAGAAGGCCTTTGATGCCTCCGGATCGGGTGAACCTATCTCGAAATAGTCGACTTTATTCGGCATCTCAAATCCTTCGCTGGTCTGTCAAAAGGTTCTTCCGACCGACCCAGACGTTGCAGTTCAATACCTTGGCCACGTGGTCTGTCGCTGCTGCATGCCGGTGGACGAGGCCATCTTGGGCTGGTGGTGAACGCGATGTCAAGGGCACGAGCCACCTCAATTGTCTCCAAAGACGCAGGTGGCCCCGCTCGCATCAACCCCGACTAATGCAAATGGTCAATTGCCCGGAAGCCGGACGTCATCCGGACACCGCTCTGTCGCGTGGTCGGTCGGATAGGTCGCCTCCAGGCTGCGCCGACGCAGGCAACGCTATTGCCTATGCTGTGCACCGGTGGCAGGGTGGCGACATGGTGATCGAAGTCCGTCCCGCAACGGCGTTCGAGGACGTGAGGGCGATGGTGGGACCGAAGCGGCCCGATGCGACGGTGTGCTGGTGTCTGAGTTATCGCATCCCGTCGAAGCAGAACCTCGCGCTGCGCGGTCCCGAGCGCGGAGCTCTCGTGAAGGAGCTGGTCGGACAGGATCCTCCACCGGGGGTGCTCGCGTACGACGGCGACGTGGTGGTGGGGTGGGCCGGCGTGCATCCGCGCGCCGATACCAGCTTCGCCCGAAACCGCAAGATCCCGCAGGTGGACGACCTGGATGTGTGGTCGGTCTGGTGCATCAGGGTGCGACCGGGGCACCGTGGTCAAGGCATATCGCACCACCTGCTGGCGGGTGCCGTGCAGTTCGCCCTCGATCGCGGCGCACCAGCGATCGAGGGCTATCCGGTCGACAACCACGGCGAGAAGGTCGACCTCACCATGGCCTACGTGGGTACCCGTGCGCTGTTCGAGCGTGGCGGGTTCACCAAGGTCGCTGTGACGGACTCGGTGATCAACCGATTCCCGCGCGTACTCATGCGGCGCGGGCTGCGCTGAGCGCAAACGGTGTCACCGTTGAACGAGTCCTCTCGGCTCGCACACCGCCCACGAGCGCTACCGGGCCCACTACGCCGCCAGAGACCGCACGCAGGCGGAACCTTCACCGAAACATCTCGGCTTGAAGCCCTGCGGACTCGGGCGCCCGGTGAGGATCCCTCACCGAACGCGCGTAAGACCAACCGAGCGGTCATTCCATTCAATAGCTACCGGATCGCGTTGTCCGGGTTCTCCTCGTCGTAGAGGTCCCGCGATCGTCCAATGGCATCCTTGTGCTCCAGCGACCAGTCCGCGAGCTGCTTAACCAAATGAGTGAGGCCGCTGCCGCGGGCCGTGAGTTCGTAGTTGACTTGCGCTGGGACCGTGGGGTAAACGGTCCGGGTGAGCAAACCGTCACGTTCAAGGCGCCTAACGGTCAGCGTCAACATCCGCTGGGAAATCCCGTCGATGGCTCGCTGCAGCTCCCGGAAACGCCGCACCCCGGAGGCCAGTTCGACGATGACCAGGACTGACCATTTGTCCCCGATCCGGTCGAGGACGTCGCGGATGCCGCAGTCCGGGTGGTCGGTGCTGCCGCACGGTTCCAGCGCAGCGGTTACTCCGGTGTGACTGCCTAACATGAAAGTGCCTCCTTGTGGCCGTGCCCAAACGTTACCGAAGATGGGTCTAGTTACTGAAAAGAACTAGCGGAAGAAGCCAGTCTATGATTCTCGTTACCGGGGCCTCGGGCCAGCTCGCCCAGGCAATCCTCCACCATCTCAAAGAAGCCGGAGTCGATGTGGTAGGCGGTACCCGCACGCCGGGCGACGACCCGCGCCAGCGCCTGCTCAACTTCGACGACCCTGCAACCCTCGACTTTGGTGGTGTCGGCACCCTTGTCATTGTCTCCGCCGGCACGGCCGAGGACGACGTCGTGATTGCCCGGCACGAAAGCGTCATCACCGCCGCCGAACGCAGCAACGTTCAGCACATCATCTACACGAGCGTGGCCGACGGCGGCGACCACCTGGGATTTGCCCTGGCCCACCGCTGGACCGAACGACGCCTGCAGCAGGGCGCCGTTCCCTGGACGATCCTACGGAACGGCCTCTATGCGGAACTGATCGGACAACTCCTCACACCTGAAGCCGGCACAATCACGGCGCCGTTCGGCCCCGGCAGTGTTGCGGCGATCGCCCGCCAGGACCTGGCTGAGGCGGCATCAGTCGTCGCACAGTCTCCACAGCCACACGCCGGACGAACGTACAACCTCGTCGGCACGGAGGCGATCTCCGCGTTGGATGTCGCCGACGAATTGGGGGCAACCTACAAGCCAGGCACACTCGCGGACCTCCGTAGCGCTCTGAACACCGCAGGGCTGCTGCCGTTCCAACCGGCCATGCTGCTATCCATACACGCCGCTGTCGCCCACGGCTTCCTTGACGAAACCACCGAAGACATCACTCGGCTTCTCGGGCGCCCTCCGCGGAAACCGCTGACCATTGCGGTTGCTGCCGCCCAAGGGCAATAGCAGGAGCAATATTGACCGTTCTGCCAGGGCGGCAGCCAGGACCTCTCGTGCCAGGTTCCAAAAGACGGTTGCTCACCCGCGTCGACGGATTCCATGTAGATCGGCGACGCGTCTTGGCGGCGGGAGGCTCCGCCTGCGGTGAGAACACCACCGCGGGCGGAGTCGACGGCCGCTGTAGTCACTGGTGGGCTTGCGGTGCTGCTTGGGGAAGGGTGCGCTCGATCTTCGGGCTGTCTGCGAGTTTGAGCCAGATGACGCCGCCGATGATCACGGCGAGCCAGAAAGTCTTGAGCGGCGTCAGGGTCTCGTCAAAGAAGACTGGTCCGAGCAGGGCCGCGCCGACGGCGCCGATTCCGGCCCAGACGGCGTAGCCGATACCGACGTCGATTTTCTTCAAGGCAAGGCTGAGGAAGAACAGTGTTAGCAGGAAGAATACGAAGGCGGAGATCGACCAGGCGAGAACGGTGAATCCCTCGCTGCCGTTCACGCTGAGTGCGTAGCCGATCTCGAAGACGCCGGCGAGTAGCAGGGCCAGCCAAGGGCCGGCATTCTTTTTGGTGGTGTCCGGTGGCGTCGTGTTCAAAGTGTTGGTCATGACAGGTGTCCTTTCGAGGTGAGGGGTAGGGGGGGTCATGCGACTGCGCTGAGGTTGAGCCCGACGACGCCGACGATGATGGCGGCGATTCCGAGGAGCTTTTTCCACGTCAGTCGCTGGGAGAGGAAGAGTGCGCCGACGATGACAATCCCGACACCGGCAACGCTGGTCCAGATGGCGTAGCCGACGCCGACGTCAAAGGTCAGCAGGGCGAGACTGAGGAAGAACGTGGCGATCGCGCCGCTGACGAGGGTGCTGATGGTCCACCACAGCTTGGTGAAGCCTTGCGCCTTGCCGGCGAAGATGCCGACAGCGACCTCGAAAATGACGGCGATGCCTAGGTAGAGCCAGCTCATGATGATGTTCCTGTCCAATGGGTGTGAGGGCTTGTGTGTTTGTGCCCGGTGGGTGTGTTGGTCGGTCGATAGCGCGTGAAGGGCTCGAGCCCCCGGTCAACGGGGAGGTGGTGCAACAACATGGCGCGCTGTTCCTCATCGATTCCCAGGGCCTGGTAGCTTCTGCGGTAATCGATTCCGAAGTGCGCGACCGCATCGCGATCGACGGCGACGTGGATCGCCTCAATGCCGTGGTCGATCGCGAAGCGGTAGCACAGTCCGCACGGCTCACCGGTGGCCAGCAGTGCGGCCCCGGCCAGAATCGTACGGCCATGGGAGTCCAGCGCGTGTCGCATCGCGACGATCTCGGCGTGGGCGCTGGGGTCTCCGGTCTCCTGCACCCGGTTCACGCCGAACTCAGAGATCACTCCTGCCTCGGTGACGACGACACCGACGAACGGCAGGCCACCGCCTTCGACGTGGGCGATACACGCTTCGACGGCGCGCTCCATGACGGGCCGCAAATGGGCAGCGGTCAGGGTCATGGCTGGCCCCCGGGCTGAGGAAGCTGCCCGGTGATCTGGTCAACGACCTTTTTCATCCGGGAAGCACTGGGCACGCCACGCACGAGCTGCCCCGCGATCACGATGCCCGGAACCGCCTGGATCCCGACCGTGTTGACCGCGTGGTCCTGATAAGTTTTTTGCCTGGCGCGGCGTTCCTGACCGGTCAGGGCCTCTGCCACCTCTGTTCGGTCCAAGCCGATCCCGGCCGCCACGTCGATGATGACGTCGTCCTCGCCGATGTCGCGATCGTCCTGGAAGAACGCTTCGAACATCGCCTCGGAGTACTCCTCGGCCTTGCCCCGTTCCTCGGCCAGTTGCAGCACCATGAACGCCTTCTCGGTTCGCGGTTGCGGCGAGATCGAAGGGAGCGTCACGTCGATCCCGACGCGCCGGGCCATGGGATAGACAGAGTCGTTCCAAATGCGCGGCAGGTACTCGTCTTCCGGGCGGAGCGTGGGCACCGGTTCGGGGCGAAGCTCGAATGGGCGGATGGACACTTCCACGTCTCGGTCGCGTTTGAGTTCCCTGATCGCACCTTCGATCAGGAAACAGAACGGGCAGACATAGTCAACAAAGACCTCCACCTTGATGCTCATCTTGAGTTCCTTTAGCACTTGTCATTGCATGTACATGCACATATATAGCCATGGAAGGGTGTGCTCACTGACTGGAGTCAATCCCGCTTTGTTCAGGGTGTGATCGCGGAGTCGATCTGGCGGAGGGCTGAGGCGAGCTGGAAGATATCCACTTCCGGGAAGTGTGTAGATGCCCGGGCCAAGAGCTCGTGGATGCGGGCCTCGTAGGGCCCTCGCACCTCATCCAGCAGCTTCTCGCCCTGACCGGTGATGACCGCGTAGACGCCGCGGCCGTCGTCCTGACAGAGATCCCGACGGACGAACCCTTTGGCCTCCAGCCGGCTCACCAGGCGTGTTGCCGAACTCTGACTCAGGCCGACCAGCTGCGCAAGCTCATTGACCCGCAACTCCTTGTCGGATGCATGGTCCACAAGGGCCAGGGCGCGGAAATCCGTGAGTCCGATGCGGTAGGTGTCTGCGAGCCATTTGTCCAGGCTCGCATCCATGGCGGAAGCGAACGCGGCGGTTTTTGACCAAGCGCTGCTGAGGCCGCACCCAACAGCGGCGCTTGGCGTAGGTAACTGCATGTGCATACAGGTACCGTAACACGAATCGAACAAGCCCACCGTGAACTCCGTTAGACATCAACGCCTCTGCATCGTCTTGGATTTCAGCGTGCCCGCTGGGGCCATCATGCCAGTGCCCGCAAGCCGATCCTCTAGCGAACATCCGGCTTGAAGTTGGCCCTGCCGGCTTTCATACTCTGCCTGCCTACTAGGAAACCAAGAAGACTGGAGTTGACCCTCTGTAGGTTTGTCTATTTCCGATGCCATCGCAGGGGTCCCATGAAGCGGCCTGAAAGCCCTCAATTCTCAAAGCCGGGTACTTATCAAACTTGGTCTTTGCAACGCTGACGTCGCCTTCACAAACCAGTTCTCGTCCCCCTTCAAGCTCGATCTTGAGCCCATGTTGAAGATCCGCGGCGAGAGTGAGGGAAAAGAGGGAATCGAAAGGCCGCCCATACCAACCGTCAGGAAGCACCAGGTTCGCCCGCCCATGCTTTGCGAAGAAACGCTCAACTACATGGGCAGGCGAATCGCGGCTCATCCACGGGTTGGGCGTCATGGGTCAATCCTATCGATGGGCTTCATAAGCTCGGCTCGCTCTCCGTCGCCTACGGTTTCCGTCATCAGGCGACGTTGTGTCCAGTCAAACCGCCGCCAAATGGTGTTCTTAAGCCGGTCGATCACTGTGCCGCGGGAGCCTGCTGACATGTTCCGCACGGTTGCTGGCCTGGGCCATGTACGTAAGACCCGCACGGTGAAATGCCCGATGACGGGGGGATTACTGCAACCATGTTTCTTATGGGGCTCGCCCCTCGCTGCCGGCCTCACTCCTGCGCAGGCGCCTTGACCTAGTTGAGCAGGGCGTGGTCGATATTCGCGGTGATGATTACGTCTTCGTTGAGGACCAGCTGTTCAGCAGTCCTAGCACCGCTGGCGCGGTGGTTTTAGGCGGCAGTATCAACGGAAGGATTTTCCTGGAAGACCGCGACGGGCCGGACCTTTCAGCAGTTCGAGGATGAGGCACTGAATGACGATCCACGGGAATCAGCCTAGTGTCGCCTGATCTGTCGCAACGGGTCCAAAGGCTGTGCGGCGGCTACCGACGGGATTAACGTCATCGTGGCACATGTTTACTCTCGCCCCGGACACAGCAAGAGACTGGCCGGCCGCAACGGCTGACCAGTCTCTTGGGGACTGCTAGAGCGGCTGAATGTTCTCAGCCTGGGGGCCCTTGGGGCCCTGGGTGATGTCGAACTGAACCTTTTGGTTCTCGTCCAGGGACTTGTAACCGCTGGATGCGATTGCCGAATAGTGTGCGAACACGTCAGCGCTTCCGTCGTCAGGGGCAATGAAACCAAAGCCCTTTTCGGAGTTAAACCACTTGACAGTACCTGTTGCCATGCTTGATTTCCTTCACGGGTCGCTGGGCGGTTCCGCTTCTCGGAATACCGTCCCCGCCACTCACATGGATGAGCCTATGGGCGATCGTCTGCAGGGGCAACAGTTGGCTTCAAAAGAGGAAGTCGCCGAGGCGGTTTGGCATCAGCCGGGGCCTGAGAGTGCCGAAGGGTGAACCGGCCGATGCGGGGTTACTGCTGCCGGTCAGCCTCAGGGCGTCTGAGAGGTGATCCATTGCCGGGCATCCAGCTCTCCGATCCGCCGGTACAGGGTCGCCCGCGACATACCCAGGTCACGGGCGATGTGGGTAGCTGCCTCCCCGGCGTCGATGAGGCGGCGGGCGTTGCTGATCTGGCTGTCGCTGAACTGCTGCCGCCGTCCGCCCAGATCCTTCCCCGCGGCCCGGCGTTTGGAGACAGAGTCGTTGATGCGTTCGCGCTTAATCTCGAGTTCCATCTGGGCCAGGGCCGCCATGACAGTGAAGACCATGGATCCCATCGGGGTGCCGGTGTCCACATTCCCGCCGCCCAGGTTCAGCACCCGAAGGTTGATGCCCCTGGCCCGCAGTTCATCGGCAAGGCCGAGCATGTTCACCGTGGACCTTCCCAGCCGGTCCAACGTGGTGATCACCAGGGTGTCCCCCTCGTGCAGTGCTTCCAGCGCCCTATTGAATGCCGGCCTTGATGCCCGGGCGCCGCTGACCCCGTGGTCGGTGTAGAGGTCATCACGTCGCACACCGGCTGCGAGCAGGTCCCGAACCTGCCGGTCGAAGTCCTGTGCCCTGGTCGAGACCCGGACGTAGCCGATCAGTTTTCCCATGAAAGCCCCGCAAGTGTCTTGCAACCAATACTCATGTCAGTAAAACTAACAGGAGGCTGCGATACACGGTGGCAAGACACTCGGAGCCGCGGAGTTCCAAGCCGCACTATTGTTTCGTCGGACCGTCTCACATCCCTGGGGTTGCGAGACAGCGTCTGCGTGTCCGTTTGACGACCCTTAGAAACCGCCGCCCCTTGCCTGGGCATTTTCTCGGGCGGGTTTTACGGAAACGACGCTCATGATGGCCCCCGAAGTTGGTGCCCCCGTTGCGCCGGGTGTGTTCCGGTGATCGTCCGGCTTGCGGGCGCTCGTCTAGCTATGGACCGCGCCGAGCGCTCCTCCGGTCAGTGAGCCCGTCGGACGCGTGTGTTCTCGCTCGTCAGTGGCGTTCCGTCGGCGGACATAGGCACGAGTTCCGGTACGCGAGCGTAATTGTCACCTACCAGCACCGAATGATCTTCTCCGGCGGCAAACGCGTGACGCTCGCCCCACTGTCGTAGCGAGACGATCACCGGAAAGAGGTCTTTGCCTGCGTCGGTGAGTTCATACAGCTTGCGCTTGCCGGATTGCGCATCGACCTGGGCGATTAGGCCGTGTGCCGTGAGCTTGCGGAGTCGGTCGGTGAGAATGTTGCGGGCGATGCCTGTGCGCCTCTGGAAGTCGGTGAATGAGCGGGCGCCATCCATCGCGTCGCGGATGACAAGCAGGCTCCAGCGGTCACCGACAAGGTCGGTCGTGCGGGCGACTGGGCAGCTCGGGTCTGTCCACGCGATGCTCGCGGCCATGTCGTACGTCATCACACCTCCAACGAGTTGCATCTTGCAACTATTTTGACCTATCTTCTGATTGGTAGCAAATTGCAACTGAATGAGGTGGTTGGTATTAACGGACGAACGAAGCTGCTGCTTGCTGTTATCTGCGGGGTCGCTGTGGCGAGCGTGTACGCGGGGCAACCTGTTCTCGGTCAGATGGGACTTGATTTGGGTGTCCCGGTCGACACCGTGGGCTGGTTCGTGGCCGCTGGCCAACTCGGCTACCTTGTAGGCCTGATCCTTCTGGTGCCGTTGGGAGATCTGCTCGACCGCAGACGCTTAATTGTTCTCCACCTTGTCCTGGTGGCGGCAGGCCTAGCCATTGTCGCGGTTGCCCCTGCAGCGTGGGTCGCATTCGTCGGCCTCGCGCTGTCGGGTGTGTTCGCCGTGGTGGTGCAGACGGCGGTTGCGTACGCGACGGCGCTCTCTGTGCCCTCCGAGCGTGGCCGAAATCTGGGGATCGTGACCTCGGGCGTGGTGATTGGCATCCTCGGTGGGCGCATCCTCGCAGGATTCCTCGCGGACATCTGGGGATGGCGCAGTATCTACGTCGTCCTGGCGGTCCTCGCCGCGGCTCTCGCTTTGTTGGTGTTGATCCTGCTTCCCGCGGACATCCGCTCGGGCGGCGCGAGGTATGGGGTCCTGCTGCGCTCCTTCGCCGGAATGTTCACCCATCCGGTCTTTCTCAGTCGCGGGCTGATCGCGTTCTTCCTGTTCGCGTCCTTCGGTGCGCTTTGGAGCGGCATGGCCCTGCCCTTGACCGGTTCGCCGTGGCACCTCAGCGAGACGCAGATCGGACTGTTCGGCATCGCCGGACTCGCCGGTGCCCTCGGTGCTGCCCGCGCTGGTCGCTGGGCAGACGCAGGGTACGCGAACCGCGTCACCGGCTTCGCCCTGATTGTTTTGCTCGCCTCGTGGTTCGCAATCGGACAGCTCACTTGGTCGTTGGTACTGCTGATCCTCGGAGTGATCCTGCTTGACTTCGCTGTCCAAGCCGTCCACGTCAGCAATCAGCACATTCTCACCACCGTCTACGCCGACCGCGTCAGTACCACCATCGGTGCATATATGGTCTTCTACTCCCTCGGCTCCGCCCTCGGCGCCGCGGCTACAACCGCCTTATATGCCACCGCCGGCTGGCCAGGCTCGGCCTTTCTTGGTGCTGCCTTCGCAGCCGGCGGAGTGGCTACCTGGGCGCTCAGTTTGTCTACCGCGAGTCGCGCCACTCGCCCCGATTACCTCAGAGAGGCCACTCTGTCTCGGTGAAGGTTCGGCGGATTCAGGCGGTCATTGCAACAGGAGTCCTTCGAACAATTCGACCGGCTTTCTGAACTCTAGTCTTTTGCGTGGCCGGTCGTTGAGTTCCTGGGCGACCCAGTCGAGGTCTGTCGCGCTGTGGATGCTCAGGTCCGTGCCTTTGGGAAAGTACTGGCGCAGCAGGCCATTGGTGTTCTCGTTGATGCCCCGCTGCCAGGGTGAGTGCGGGTCGCAGAAGTAGATGTCGATGCCAGCATGGCGGGCGGACGGTTTGAGACCGTGTCCGAGCTTAACCGAGGCAAGAAACCGGATGCCTGCTGCTGACGAGGAACTGAGATACATGTCGAACCACCTTGAAAGAAGGTGTTGCTTCGATCAACAGAATCCCGCGGGGATAAACGGTACGTTCAGGACCATGCCAGAACTCCTGATCGGTGTGAATCACAGCGATAAATGGCGGCATTTCCGCAGCGCTAATTGGCACCTTTCGTGACGTCAAGCTGATGCAGCACGGCCTCTCGCCACTGTCAGAAGATCGGCTGTCTGCTCGACGAGTGCACATGAAGAAGAGCCGCGGTGAAGTGGCGGGTTGAGACCCCTTGCACAATGGCGAAACGTCATGCAAGAGTGCACCATCAGTTGGTGGCGGTTTACACCGAAACCCCGTCCGGACGCTCAGGGGGAAGCATTGAAAACTCGAAAACTCGGCGCGATCGGCGTCGTTGCCGCATTGGCAATGGCACCCGCGATGCCCGCGCAGCGGCCGTCACGGGCGCCAACGGCTATTTCAGCTGTCCCGTGGGTCAGGTCGTGTGGGTAAGGGTGACGCAAGAGTTCAGCACACAGGTCAAGTTCTACTCCGGCACCGCCCTGCGCTACACGAGCGGGTACACCAATAGCGCTGTCAACAACTACGGAACCAGGACAGTCAACTGGAGGGTGGAAACCACTGGAAACCTCCAGACGGTGAGCGACTACTGCAGCGCTAACTATAACTTGGTGACACCCCCGAGCCCGCCAAGTGAA
Source organism: Arthrobacter sp. UYCu712 (assembly GCF_040547005.1). Lineage (NCBI taxonomy): Bacteria > Bacillati > Actinomycetota > Actinomycetes > Micrococcales > Micrococcaceae > Arthrobacter > Arthrobacter sp. UYCu712. The sequence continues at coordinate 19,390 of NZ_JBEPOZ010000039.1, forward strand.
TGAATCCATCCAGGCTGGGGTCGCGCGCACCCTCACCACAATTCCAGTTCGTGTGTCTCGCCAAATGACCGCCACCGAGTATCAGGTGCGCGTGGCCGAGGTCCTCAACCTTTTTGACATCGAAGCGGTGGGCGACGAAACGGGAATTCGTTACGGGGGCGAGGGCGTTGAGCTGGAAGATCAGCCCCTAGAAGCGGCCATCCGCATACTCATTGGGAAGCGATTCGGCATCCCGGAATTCACAAATGTGAGCGAGCCAGGCAGGAGGCCCGCGTAGCGTTGGGGCCATGGAAAACCTGGAGGTCAGCCTGTCGCCGGACGGCGTCCCGCTGGCATTCAGGGTCGCCGGCGACAGCTGGCGCGTCGCTGAGGAACCTGTCCGCTGGTACGAGCGCACGGCGTGGCGGGAGCGGGAGTCCAGGATGCCGCGGGAGAGCGGCGGGATCGACGGCAGCTCCAGGCGCGCCTGGAACACAGCACGAGCGGGGCCGCCGGAAACCGCAGCGACAGCAGCACACAGCCGCTGGTGACGTTCGTGCTGGTCCGGGACCAGAACACGGGGGAGTGGACGCTGAGATCCGTCGACGAGAACCGGGAATCGACGGCAGAGTTCCAAGACTGAAGATCCTGTCCCCAGGCGCTTCGTTTCAGTCAGATGTAGGCAGGCGCAGGTGACCCGGTTACCGGGCCGTTGAGCGCCCGGCACGTCGGCCAATGGGCCGGCGGGACCGCCGCGGGTCACGGATTTCAGGATGACCCGGCACAGCCGGGTCCGGGAGGGAAGGTGCGAGAGGTAACGCACTGACAGCTCTTCCCCCAGTGGCCTTTCGCGGTGGTGCGCTCAACCGTCTACCGCGCCATTAATCGCGCCGGCGACACCACGTAACCCCTGGCGTAAATTTCCGTCCCGATCCTTTTCGGACCCGGAGTAACTACTAGGCCCACACCTGTGGCTCACGCAAGAGTGGCGCCCGACGCCGCCTGACATGCACAAACGACGTCGTACCGCGCCCGAGTCTCATCGGACCCCCATAGAACCTAGGAAGCGGGACAGCAGCTTTACTGCAGGACGATGCACGTGCTGTGAACCGTACAGGGTTTGATGCCGCTTCCTTTTTTGTGAAGGATAGCGATTATGCCCAAGCGATACCCCGAGGATCAGCGTGAGCGTGCCGTGCGGATGGTCCTGG
>NZ_JBEPOZ010000040.1:0-17192 GCF_040547005.1 Arthrobacter sp. UYCu712
CAGAAGCGACAAAACGGCACGCAGCTACCTCGCTGGCGTCACGCTCGCCTCGGCCCTGATCTGGATCAAATCAGGGGTTTAGCAACACACCCTAGCGATCACGGAATGCCGCCAAAGAGCGCCAAAAGTCACAGCCAGAGCGCGTCGCAACTCGTCGGCGGAATCGAAACTGGCCAGAAACTAACCAGGACGGGACTGTGGGAATAACGGTGTATCCGGCCGCAGGTATTTTCTGCTGCCTGCCCGGGTTGATTGGTGCCGTCCTTTCCGGACGGTTTCTAGGGCCTGCTGGTCGGATCGGTGGGCGGTGTCAGCGGTCCGGGAACAGGGACTGGGCCGGGGTCAGGTTCCGGAGCGGGAGGAAATGGGTTGGTGGGATCGGGTGAACCCGGTGTCGGCCCGGGCTGGGGTGGAAACGGTTCGGGCTCGCGTTGCGGCGGCAGGGTCATGGGTTGCTCCTTGGATTGGTCCCTAGTACGGGTTGTCCGGATGGCAGATTCAGGATATGTCCCGGGAAGGGCAGGAATACGGTGTCCGTGATGGAACCGGACGGCTGGTCCGGCAGAAACGATCGGCGCCGCTCGGGGGTGCGCTGCTTTCCGGCGCCGGGACCATCACATCGGTTGGATGTTCTCCGCTTGCGGGCCTTTCGGTCCTTGGGCGGTGTCGAACTGGACTTTCTGGTTCTCCTCCAGGGATCGGTAGCCGCTGCTGGCGATTGCGGAGTAGTGGGCGAAAACATCTGCTGAGCCGTCATCGGGGGCGACGAAGCCGAAACCCTTCTCGGCGTTGAACCATTTAACCGTGCCTGTTGCCATCGCTGTGTCCTTTGGTGACTCTGCTTCTCCGCCGGCTCAAGGGGGCTGGCGCCGGCGGAAGGGGCCTTTCGCTGCCCCAAAGCTACGGGCCGGGAACCTGGTCGCGCAAGGGCCAGGACTGCGGGACACCCCTGACCAACCATCGTCCCCGCATGTCCTGGCGATGGCCCCAACGCATGAGCAGAGGCCCCCGGATTCGGCACCTCACGGCGCTTTGGGAGAGGCAGGCTGCAGAACAGCGGTACGGCGCTTCGGCCCTGACGCCAGCCGGGCCTTCAAACGGCGACGCGGTCGCCCGTCACACCGAATCCGACGGCCGGGAAATCCTGAAACAACCCTGAATCCCGATAAAATATCGTAGCCAAGGCGGGCGGTCACCGCCGGGAGGAGACCAATGGCAGGCATGTTCGAACTCTTCACCGACGAAGTTTCGGGCTTCAGGTTCAGAATCACCGCTCCCGACGGGACGGTGATGGCAGTTTCCCGCCGTTTTCCCGACAAGCAGTCCGCCGTCGACGGAATCCGGGCCGTCCGCGATTATGCCGGAATGGGCCACATCACGGACCTGTGCCCGGCACCTTCCGCCGGCGCGGTCACCGGACCCGTACCGCCGCCGGATCACAGGACCGGGGCCGCTCCCGGCCGTCCCGGTACTCGGCGCGCGCAAACCCTGACCCGACCCCGCACCCGCGTCATCACAGCCGCCTGAGCGGCCGGCCGGACCGGCCCGGACGCCAGCTATCCCCGGGAGATCCACCACACTCATCCGCAGTCACGGGGTTGCACGGCCCGGGGGCCCCGGTCATGTTGGACGCGACCTTCAGGCTCAGCACGGCGTCATGGGACGTCTCATCGTCCAGATCGTCGATTCCACGATGGATGCGCTCCAGACGGCCCGGCAGCATGCGCAGGTACGTCTCCAGGAAGGTCAGCGCAGCGGCGGGGCTGTCGAGCTGGCCGGCCAACGCAACGGGATCTGCGTGTCCTGTTCGGTATCCTTCAGCTTGCCGTCGTCCCCCGTGGCAATGGACGGTGGTGGCTGTGGCTGGTGTTCTGAGCTCCAACCCTGATTCCGGAGGTGGGTTTGTGTAGCGTTGCCGGTGTAAGCAGTCCGTGACAAGGAAAGGGATTTCAATGGCCCAGGGTGATGTCGAGACGTCCCACGAAGACGGCGTGTGGAAGAACAAGCGCGAGGGAACCGGGCGGGCATTTTCTGCCGGCTATGCCACCAAGGACGAAGCGATCGCCGAGGGGCGGGAAGCTGCCAAGCGGGACAAGGTTGAGCACGTTATCAAGAACCAGGACGGGCAGATCGGGAGCAGGAACAGCTACGGCAACGATCCCCGGAACGTTACGGGCTAACCACGGCTGAGGGTTTGCCGGCGGGGCTTGCCCCGGCCGGCATCCTTGGCGCCGGCCGGAGCGGTTGACCGGAACCCGGTCCCGGCGCGCAACCCGGCGGCTGTCATCCTAAACCTCAAGTGGGATGGTTTCTTGACTGGAGCATCCGGTGCCCGTCCGGTCTCTCCGGAGGGAGGAACGATTACTATCTGGCCGGTGCGAGCTGATTGTCCGGCTGCCGGCCAGCTGTGGCGCCCCGGTTGGCCAGGGTATCGGGGGTTTAGCGAGACTGCGCCGCGCACCAGAAGCCGGACCGCTGCGAATAAAAAGATTACTAAGCATGCTTGCCAAACTGATAGTAAGCAGGCTTATGGTAGTTGCAGTGAAGGCCGGGCAGGAAGGCCTCAGCCGCCGGGAGGGCTCCGCTTCCCGGGTCCCTGATCCGAAAGGCTTACCCCTTGGACATTCTCGACTCGCTTAAAGCCGGGCTGACAGTGGTGGCAACGTTCATTCCCCTGTTCCTCCTGTTCCTGGTCATCCTGGTGGTGGGGCTGCTGATCGCCAAGGCGATCTCCAAGGCCTTGTCCAAGCTGCTGCACAAGGTCGGCTTTGACCGTTTGGTCGAACGCGGCGGCATCAAGAAGGCGCTGGCGAAATCCTCACTGGATGCCAGCGAGATCATTGCCAAGATTGTCTATTACGCCCTGGTGTTGTTCGTGCTGCAGTTCGCCTTCGGTGTCTTCGGACCGAACCCGGTCAGTGTGCTGCTGGCTGCGATCATCGCGTTCCTGCCCAAGGTCGTCGTCGCGATCATCATTGTGATCATCAGCGCCGCGATCGCTGCGGCCGTGAAGACTCTGATCCAGGGATCACTCGGAGGCCTGTCCTACGGGAAGGTTCTGGCCAACATCGCCAGTATCTTCATCCTGGGCATCGGCATCATCGCGGCCCTGAACCAGGTCGATATCGCGACCACGGTCACCACCCCGATCCTGATCGCGGTCCTGGCAGCGATTGTCGGCGTCGTTGTCGTCGGTGTCGGCGGCGGGCTGATCAAGCCGATGTCCGCCCGCTGGGAGCAGTACCTGACCCGCGCCGAAGAAGAAGCCCCGAAAATCAAAGCACAGGCCCAGTCCGCACCCCCTGCCACAGAGCAGATCAAGGACGCCGCAGGGCAGTACCTCCCGCCGGAGGAACCCCACGAATCCGGCGCGCACCGCTACTGAGAACCCGCTACGGCCGGGCGGCACCACCACTGCCTACCCGGCACCCCTCCGGGCCCCTGACCGGATGCCCAACCCACCCACTCATGGTTCACAATCCAAGGAGACATCATGATCACCAAGGAAAACATCGAAGGCCTGCTCAGCAACAGCGGGGACGTCCTCTCCCAGGACGGGAACAAGATCGGCTCCATCGGTCAGATCTACGTGGACGACGATACCGCCCAGCCCAACTGGGTCACCGTCAAAACCGGCCTGTTCGGAACCTCGGAATCGTTCGTTCCCCTCGAAGGAGCCCGGATCGAGGGTAACGACATCGTCGTCCCGTACGAGAAGGACCTGGTCAAGGACGCCCCCAAGGTGGACGTCGACGGTCATCTGGAACCCGCCGAGGAAGACCGGCTTTACACCCACTACGAGCTCGGCGGCGGCGGCCGGACCTACACCGACGCAACCACCGGCGCGGATACCGGCACCGCTGGCACTGGCACCGGCCGTTTCGACAAGGAGGATACGTCCGGCAGTGTCGGACACGACACCTCCGGTCCCACCACGGATGATGCCATGACCCGCTCGGAGGAGCGCCTGAACGTGGGCACCGAGAAGCAGGCTACCGGACGTGCCCGGCTGCGGAAGTACGTTACCACCGAAAACGTCACTCAGACCGTGCCGGTCAGGCGAGAAGAAGTCCGCATCGAACGTGAACCGATTACCGATGCCAACCGGGGCGACGCCCAGGCCGGGCCGGACATCAGCGAGGAGGAACATGAGGTGATCCTCCACGAGGAACGCCCCGTCGTGGAGAAGGAATCCGTTCCCGTGGAACGAGTCCGGCTCGACAAGGAAACCGTCACCGATGAGGTTACCGTCGATGAGGAAGTCCGCAAGGAACGCATCGACACCGACGGTATCGACGACACCCGCCGCTAACCAGGCACTCCGGCCTCACTGCACAGCAACGCCATGGGCGCAACCAGATGACCCGCGCCCATGGCGTTGCTGGGTCCACTGCGCTGCGGCCCACCGCGGGCCCGGAACAGGGAAGGGAAAGCGTGCCGATGATCTCACCCCCTGCCGCCGAAGAATGGACGACCCAGCAGCTGCTCGCGATGGCGGACCGCCTTGTTCGACGCAGCCAGGACAGGGCCCTGACAGACCTTGGCCTGACCCACGCCGCCGTCACCGCACTGCAGGGACTCGCCGCAGGCCCGCAAAGCCAGAACCAGTTGGCGGCACGCATCCGGGTCCGGGCCCAGACCATGGGCGGGATCCTGACCCGGCTCGACGCTGCCGGGTTCATCACCCGCGTGCGGGATCCCCGCAACCGGCGCAGAATCGAAGCCGCGCTCACCAGCACCGGCCGGACGGCCCTGGAAAAAGCGCGCCGAACCGAAATAGACCTCCTGCCTCCGGGGTCCTCGGAACCGGGCACGCTCCGACGCGAACTCATCAAGGTCATCGCATCATTCAGCTCACCTGCAGCCGATCCGGCCCGTGCCGCCGCAGCATCCTCAGATGCCGCCGCCACCACATTCCGGGCAAGAACGCCATCAACCGGCAACGAAGGGCTCGCAGGATCTGGTCATGATGGTCCCTGAAACTCACAGCACACACGCCGGCAGGGGTTCAGGCGGAGCTGGACCAGGACCGTTACCTCGGCAGCTTAGGACCTCACCCGCAGGAAAAACCCGGCGGGCCGGGTGAGGGCCCGGACTGCCGAAAAAAGTAAGCACCATTCTTGGCCCCCACACAACTCCTGTCATAGCCAGATGAACCTCTCCGCGGTTTCGGCCGCCACGTCGTTATAAGTGCGTGTGTTGAATCCAACCCGTAACCGGGAGGGCTGTCAGACTCGGCTTTCTCCGATCGGTCCTGGTGGGGAGGACCTTTTCCGGGCCGCGCGGATCGTTTGCGAGGCGTGGAAGCTGAAGCATGTCCCCGCTGCGTCACAATGGCCCGGGGCTGGTGGTGGTTCCGGCCCTTCTGGACTGATGGTCTGATGGGGGAAACCGAATCGGTCCGAGCCGGTCCGGTGCGATGGGCCGCGCGGGGTCGGTGTCATCTCGGAGGCGAATTGCAAACAGTCGGTCTCGATCGCATCGACGAATGTGTCTCACAACCTAAGTGCCTCGAAACCCCTGCCATGCAAGACGACCGGCGCCGGAGAACCGCCATTTTGAGCTGCGATCTAACCGCCATTCTGAACGAACAGGCACACCTAAGACGTACCGAAAGTTATCTCTGTGACCGCCGGTTGCGTCATGGGTTGGGACAACATTCGGGACAGTAAGAATACGCAGCACCCAGCCGTTCCCTATGTCGTTTTCAAAAGTTGCCTGCACGGAATGTCCGAAGTTGGCTGCACTGCTCCAGTGCGCGCCCGGATCAGTGCAACTACCGGGTGTTTGTTCCATTGCTGCAGCGGACCGTTATCTGGGTTGCGCATAGTTCAGCTGGGAATCAGGAACTCCAACCCGGAACCCGAGCTGTGTTCACTGTCTGTTGGAGACGGGCCGCGTTGTTCAATTGTTTTGCCCTTGGTTCCGTTGCCATCTCACTCGGCCACGATGACTCCCTGGGACTGGCGCCGGAGCCCTTCCAGGTTCTCGCTGGTGGCGCCGCCGTCGGTTACGATCGCCGCGGGTACCTGCGTTGGGCAGATTTTGACGAATCCGACACGGGTGAATTTGCTTGAGTCCACAGCTGTGATGGTTTTGTCCGCGACGCTCATGGCGGTCTTTTTGACGGCTGCGTCTTCCGGGTTCCACTCGGTGAAGCCCTCCTTAAGCGAAAGGCCGCTTGCTGTCATGACGTAGGTATCGAAGTGGCGTCCGCGGAGATAGTCGATGGTGTCCGCGCCGCTGAGGCTAAGCTCCCCTGCGCGGACGGAACCGCCCGGGATGATGAGTTTTACCGAGGTGGATCTTGCGAAGGCCCAAGCCACTCGCAGGGACAACGGGCAGATGGTCAGTTGGCGGTCGAGAAGGTACTCGGCTACGGCGAGTCCGGTAGAGCCGCCATCCAGGATGATGGTGTCACCGTCATCTATGAGGGATGCAACCCGCTGGCCGATGAGGCGTTTCTGTTCGGCGTTTGTCTTCTCCCGTACCGGGAACGGCGGTTCGTAGCTGCTGCCGAAGTCCAGTTTGGCTCCGCCATGAAACCGTTTGAGAACCCCGTCGGCTTCCAGGAGTTCCAGGTCGCGGCGGATCGTCATCTCGGTCACACCCAACCGGGTGCCCATCTCTCCCACGGTGGCCGTACCGGTTTCCTGGAGTATCTCCAGAACCTGTTGGTGGCGCCGCTCCTTCGCGCTAACCATTTACTACCCCTCTCGCGGACCTTACCTTCTGTCCGTTCATTCAAACATTGAACCGACATGATTGACAATCTGATTTGTTCGAAATATCGTTACTCGAACACCAAGACTGTTCATATTGCCTTGTTTGCACCTGCCTGTCGTGCTGCGACGCGGATATTCCCACCGAGTCCAGCCCAGCAGGACCGGGCGTGTGTACAGGGATCATGAAACCGCCCGTTCAAGGCGACCAAGGCAACTTGGACGACCTGGGGCACTCTCCGAGAAAAAGGATGGACCAGACCATGACTGAGATGACACCGTTCGAGCTCGACATCGCTGAACAACCCGAGGCTCTGAGGCGACTCGCGGCGGCTTCGCTGCCTGATCTGCGCGCGATGGCCGGCTCGAGCTGGGACCGGATCGTTTTCACGGGTATGGGTTCCTCGCATTTTGCGGGCATTCCGAGCTGGCGGCGTCTGACGGCGCTGGGTCGGCCGGCATGGAGCATCGATACCGGACAACTCCTGGATAACCCGAAGGCCGTTACCCCGAACACTCTCCTGGTCGTGACCTCGCAGTCCGGAGCGAGTGGGGAAGTTGTCGAGCTTCTCAACCGGATGGATGCGGGCTTAATTTCACCGGCACTTCTGATCGGGATAGCTGACGACCCTGAAAGCCCACTCGCCCTGGGTTCGGATGTTTTCCTGCCATTGCACAGTGGGAAAGAGGCGACGGTCAGCACCAAGAGCTACCTCAATTCTCTGGCCGTGCACCGCATGCTGACAGGAGCCTTTGCTGGCGAAACACTGGAGCGGATCAACGAGGACATCCTGTCCACCGCCGATATCGTCGAAAGCCTGATCGGCGCAGTGGACGTATCGGGCATCGCTGCTGCCACCGCCAGCCATCCCCAGCGGCGTCTGGCCTACGTGGGCAGGGGCGATGAATCCGCGACTGCACTGTTCTCGGCCCTGATCACCAAGGAATCATCCAAAGTCCCTGCCGAAGGATTTATCGGCGGACAATTCAGGCACGGCCCGTTTGAACTGGCCGGTGACGGCCTGACCGTCGTACTTTTCGGTCTTCAAGCTCAGACACCGGATGAGAGTCTGCGCCTGCTCGCCGCGGACTTGGTCGACACTGGTTCACAGGTCCTCATCGTTGGCGACGACGAAATCCCTGGTGCGCTCACGGTACCGGTTACCGGGATCAGTCCACTGGCCAAGCTCTCGGCCAGCTCCGTAATCGCAGAGTTGTTCGCAGTCGGCCTGGCACGCGCCAACAACGTCGTTCCCGGCGCCTTCATCTACGGCTCCAAAATCACCACCTCGATCTAGATGTCCGCCGAACCTTTGAAACTGAACGAAGGATCGCCAGGCCTCCGGGTCGGAATTGATATCGGCGGAACAGGCATACGATTCGTCGCCCTGGATGCCGGGAACCACGTCCTCGCCCGGCTCGCCGCCGCCACTCCCGGCGCGTTTACCAATGGAACAGCGGCGGAATTCCTCGCTGACCATATCGGCGGACTCGCACCCGGACGGACACTAGAGGCAATCGGCATCGGGGCGAGCGGTCCGGTGGATACAGATGGGATCATCCGCAATCCTGACACCCTCCTGAGCTTTACCGGAGAGCCGATCGTGGCCAGTCTCGAAGGAGCCTTTGGCGTGCCGGTAGCGATCGACAACGACGCTGTGTGTGCGGCACTGGCGGAGCAGCGCGTGGGTGCGGCAAAGAACTCACGGAGCCTGCTCCACGTCACGTTGGGCACCGGGATCGGCGCCTGCATGCTCATTGACGGCAAGCCCCTGCGCGGCGGCGATGGAATGCATCCGGAAACCGGCCACATCACCGTCGCAGCCGCGGCCACCCCAGCCTGTTACTGCGGCCGCGAGGCCTGCTGGGAACAAACCGCCTCACGCCAGACCCTGCAGCGCTCCGCGGCAGCTCTCCTTGGAAAAGGACCCACAGACAGGACGGCGATCGCCGAACTGGCCGCACGCGCCCGCCGTGGCGAGAAGCAGGCAACAGAGGTATTCAGGGACTACGGACTCGCGATCGCCGACGGCCTGGGGACACTGCTCGCCGCCTACAGGCCGGAAAATGTTGTGTTGGGTGGCAGCGCCGCACAACACTTCGACCTGTACAGCGACACGGTCGAGCGATCTCTGCAACGGCTCGGGGCATGGATCCACTACGCCCAAATCAGCAAAACCGGCCTCGATGACTACGGCGGAGCCATCGGCGCCGCCTTCCTCCACGTTCCCATGGCTTAAATCTGAGCCGCGCCCTCGCCGCAGAGCGGCGACAACCCGTGGGGGTCCCAGACCATCGACATTTGCAACTACAAAACAAACAGTCTCTAGCATAATGAACACGATTTATGTAATAGTAAACATAAACACTGTTCGATCATTCCATGTCTTCGTTCATCAGTTCAAAGGAGAGCAGTATGTTGACCAATCAGCCAGAGTCCCCGGAGGTGGAGGGCAAGGCCCTTGACTCCGGGTTGCAGAAAGGCTCAATCGGCCTCGGCGGAACCTTGATGCAGTCGATCGCGCAAATTTCCCCGACCTTGGGCATCTTCTACACGATCGCTTTCACCACCGGCCAAGCAGGGGCATCGGCGCCCCTGACTTACCTCTCCGCGTTCCTCGTATGCCTGGTGATTGCGGTTCCGATGCTCGGCCTCGCACGACATTTGCCCTCCGCCGGAGGCTTCTACACCTATGTTTCCGCGGGCATCGGGCCGAAGGCCGGCTTCATGACCGGATGGCTGTACGCGATCATGGTCACCATCGTCCCCGCAGCCCTGGCCGCGTTCACCGGTGCGGTCCTCGCCGACGAACTCAGCGGCAAGTACGGAATCGGCATCCCCTGGTGGATCTACTCAACCGTGATCCTGGCCATCTGCTTCGCCTGCGCCTACCGCGGCATCGTCATCTCCATCAAATTCCTTGTGGTGATGACCATTTTCGAGATGGCGGTCGGTCTCGGACTCGCAGTCACCGGCATGTTCAACCCGGGCCCCGGGGGCGTGAACCTGGACGGATTCAACCCCGCCAACGTCCAAAACCCCTCTGGCTTCTTCCTCGCCATCGTGCTCTCGATCTTTGCCTTCACCGGGTTCGAAAGCGCCGCCGCGGTCGGCGAGGAATCACGAGATCCAAAGCGGATCGTTCCGAAGGCGATCTTCGGTTCACTGGTGCTGATCGGTGTCTTCTACGTCGTCACCGCATGGGGCCTCCAAATCGGCTGGGGCACCAACGACATCGCCGCGCTGGCCGCTTCTCCCACCGCACCGGCCTTCGTCCTCGCGGACCGTTTGTGGAGCGGAGCCTCGATCCTGGTACTCATTGCGCTCGTGAACTCGGGCCTGGGCGTCTGCATCGCCTGCACGACAAGTGCCACCCGCACGATCTACGGCATCGCCCGGACCGGCGCGCTCCCGGCCTTCTTCGCACGCACCCAGCCCAAGCACCGCACCCCTATCACGGCCGTCTACGTCCAATCAGCCGTCGCCCTGGGCATTTGCCTGGCAGTCGGGCTTCCCTTGGGACCGTACAACCTGTTCAACATGCTCGGCACCACCGGAACCTTCGTATACATCCCGATCTTCATCCTGATGAACATTGCCGCGTTCATGTTCTTCCGCCGCAAGCACCCGAACGAATTCAACATCTGGGCCCACGTCGTCGCCCCCGTCGTCTCTACCACCGCGCTGCTCGCCATCGCGTACAACAGCATCGTCCCGCTCCCGGCCTACCCCGTAATCTTCGCCCCTTTCCTCGCACTGACCTACGGCCTCCTGGGTGCTGCCGTCCTGTTCGGACGCAACCTGCGCCCCGGCAAACGGGCCTGGATGGCCCGGGCCGGAGAACTCCCGGACGTCGACCAGGTCTCCTCGAAGTCAGCGACCCTTCCCGTTTAACAAAGCACAGCGTGCCTGGCACGGAATCCGCTTCCGCCAGGCCGCAAAACATCAGGAACCAGGACACCATGAACACCTCCACCCACCCTCTTGCCAGCCTTCCCTCCTTCGCGGACACCATCGTCATCGGCGGCGGGACCGGCGGAGCTGCCTTCGCCGGAACCTTCGCAGCCCACAGTGACGAAAGCGTCCTGCTGCTCGAAGCAGGACCGGATTACGGCACCCGGGAATCGGGCCAGTGGCCCGAAGACATGCTCGACGCCCGGTCAATTCCGCTCTCCCACGACTACGACCTGCACGCAAGCCGCTCCTCCGGAGCAGGCGTCCTGGACCTGCCCCGGGCACGCATCATGGGGGGCTGTTCCTCCCACAACGGCTGCACCGCTTCCGTGGGGGCACGCCACGAATACGACGAGTGGGCCCACGCCGGCAACCCTGGCTGGTCGGCCGATGAAGTCGAACCGCTCCTGGACTGGGTCCGGGACCGGTTCCGGGTCCGCCGCTACAGCATGGACGAACTGACGCCCCCGCAGCGCGCCTTCGTCAACGCGGGGGTCGCGGCGGGGCTGCCCTTCGCCGATGACCTCGACGATCTGGAAGCAGCCGAGGGCATCGGACCGATGCCGGTCAACGTCGTGGACGGCGTCCGCTGGAACAGTGCCTTCGCATTCCTCGATCCAGTCCGGGACCGGCCGAACCTGACCATCGCCGGCGGCGTCCAGGTCACACGAATCAACATCGTTGACGGCATCGCCCGCGGCGTATTCGTCAGCAGCGCCGAAGGAGAGGGCTACATCACCGCCCGCCGGGTCGTGGTCGCAGCCGGCGCCTACCACTCCCCGGCACTGCTGCTGCGCTCCGGCGTCGGACCCGCAGATGAGCTGACCGCCCTTGGCATCCCGGTCCAGGCCAATGTTCCCGGCGTCGGAAAACACCTGCTTGACCACTCCTGCGTGCAGCTCGACTTCTCCGGCCAGCCAGGCCTGGTCGAAGAACTCTCCAAACTCCCGTGGAATCCCGACGAGCAGACCGTGGGAAGGGCCAAATCCAGCGTGTGCGATGACGGCCCCTACGACATCCACGTGTTCATGGTCGCCGGAGCAAACAGCGGCCACCCAGGTTTGCCGCCCATCACCCTTTACGGCGGCGCGATGCGCGCCCGCTCGGAAGGAACCGTCACCCTCAACCCAGACCTGGACATCAGCACCCCCGCGATCGACCACCGCTACGGAACAGACCCGGAAGGGTACGACAGGACCGTCCTGTCCGAGGCACTGGACCTCATGGAATCAATGGTCCGCCAGCCCGAACTCGCAACCATCCTCGGAGACCGGGTCCCCGGGAAAACCGCCCCGCTCGAGGACATAGTCAACTACTGCCACCCGGCAGGAACCTGCAAGATGGGACCGGCCACGGACGCCATGGCCGTTGTTGGAAGCGACGGCTCCGTGCACGGAGTGCCCGGGCTGTACGTCGCCGATGCCTCGATTATGCCCAGCATCACCCGGGGCAACATCAACCTCCCCACTGCAATGATGGGCGCGCGCATCGCTGCAGGTATCCTCGGGGTCGCCCCCCACCAAGTCACCGACGTCAGCCACCGGCACTAAACAGCGAACAACGAAGCCGCCGCCACCAAGCGCACCGAAAGACGGCAACTTCGACCAGCCAGACGCCCGCAGGAATCACCAAGAGAAACAGGAGGGCGCTTTGCCGGTCCCGGCACCAGCTGGGACCGGCAAATACTCACAGCAACGACAGATCCCCTTTCATCCGCCACCCGCATGGAGGCTGACATGGGGCTTAGCACTACGTCCCGCATAAACGGGGGCACTGGGGGCAGACTCCGGACCTTTCCCTGCACCCCGCGGTGGCTGGAAAGGCCGACGGAGAATGCCGGAACGTTCCGCAGACCCACACACCTCACCCCGAAAGTGCCAGCACAGAGAGGTCATCAATGAACCAGCGGCCCACGCCCGGAGTCATGGAAGTATTCGCCCGTGACCAACCAAGTCTTGAAACAGACCTCAACAGTGCCGTGGAAACCGTGCGCCGGCACGCCATGCGGGAACGCCGCAACGGCATCATGGTCACCCAGCACAGCTTCACGCACTACACCGTAGCAATCAGCCGTGAGGTCCCGGGGCCCGCCGCGAGTCCTTCGGAACTGGTCCGGCTTTGGGTTTGCGCCCCCGGACAAGGCCGTTCATGGCTTCATCCCGCATCAGCCGGTCCACTGTGCACCTGGCCACGGCATGGCCTTCCCGGCGCAGCCACGCCGTCATCTTCCGCCGCCCGTAGAGGGACTCAGGTTTCTCGGCGGTGTCCTTCAGCGCCTTGACGATGACAGCATCGCTGACGGTCCGCGCGGCCGGTGCCTTGGACTTCCAGGACCGGTAGGTCCTCGGGGCGGCCTGCACGCCCTGCTCACGCAGGACCCTGCAGGCCGGCTCGACCCCGAACCCGTCAGCACGTAGTTCGTCGATGAATCCGGTTATTTGCGGCGGCGAGGGTCGAGCTCCCTCGCGAAGAAAATCGAGGCCCGCTTCAGGATCTCGTTTGCCTCCCGCAGCTCCCGGTTCTCACGCTCCAGCTCCCTGATCCGGGCCTGCTCGGCACTCGTGACACCGGGGCGTTCATCAGCGTCGATCTGGGCCTGGAGAACCCACCGGCGCAAGGACTCCCTGCCGATACTGAGCTTTGGTCCAATGGCGGAACAGGCGGCAAAAACGGAGTCATACTCGCCAAGATGATCCAGGACCATCCGCACGGCACGCTCACGCTGATCCTCGGGGTATCGCTTGGGCATAATCGCTATCCTTCACAAAAAAGGAAGCGGCATCAAACCCGGTACGGTTCACCAGGCCGGTAAATCGCCGTTTGGGCCATTTCTAAGCTTTCAGAACTCGTTGCCTGAATCAAAATCAGTCACAATCCGGAAGGACCCTTTGTGACCATCCCCGCGTCAGGAAATTTGGTGGGCTACGCCCGCGTGAGCACGCTGGGCCAGTCCTTGGACTCCCAAGTAGACGCGCTCACGGCCGCCGGTGCCGTCAGGGTCTACCAGGAGCACGCCTCAGGGGCCACACAGGCCCGCCAGCAGTGGCTCGCGTGCCTGGACCTATCTCCAGCCCGGAAACACGCTCCTGGTCAACGACCTCACGCGGCTGGGCCGCAGCACAGCTGATCTTGCCTTCATCGTGAATCTCTTGGGGGAGCGAGGGGTGGCTTTCCGGTCTCTCACCGAACCCTGGCTCAATACAACGAGTTCCCACGGCAAGCTCATCTTCGATATGTTCGCTTCCCTCGCGGAGTACGAGCGCAACAGACTCTCCGAACGGACCAAGGCAGGACTTGTGGCAGCGCGGGCCCGGGGCCGCTTGGGTGGCCGGCCTCCGGCCATGACGCCGAACAAGCTTCAGACAGCCCACCAGCTCCGGGCGCATGAGATGACTCTTCACGAGGTCGCAGGCACCATCGGGGTCAGCGTCTCCGCTCTGGCGCGGGCGCTCAAAGACGATCCGGAGACAGAAGGCGGCAATGTCTAAGAGCCGCAAGAGACGTACTTCCACCGAATCCGCGCAGCTGATAGCCGCTTACGTTCGGGAAAACGGAAGCATGCCGACCCAGAGAACCCCGCCTTCCGGTGAACAAAAGCGCCTCGCGCAGGCGTTGATGGGGCTCCGTAAACTCAACCGGCAAGGAAAACTGCCAGACGCTGCAGCCCGCATCTTGGACGACGCGAACCCCGCCTGGACAGCCCGCGCCAACTACACCGACAAAAGCTGGCAGGCCAGGGCAGATGAATTCGTTGCTTGGGTCATTCAGCATGGGATGCCCAGACGGCAAGCCACTGATCTGACAGAACGGTCCCTGGCAGAGTGGCTGGCCGAACACCGCGTCCATGCCCTCAATGGGCGTCGTCCTGACCGGATCAAAGAACTTAACGCGAGGTTACCCGGCTGGCGGGAGACACCCAGGAAGAAGAACCGCTCCTACAGCGATTCGGCACAGCTGATAGCAGCATATTTCCGCGAAAACGGGAGTATGCCGACTCTGATTCCCCCTCACAGTGGCGAACAAGCACGCCTGGCAAGGACTTTGAGCATGCTCCGGACACTCAACAGGCAAGGGAAATTACCGGATGAACCCCGACAAATACTGGAGGAAGCCCATCCAGGCTGGGTCGAAGGCGCCAGGATAAGCCGCGAACGGCTCTGGCGGGCCCGGGCAGAGGACCTGATTACATGGGTCACTCAGCACGGCAGGAATCCTCACTGGAGCGCTGCCGATAGCACCGAACGCGCTTTGGCCAGCTGGGTAAATAGGCAACGTGCCCATGCCAATCACGGGCGTCACCCGGACCGCATCAAAGAACTCAATATCCGGTTACCCGGCTGGCGCCGCTCCCCCTCATCAACGCCGAAGCCCCGGGCCAAACCTGAGCGCAACAGGCCCTCGGAGCGGACCAAGGCAGGACCAGCCGCTGCAAGGGCCAGTGGCCACATGGGCGGACGGCCACCAGTCATGACGCGAAACAAGTTCCAGACAGCCCACCAGCTTCGGACGATATGAGGAAGATGTCGATCCCGCTCACCTGAGAATGTCAATCTGAATTGAGCCCACAATGGACCTAATTTGCAGTCTCATCGGGACCCGTCTTCGGCGTCGGAGATCGCAACATTTCGCCGGGAAGGGAAGAGCAGGGATGGCGTGGCCATCCCTGCTCTTCCCAGGAATAAAAACTACCCCGGCCCCGGGGTGCCTCGAATGAATCGGCTGCCCCCTTGTCGGGTTGGACGGTTGTTTCTCAGAGAAGCCGTGTAACGGCGGCGATCAGCTCGGGAAACGTCTCCGGAATTGCTTCGGTGAGGGTGGTATCCGGCATCTTCTTGACTGACGTGCCTGAGACCGGCAGACGGCCCGTCGGCCCTGAAAGTGCCACGTAGGTGCCGTCGTCGTTCTTCTGGAGGAAAAGCATGGATTCCTCCCCTGGCTGCATGATCGCGTCACCTTCCAAAACGACAACTGAGTCCTTCAGAGCCCCGCCGGTTTGCTGCACCGTTATGGTCGCTGCCGGCTTGGTTCCCATAAGCCACGATTTAACAGTCACCGTAGCGTCTGTGAAGGGGATGCCATCAACAGGTGCTGCCGGTGCGGACTTCTCAACTGTCCCCACGACAATTGCGTCAGCGCTCTGGGCGAGGTCCTTCAGTGTCGGGTATGCCTTGGCCCAGCTTGCGCTTATGGACGTGGTCTTGGCTGGCGGTTGTGCCTGCGGCGAGGCGCAGCCACTCAGGAGCAGAGCTCCGGCAAAGACCGCAGCCATTGATGGGAGAAATGGAAGTTTCTTCATGGTGGTCCCCCTTTCAGTAAATTGCGTTGACGCCGGCGATCTCGTCACTTGTTGGGTAGTAAATTCCGCAACGATTGGGCGTTGCCGAGTTCATCAGGTAGCACCCGCCCACGTGCTCCAGCCCAAGGGCGTGTCCCAGCTCATGGGCCGCAACACCGCGGGTTGTTGTGTAGGTGTACCCGTCGGTGTAGTACGAATTTAGGTACGCATTCATTGGTGCCTGGTACAGGCTTCCGGCGGTAGAACGGTAGGTAATACCGTCCCACGTAACATTGGTGATCCGTGTCTGGCGCAGATAAATGTTGGCGGTTCCCGTCGTTACATAGAAGTTGATATCGGTCGCGCTGGACCAGTTGGAAGTGGCCGCTGACCAGCCACTGGAATTTTGCCCGCTTTGGCCGCCATCAATGTAGACGGCAAGGGTATAGCATCTGGATCCCCCTTGTTCCATGAATGCCGGGTCCGGCATACCGGAGAGTATCTGCCCGGAATATACAAAAAGAGCGATAAGTATGTATCTGTGACATAAATGTGATCTGATAAAACCAGGTTGGAGCTTGGGAGGCGCCCACCGTATGGGATCGCGCCGGACCGGCTGTTGGGGAGTAGTCTGCGGTGGCTAAACCGAGCGCTGAGCTACAGCACTGCGGCCGAGCAATCTCCGGCCCCCGCTGAGCTCAGGCCTTCTACCGGTGGCGCCGTTCAACGGAGCAAGCCACCGGTGAAAAAGACTGGATGGTTTGCGCGTCTGTTCGGCTGACGGCCAAGCGGGCACCGGGAGCAGGCGGCCCTATGGGCCGAACGCTTCCAGTGCCCGCAGCAGCGGGGGAGTAGGGCCCTGGAGAAGATCCACAGGCCGCCGGCCTTCCAGCGCGAGTGAGGGTGTGGTCATCCAGGGGTGGCTTGTGAAAAAGTGAAATATCCAACGCTAAGCTCTGGTCACGGCATCAGCACCTACGGTGGGGCGACATCATCTCGTTGTTCGGGTGCGTGTTAATGAACAGAGCAGTGGGGCTTGCCCAGTGCGATAGGGAGTTGTCTCAAATTCATCCCATGGCTGACGTAGGCGCGTACACGCCAATCTTTACAGGACGGATCCCGGGCCGCACCACGGCGCCCGGACAGGTCGCGATGCCACGCCATTGTTTGAGCCGGTTGAAGCAGCGTTCAACGACATTTCGGCCTTTGTACGCTTCCCTGTCGAAGGATCGGGGGCGTC
>NZ_JBEPOZ010000041.1:0-15931 GCF_040547005.1 Arthrobacter sp. UYCu712
GTTCGGCTGTGGCCTTCATCCCTGGCGCCGCAGTTATTGGTCTGGCTCTGGCGGGGTTCGCGATCGGACCGGTCTTTCCGACTGCCTTGGCCTGGCCAAACCAGCTCTTCGGTGGACGATCCTGGGTGAGCGGATCACTGATCGCCATCTCAATGATCGGCGGCATCGCGTTTCCTCCTCTGCTCGGTGCCACAGTCGCGGCAGATGCTGACGAGGCCCTGTTCCCGCTGGCCCTAACCGGACTCTCACTGCTGTGCGTGCTGGCATGCATGGCCATAGCCGCCATGCGCATCGTTCAGCGCCTTTCAGACACGTCAAACAAAGACCAGGAACGAGAGGATCCGGCACTCACGCATCGCTGATTCCGGCGCGGCTGGGAGAGCGCCCGGTCAGGGTAGATTTCCCTCTGTCCTCACCGTGAGGCGACTTTCTGGTCGGAGAGGCATTCCTCCGCCCGGTAAAGGATCGTTTACCGGGCGTCAGATCTGATCGGACGTGATTAGAAGTTCAACCTCATCCGCCAGTTCTGGGACTGGTCGACGGCCATCGAGTTCGAGAGTCGCCCCGTTTCGAAGCAGCGGTTCGACGTCGAGAACGTATTGGCGGATCGCGGACTGGTCAGCCTCTGAGCAGCCGTAAGTATTGTTCGTACGAGCCGAGACGCGCTCGATGAGGACTTCTACCGGCGCGCTCAGCAGAACAACACCGGAGAAGCGGTCATAGAAGCGACCCTGATTCTCGACAGTCCCTGAGACAACTAAGGACGAATCAGACGCGAGAAGTGCCGACATCCGCGGTTCATCCCATGTTCCGTCAGGAAGCACCCAGGCGTCGTAGTCGGTGTCGATCGTTTGGTAGCCCCGCCGGGACAGCTCATGCAGCACAGTTGTCTTTCCCGCCCCTGACATGCCGGTGATCAGAATTCGAGACATGAGAGCCAGCGTATCCGGTGCGCCAGAGTGTCCGTGAGCCGATCGTTCTCCGGGACGCGGTGCTGCCGGTCAGACTTCAACCTTGTAGCCAAGAGTGAGGTCAGCGGCATTGGTTCCTCTGATTCCCCAGTTCAACTTCGGGGTTTCGGTGATGGTGATCTCAAGACTGTGCGGCGCGATTCCGGCTTCTACCTCGACGCGATGGAATAGCTCTTCGATCAGCGCTCGTTTGGCGTCATCGGATCGACCCTCGAACATGGAGATTTCGATAATCGTGTAGTCGGCGCCGCGATCCTCGGGATGGACGAAATCGTCATCGTCAAGCGCGATAAAGCGCTGGAAGCATTTGTCTGCCGGGTACTCGAGGGCAACCATGATCGCGCCGTGAATGGCGTTCTTCAGTGCCGGCCGCCGACGGCCAAGTGTCTCTCGATGCCCGTAAACGATGATTTGTGCCATGCGAGGACGATACCTGAAGCGAGAACAAAGCTGACATAAGCCGGTGGCTCGCCGGACTTGCATGCGTCCGGTGAAGGATCCCTCAACGGACGCGACAGTGTTGGGTGGTACGTACAGTCAAGGGGCAACGTGGTCCCCTGCGCATTCAATTGGTGGCAAGTTGGTGGCTTTGCGCCGGGCGGCGACGTTTCATGCCTGAGCAGGCTGCGTTCAATATAGCCTCGGAGTATGCCAGTGAAGCCTTTGAGTATCGTTGTCCTACTGTTTCCCCGGGTTACGCAGCTGGATTTCACCGGTCCCGCGCAGGTGTTCTCCAAATTCCCGAATACCGAGGTTCACCTTGCCTGGCATAGCCTCGATCCCGTTCCCACGGATGCCGGGTGGTGCATCGTACCAACCATCAACCTT
Organism: Arthrobacter sp. UYCu712; assembly: GCF_040547005.1. NCBI lineage: Bacteria > Bacillati > Actinomycetota > Actinomycetes > Micrococcales > Micrococcaceae > Arthrobacter > Arthrobacter sp. UYCu712. The sequence goes on from NZ_JBEPOZ010000041.1 coordinate 1,800, forward strand.
GAAGAATGCCCGTCGGCGGACGTGCTCTTTGTGCCCGGAGGTGCCGGTGCGTTCGAATTGTTTGAGGACCCTGTCGCGCTTGATTTTTTGCGCCGTCAGGCCCTGAGTGCCCGGTGGGTGACGTCGGTATGCACTGGAGCCTTAGCCCTTGCGGCGGCGGGATTGCTCACCGGCTATCGGGCAACAAGCCACTGGGCTTCGCTGAGGATGCTTGAACACTTCGGCGTCATCCCTGTTTCCGAGAGAGTGGTCCGTGACGGCAACAGGATCACCGGGGCCGGCGTTACCTCCGGGATAGACTTCGCCTTTACCTTGGCCGCTGAACTCTTCGGAGAAGATGAAGCCCGAAAGATCCAACTGGCCATTGAATATGACCCCGAGCCACCTTTCGACCACGGATCCCCGAGAAAAGCCGACCCGGAAATGGTGAAGAACATCATCTCGGCAACCGAGGACCTCCGCATGCCGGCAATCCTGAAGGCCGTCAGCCTCACAGCCGTTTAGTAGGCTTCCGTCAATCGTTCACTCCGCCGACGCCTCAGAGACAGAGGTGACCGGTTAGGGATCCCGTAACGGGAACGGCCAGCGGGCGCGTTTTGTGTCCAGGAGCCAGCAGTTGGCTGGTGCAGCGGGCTTGTCTCTATACTCTTTCGTGCCTGGGTAGGCGTTGATAGACGTGTGTCGCGGCCACCGCGGCTGCGGCGATGAGGATGACGGCGAAGAGTGCTGTGGCTGTCGGCATTCCGACCCAGTCGATGGTGTATCCAGAGACCACAGTGAGCAAACCCGCGGGAATGTAGCCCCCAATGTTGAACACGGCGTTGGCCTCGGCTCGCCGATTTGCTGGGACGTGGACGCCGATGAGGGTGAGGCCGCCGAGCTGGCCAAGGCCTTGCCCTGCTCCGGAGAGGATCGCCGAGACGATCAGCAGCAATGGGGTCGAAAGGTTGATCGCCGCAGTCATGCTCATCATCGCCAGGATGGTGGCGGTGGCGCCCATGAGGAAGATGCGCCTGATCGGTTGGCTCTTGACCGCGAATTGCACGCCTGTAGCGGCCAGGAACATCACGCAGGCTGTTCCTCCGGCGATCAGGGGGCTGGTGACGCCGAGCTGGTCCGACAGCAGTGATGGCCCCAGCGAGAGGACGAACGAAGTTGCCGTGATGCCGGGCCCGAAGACCGCGATACCGAAGGCCAGATGACGTCGATTGGCGGTGGGAACGGACGGCAGGTGAAGTCGGATCTGTGGCAATCGCGTCTTGTCTATGGTCAAAGCCGGTACGGGCAAGATGATGGCAATGACCAGGCTGACCCCAAGAACGATGAACTCGATGCCAAAGATGATCGGGATGGGGTTGGAGAGGAATTGGGCAAGGACGCCGGCGAGCAGCGGGCCCAAACCAGCCCCGAAGACCATCGCGACGGACGCGGCAAGCGCGGACCTCTGTTTACGGGCGGACCCTCCAACATCGACCACGGTCGCCATGCCGGCCGAGACGATCACCCCTACGGCCATGCCGGTGAGGAACCGGGCGACTAAGAGCATCGGGACCGATGTGGCGGTCGCGAACAAGATGCAGGCGATGAGGGCGACAATCAAACCGGGCAGGATGACCTTCTTGCGGCCGATCTGATCGGAGAGCTGGCCGGCGACCAGGAGCGCAACGAGAAGCCCGACGATATATGCGGTGAAGATCACCGTGAGCATGCCGGAGGCGAACCCGAGTCGCGCCTGCCACTGGACATAAAGCGGCGTGGGCGAGTTGGACAGGATAAACACCGCAGTGACCAGGCCTGCGGCTAAAACCACCCGAAAATGCGGTCTTGCCGGTTCGGTTGTGGGGACGGGCGATTCTTGCTTGACGTCAGTCATCGTTTCTCCAACTACGTTGTACGAGTTTTCTCGAACCAATCCCTGCCTGACCATCGTTGCACACGCGGAGGCGTTAGTACGACTCGATACGTACCGGTGATAAGTTGGGGACATGAGCCAAGAATCCGCACAGACAGAAGGCATCGATTGGCGGGTTCGCCCTGGAGCTCTCGCCGAACCGGAGGCCTGCGACATTCGCCTCGAAGCCGTGATGTCGGCGCTGTCCGAACCACTGCGGCTGACCATCGTTCGTAAACTGATGCTCGAGTCCGACGACTTCGATCACCCGTGCGGATGGTTCAACCTCGGACGACCGAAATCGACCTTGACCCACCACTTCCGGGCACTCAGGGATGCCGGATTGATCCGGCAACGCCAGTACGGCCTCGAACGCCGCAGCAGGCTCAGGACCGAAGATCTCGACGAGCGCTTCCCCGGCCTTCTGCAGCTAGTCAAGAACTGGCAAGGCCGCGATATCGTCTGAAGCCGACAAGCCCTCGCCGTCGCGCTCCGGCTCTGTTCGTAGGCGACCGGCCTTGAGTCAACCTTCACGTCATCAGCTTTGGAATGATTGGCAGCTCAGGGCGGACCGCAAGCCGGTCCTCCACCGGCCGCCACACCGCCCTGCTCAGCACTTGTGGATCTGATCGCTACGTGGCGGCGTTTTGTGATGGCGTGGTGTCGCGCCCGGCAAAGGATCCCCTACCGGACGTCTTGCAATGCCGGTAAACCATCCCCTAGCGGGATGAGCGCGCCATGGTCTTTCCAGGCGATGGCCGGTTTGCCGCTGCGGGTGTAGTCATACCGCGGTCGCCCCGGCGGCAACCAGTTCCTGCCTGGCAACCGCGTCATCCAGGACCTTGGAGGCCACCGCCCGCCGCCGCTTGCCCTTCAATACCCCGGTCTCGGTGGTGGCCTCCGCGATCGCCTCCATGATCCGGTACGGGTTCCCGGACGCAGCCAGACGCCGGCGCCAGCGCCAGTACGTCAGTGTGCTCGGGTGGAACGCCGTGTCGGTCAGCCCATACCCGCACGCAGTCTTCCAACGGAGATCGTATGTTAACGCCTTGTAGTAGCTGTAGTCGGCTCATCATTCTGAAGGCATCGGGACGGCTCTGCGTAGTGGCCCGGAACTCCTCGAGAGTAAGGGAGGAAGTTATGGTTGTTCGCACGTCGGCGTCACAGAGAACATCGATGACGTTGATCAGCCTCTGTTGAGCTTCTGGATCAGTGTCGGCGAATGAGGGCAGGTCCAGTAGCACCCAGTGGTCAAACTGCTGCGCCCAGCGCAAATACTCCACGGACGAGGTCTGCGCCCCACATAGTTGCTCGAAGGTAATCCACAGTTCAGTGCCACGCTGCGCGGCCACCGGAAACTGCCTGCTACCCACTTTCAGCTCAACAGCTTCCGATGCTTTGGGGTCCTGTGGGTTGTGACAGTCCTGCTGAACGTTGGGGCTCGCGCCAATCCATCGCCCACTCCTGAATCCAGTGACCGATGATTGCGGCCGCCCTCTATAGTCCTCCATCCCCTCGAGCTTGATGATGTCCATGTTGTTTAAGATCAGTTCGATGCCTGGTTCGAACAGGTGATGCCAGATCGGGTTGGGCAACAAGGATGTAGGGGCGTAGTTGGAGCTCGCGAGCAGGACGACGTTCGTTTCGAAGAGTTTCCGCAGGAGCCGCGTCAAAAGTGCGGCGTCTCCAGAGTCATGGACATGAAACTCGTCAAAGTACAGGAGCCTTACGCCGTCGGTGAGCTCACGGACAGCGCTCTCAACTGCGCTGGCCTCTCCCTGGTGCTCATGGATCCGGCGATGAAGTTGATCGAAGAATCCGTGGAAGTGGACACGTCGTTTTGCCTCTATCGGGAGCGCCCGGAAATAGGCGTCGAGCAGCCAGGATTTACCGCGGCCAGCGTCTCCCCACACATAGAGACTTTGGGTCTTGCTGCGTCTCCACCGGGACGCGAGCAGATCATCACCAAGTCCTAGAAGCCTGTCCCGTACGACGAGTTGCGCATCGTTCAACCGGAAGCCAACTGCAGTAGCAGACTCATCGATGGCTGCTACCAGGTCAGCCCGTATGCTTCTGTTCCTCGCCACAGGGTTGATTATGCCCCTTACTGCCGGCGACGTCGGCACAACGCCATTTTCCTAGAAGCGATCCCCTTAATCAGTGCCCGGTTGGGGATCCCTCTACGGCCACGGCAGCGTTGTGCAGAGGACTTCTGACATTCTGTGCAGTCGGCTTCTGAAACTGACACTAATGCCGTCAACGCCGGATTGAACGTAGGCCGTTTGTGCCGAAGCGAAAGGTTGCCGGTGGCGCCAGACGAAAGTGCCCTCCTGGTCAGCGGCCATCGAAACTCTGCCCTAACTTCGAGTGGCGGACTTCAGTATGGCGCTGATGACCCCAGGAAATCGCGACTGGACTTCCGCGGTCCTGGGCCAATTAAGGCGGCTGTTGCCTGGGCCGAGTTCCTGACGGATGAGGCCCGATTCCCGGAGGACTTTGAAGTGCGCGGAGAGCGTTGATTTGGAAAGTTCGGTTTCGAAGGTTCCGCAGGTCTTGCCAGGGTCGGTGTTGATGTCGGCAAGGAGCCGAAGCCGGGTGGGATCGGCGCAGGCGTGCAGGATAGTGGACAAGTCGAGGTCATCGATCCGGGGGTGAAATAGGGGTTTCACGCAGGCCTTTCCTTTGTCACACCATCATCTACAGTGTTCGTGTATTCGTCAACTAACGAACACCTGGAGTCTCCATGCACCGAACCACTTCACTCGCCGCCGTCGGCGGCCTGGCAACAGCCCTGGCCTGGGGAGGAATGTTCACCATCGCCAAAACCGCATTTTCCCATCTGGGGCCGTTCCAGCTGACGGCCGCCAGGTTTATCGTGGCTACGGTCGTCTTCATGGTCGTCCTCGCCCTTAAGGAGGGGCCCCGGGCCCTCGTCCCCGGTAGGAGGGTCGGCGCTCTGTGGCTGGTGGGAACCATCGGCTTCGCAGGATTCAACATGCTCATGTACGCCGGCCTGGCCTACTCGGCGCCACAGACCATCTCCTTGGTCATGGCAACCCTGCCGATGGTCACACTGTTCGTCATGTGGGCCCGCACAAGGAAGCGGCCTGCCGGCCTGGTGTTCCTCTTCTCTGCCATCGCGCTCGTAGGTGTCGCCATGGTTTTGGGGAACGGGAACCCGGCCGCGGTCCTTCAGGGTGGTCTCGGGCTGGGCGTCCCGTTGACCTTCGCCGGCGTGATCGCGTGGGTCCTCTACACGACCAGCCGCAGCGCTTTCGCAGAGTTGAGCCTGCTTCGGTTCACTACGCACACATGTCTGCTGGGAACGGTTTCCATCATCGTCCTCACCACCGTACTGACGTGGAACGAGCCGCCCATATCTGTCGGGGACGTCGGTGCCGTCATCTGGCAGATCCTCTACATGGCGCTTCCCGCCACGGTACTGGCAGTGCTTACCTGGAATCAGGCCGTCGCCATTTTGGGGGCATCCAATGGGGTGTTGTTCATCAACCTTGTCCCCATCACGGCCTTCACCATCGAAGCCATCCGCGGGCAGCAGCCCACGGGCGGCGAAATCGCCGGAGTAGTCCTCACGCTCGCTGCGCTTCTGGCCGTAAACCTGGTCGCGCGCCGCACGGCAAAAGGCACCCCACAGGCCGAGGCCGCCCAGGCCCGAAGTGATGCACCCCGGGAACAGAAGGCCACCGCCAGCTAACCGCAGCACCTCTGCAGCGAACCCATGCATCATCGATAGCTCACGGCAACGCCAAAGAGCGATCAAGTCTTTGTGGGAGCCTGGTTGGGTGTCGCAGTTCCCTGAAACTGCGACGGGGAGTCGCTGAGTTCGTAGGAAGCGGTAACTGCTAGGCGGAGGCTTGGGTGCTCGCTAAGGCGCTGGCAGACCTTCGGACCGCGGCTTTGCGGAGATTCTCGGTAGCGGTGATGATGCTCTTTACTTCTTCAGGGTCCGCCTTGCCCGGCGAGCCGTGATCGAAGGGGGGTTTCGGATCATATTCGATGGCCAGCTGAATGCTTCGAGCTTCGTCCTCACCAAAAAGTTCCGCCGCCAACGTGAATGCAAAATCGATCCCCGAGGTCACGCCGGCACCGGTAATCCGGTTTCTGTCACGGACTACTCTTTCCGAAATCGGGTGGACGCCGAATTCTTCGAGCATCTGCAGGGACGCCCAGTGACTGGTGGCACGGTAGCCAGTGAGGAGTCCCGCTGCTGCCAGGGTGAATGATCCTGTGCAAACGGAAGTGATCCAGCGGGCTTCTTGGGCTTGGTCTCGGAGAAATGCCAGGGCCTTGGGATCGTCGAACATGTCAAACGCCCCTGCACCTCCGGGCACAAAGATGATGTCTGCCTGGGGGCACTCGTCAAGGGTCGTAGTGGGCACGATGCACCAGCCGGCATCGGTAGGGATCGGATCCAGGCTATGCCAGGCCAAGTGAAGTTCGGTGTCCGGAAACTTGGAGAAAACCTGAGCGGGCCCCGTGAAATCTAACTGGGTGACCCGTGGGAAAAGAAGGACAACGATTCTCAGCGGACGGGAAGGCATGGTCTCAGACTATATGAGCGCGTGCGGCACTGGGTCACGGTCTGGCGGGCTCCCACTACGCCGTCTACGCCGTCTCCGGAGAGCTTCGAGCAAGGCATCGACACCACGACCGCGGAGGGGCAATCGATGTTCGGGATGCTCTCGGTCCTCGCCGAACTCCAACGAGAACTCATCATCGCCAACACCAGGGACGGCCTCGCGGCCGCCCGCGCCCGTGGACGAACCGGAGGAAGACGCCCCAAACTCACCCCCGACCAGGCCCACCACGCCCAACAGCTCTATGACGCCGGGGACCACACCGTCCAACGCATCGCAGACCTCCTCCAAGTCCCGCGATCCACGATCTACGGTCACCTCAACAAGACAAGCATCGGCCGACGCCCAACCGTCAGTAAGCCCGGACAGGCTTAGCGCTCAATCCGTCCCGATGACTACCAAGACCCCGTCATTGGCCATCGCCTGGAGCAGGGGACGGATCGAGGTCCACACCGTGTTCCATGTCGTGCCGAGCAGGCGGGCGATCCCGCGCACAGAGGCGTGCTTACGCCGCATCTGTCGGATCGCCCACCAGCACGCCCTCACGGTGAGCAGCGCCCGCGGCTCGGCCACCGTGGGGTTCTGCTCGGTGAACGTGCCGACCGGGCAGGCCGGTTCGACACATCGCCAGGTCCGCTTGAGCCACATGATCTTCACGGGCCGGTCCAAGCAAGGTGCGTCGATCAGGACCACCTCGCGTCGACCGTGGGAGTGAGCGATCACGCCGCAGGTCCGACAGCCCATCACCGCCCGCGCCGACTCGACCCGAACAGTCAATTGGTCGCCATCACCCCGGTCGACGCCAATCACGTGGAGATCGTTGAGACCGACGAGCAGGTCGCAGTTCACGCAGTAGGTGTTGGCGTGATGGCAGCGCGGAGCGGCACGCGTCACAAGCTCAGACAACGTCGAGGCACTGGCACTCCCAAATGGCGCGTGTCTGATCTCGTCGGCGATGGTCTAGTGACCAAAGGTGACCGGCTGGCCATGCCAGTCGGTCTTGCGGAGGAACTGTTCCCAGCTCAGCGTGTTGGGATCGATGCGCCGGCTCCACGTCGTGTCGTGGTCGTCTCGGAAATATCCGAGGTCGACCGCGTACTGGGCCATGCCGAGGATCTCGTCGACCACCAGAGGGTTCTCTCCTAGCGCGGGGAAGTAGGTCAGCAGGCCTTCGCGAGAGTAGGCGCTGCGGTACTCAGCTTTGAGTCCGGTAACACGGGAGAACGCGTCGACCATCTCGGCTGGGGAGATGACGTCCCCCACGACCGGCAGGCAGGCGCCGCGGTAGGTGTCGGGGTTGGAGAACACCTCGAGGACGGCCGGCCCGGTCGCGGTGAGGGGGTCCACGAACGGGGCACGGAAGTCTTCGGGGAGGTAGAAAGGCATGAGCACCGTGTCACCGTCGATGCGCGGGGTGTAGTACTCCAGCGCGTTGGTGTAGAAGAACGAGAGCATGATGAAGGTGTGCGCGATCGGCAGAGTCCGAATGTGCTCCGCGATGAGCGCCTTGTCCGTGAAGTGCGGGGCGTACTTGGTGCCCGAGGACCGCTCGTCGACGTTCTCGAGCGTACTAAAGACGACGTGGCTCACTCCGGCCTCGACCGCTGCATCGGCAAGTTGGCGCCCGAGAGGGAACTCCTCGGTGGAGGGAGGCGCGATGGGCGGGGTCATCAGGAAGGCCCCCTCGGCCGATTCGAACGCGTCGATGAGCTCACGTTGGTGACCCAGCGCGAGGGGAACCTCGGCGATCTCCGCTCCTAGCCCGGCGAGCCTCTGGGCCTGGGCAGAGTCGGCGTTCCTGGTCAGGGCCCGCACCCGGAACCTGCCGCTCTCAAGTAAGGAGGTGGCGACGCTCCTTCCCTGCTTGCTAGTGGCACCCGCGACGACGATCAACGGCTTGCTGGTATCAGACATCGTGTACTTCCTCTCGTGTATCCCGGTGTTCGCGGCCAGCGACAGTTGTGCGGCAGACACCGGAGGGGCGTGAACGTACTCAATCATATTGCAACATCGCGATGTGGCAATATGATGGTCTGGAACGCACTCAGTTCGTCACATCGAGATACGATGGTGCGTGAGAGGCGAGGAGGTACCGTGGCGACGTCACAGACGACGAGCCCAGGGGGCGACGCGGAGAACGAGCCCCCTCTGGCTGCGGTCGAGGCCTTGAAGGCGCTAGCGAACCCTGCACGGCTGCAAATCATGGACTGGCTGCGGGACCCTCACGGAGAGTTTGCTCAGTGGGAGCCGATAGCCGACCGGGACGAGGTCGGGGTCTGCGTCAGCCATCTGCAAGCCAAATCCGGGCTGGCGCAATCGACAATCTCCTCGTACTTGGCAACCCTCGAGCGGGCAGGCCTGGTACAGGCCACACGGGTCGGCAAGTGGATCCACTACAAACGCAACGAGGGCGCGCTGTCGCGACTCGCGGACATGCTCCGCGGCACATAGCGACGATCACGAAAGGCCGCTACGAGGCGACCAACGCCGCACGGCACACCAGACTCCGCGCGGCACGCTCGCGACATCGCGGGCCTGACTGAGGGAGGAACCAATCTCTGCCTCCGCGATCCTCGAAGCCTCGCTTCCCGCGCCGTTCAACGCTAGCCGCGATCACTACCCCCAGGCATCGACCAGGGCGGCGTGTTCCACCAGATCGATCAAAGCCCTTGGCGACCGTCGCCCCCACCTGAACTAGCTAGGAAGAGCCAGATTCCTTGGAATGCGCCTTTTTACTCGCGAGTTGGTTTTACGGAGGAGGCGCCTTCGACTGACTTCCACCGCAAATTGGTCCATGTTGAAGAAAGTCTCAGGCTTGCTAGGTACGGGCGGCGCGTACAGATGGCCGCAGTGCTGGAGTAGTTCTTTCCCATCCGTATCTACCGGCTTACGGGCGCTGGTGCGAGATGCAGCGATCACGGAACGCCGCCCGTAGTGATCAAATCCATAGCGTGCCGCGTACTGTTCAGAACAGTTGTTATGGACCCGTCGGCTGGCGATCCGGACAGCGAGGTCACCAGAGAGCCCGGGCTTTAGGAAAGGTGGGCGAGGATCGCTTCACGCTGCCGGGTAATAGTCTCGACCTGAGTGCCAAGTTCTGCCGCTCGGTCGCTCAGGTGTGCACGAAGCTCTGCGCACATTTCGAGGTCAGGTGTGCGTCCACGGGCGCAAGGGAGGTACTGGCGGATCGCGTCGGAGTCGAGGCCCGCGGCATACAGGCCCTGAATCTGAGCCACGATTAGTGGAGCATCGCCGGAGTACACGCGGTATCCGTTGCAGGCGCGTTCGGGAACGAGAAGATCCTGCTCTTCGTAGTAGCGAAGCGCCCGCCGGCTTACACCTGTTTTCTCGGATAGCTCCCCGATCAGCATCCGCAAATTCCTTCCTGCACTAATTGACCCTCACGCTCACGTGACCCCTTAGGGTCGTTGCCTATGAACATAGCAACCAACACCAGCCCGACTCATTCCGTCCAGCGCGTCGTCATCGTCCACGGGTACGCCGCCGCCCCGGACGCACACTGGTTCCCCTGGCTCCAAAGCACACTCCAAGCTGAAGGTATCGTGGCGACCGTGGCCCCTCTGCCTAACTCAGACGCTCCTGAAGCGGCAGCGTGGGAGGACGTTGTCAGTGCTGAACTTGGAGTGCCTGATGTGGGAACGGTCATTGTGGCGCATTCCCTCGGGGCGATCACTGCACTTCGCGTGCTCGCTGCGCTTCCGGAGCCATGGGAGCTAGGCGGTCTAGTGTTGGTATCCGGTTTCACTAGGCCGCTGGAATCATTGCCGGTACTCGATGGTTACCTCGCCACTGACGTTGACGTTGAACGCGTAGCAAGGAGTATCGGTGAGCGAGCAGTAATCCGTTCTGACGCGGATCCTTTCGTGCCGACGGCAGCATCTGATGACCTTGCCAAACGCCTCTGCGCACAGCTGCATGTTCAACCAGGGGCCGGACACTTCTTGACAGAAGACGGCGTGACAAGCCTGCCAGCTGTGCTAGACCTCGCACGCATTGACATGGCCGCCCGGTAAAGGATCCTTCACCGGACGCCGCTTCCGCTGAGTCACCCCGACTTGGCGTTTGCGCCTTCGTGCATGCCGGGATCTCGTTGGACCAACCAAATTCATTTCCATCCAGTCGTGGCCGACAGTCAGTTAAGCATCTGGTGCACGATCGATAGGAATACCCAGACATCACCCTTGTCGTACGCTGCAGGGTCGTCGCTGTCGCCGCTCATAAATGGATACGGCGTTGGGATGTAAACCTGATCCCCTTCAAGCTGACCGAGCCAGGCTTCTATCTCTCTCTGAAAGTCAATCCTGAGCACAAAAACAGCGAAGTCGGGGTCTAGGAGGAGGGATTTCTCGAAATCGGACAGCGAGCCGAAGGAACCGTAAGACTTGTATGCGTTCAAAAGCGGATGATGCACCGCATATTCACCCGTCCCAGTGTTCACGAGGAAGAGATGCCCGAGTCCGGAAATCCCTACGATGTGAGTGAACGCCTCCTGCAGCGGGCCCCACCCATCGTCGAGTTCCTCAACAGGCACCGGAGTCTTCAGGAGTCTGTACCCGGTAGTCGGGGGGCTCACCGGACTGTGCTGCTGTTTTGGGCGAAATAGATCCTTGAATCCCATGAGGGTCACCCTACTGGCAATGAGGGTACCCTGCCTCAGAGCGCGGCCCGGTTAGGGATCCCCCAACGGACGCAGCGGCGTCCTTTAAACCACCGGCTTACGGGCGTGCTTGCTTCGCGATTCTTGGCTAGGCTCGTGGGGTGTCTACCGGTCGGAATCCCCAAGTGATCGTACTGAACGGCGGATCGAGTTCCGGCAAGTCCTCAATTGCCAGAGCGCTTCAGGAAATCCTCCCCGGCATCTGGTTGACCTTCGGCGTCGACACTTTCATTGATGCCCTCCCTGGAGGGGGTGACAGCCCCCGCGCAGGAATTACCTTTGAGCAGGGCGGCACGATCGCCTTCAGCACTGAGCATCGGGCTTTAGAGCGCAGTTGGTATACCGGACTCAGCGCTATGGCCCGGGCAGGGGCCCACTTGATCCTCGATGAGGTCCTTCTCTCTGGGGGTGCCGGCCAGGAGCGTATCCGGTCAACATTCGGCGAAGCGGACCTGATCTGGGTGGGAGTGCACTGCGACCCAGAGGTCGCCGCATCCCGCGAGGCACAACGCCTTGACCGTGTAGAAGGTATGGCGCGACAGCAAGCCCTGAGCGTGCACGCCGGGGTCGTCTATGACGTAGAGGTCGACACCACATATCGCCCGACCGATGACTGCGCGCGTGATCTCGCGAGACAGCTCTCGCTCAATGCACTGCCCGGTTGAGGATGGGCCAGAGATGCGTTAGGTAAACCCGATCCACCACGTATGTCCTGAGAATGACTGTAGAGCTACTGTTCAGCGAGGATGGATGGATGGACACCATTAAGGGAAAAATGAATGATCCCGGCACTGTCATCCCGTTTACTGTGGTGACGCTCGGACTCGACGATGCAGCACTCACCGCACTTGCCCGTTCGGGACAAGGAGTCCCGATCGTGGTCGTACACGGGGTGATGGCTGATGCATTCGCTTGGAAGCAGGTTGCCAAAGACATCGCGCCAGAGCGCCCAGTCTTTCTGATTAACCGACGAGGTCGCGTCCCGAGCGCTTCTCTGAATGAAACGTATGGGGTCGAGACTGAAGTTCAGGACCTCTTGCGCTGGCTAGCGACCGTTGAGGGTCCCGTTGATTTAGTCGGACACAGCTACGGGGGCCTCATCGCGGTTGAGGCTATCCGGCAAGGTGCCAATGTTCGTTCGCTAGTACTGTACGAGCCGGTCGCATACCCGTTCGGTGTCGAGGCGCTGCCACTCGTAACGGCGGCCGTCAGTAGCGGCGACCTTGATGCTGCGGTCGAGATTATCAATGTCGATCTTTCCGGCTACGACCGGGCGCACGTTGAAACACTTCGATCCGGTCCTGCTTGGCCCAAACTCATGGAGCTGGCAGCGCCGGCCAGCGCAGAGCTATTGTCAATCAACCACTTTGTCTTCACGGCTCCGGGATCATGGGCTACGCCTACAACGTTGATTGCAGGTGAGCTGAGCAGGAACCGCCCACCTTATGGGCCAAGCGTTGACATGTTCCTGCAAGCCTTGAACGTGGAAGGTGTCACGATCTTGGCTGATCAGGACCACCTGGCGCACGTGACCTCTCCTCAAGACCTGGCACAGGCGATCAACGAGGGTCTTGCGACTGGGTAGCCATGTTATCTCGAGCAAACCCATGGCCTGAAGGGCCATCATGTCGCGCTGAGCGTACACCGTGTGCTCCAAGGAGTGTCCGTAAGAGGATCCCTTACCGGGCGGTTCCTCGACGGCCCATTGGTACGGAGAGTGATGCCCGGAGAATTCTCGTCCACATTGATCGCCGGGATGGAAAGTCTGATCGTGCGTCACACTCGTATTCCGCCCGGTCCAAGCATTCTTCGATGAGTGCATCGTGCAGGGGACGAAAGAAGATCGGCCAGGTGAACATTGCAGGGCCCCGCGGCGAGAGGGCCAGCTCATGCCGGAGCATTGTCAATTGCTCTGTGAGCCTGATGGCTGTGAAGGCATGGTTCCCATGAAAGCCAGCCGGTCCGGTGAACTGGAACTCAACCCGGCGCCCAGGCTCGTAACTCGCCACAAAGTAGCGAACTGGACCATGCCCACCTGCCGCCCCCACACCCAACGGCTGGTCCAGACGCATTGACGGCCACTCTTTACGCGGCCATAGGAGATCCGACTTGCTCGCGAGCGAATCGATTAGCGTTCCCACGTCCTTCAATGACGCAACAATCTCCCGCTCATGCACATTGAGAACCATGCAGCAAAGATACCGTCCATACGGTGTGGCACTGCGACCAGGTCGCTCGATGCGCGCCCGTAAGCGGATCCCCCATCGGACGGCTTCGAGGAGTTGGAAGTCAGCGACCGGCGATGAGTTGTGCCAAGTCAGATGCCTTTGATCTCGTACTGTCGATTGATATTTGCGGTTGCCCTGCCCCATCCGCTCTCAGCGACTCGCTGCTGGTGCGCCCGGAATGACGCGGCATCCTGAAATTGTTCGTCAACCTGCCAGACCAACGGGTTCTCGGTGAGGTTCACTTCGAAGGAAAGGCACCCTTGCTCAGCGCGCGTTAGCTCGATGTGCAGCGGAAGGAACTCTGCAACGACCACTGCCTCGTCTCGGTTGCTGCAGACGAGTTGGCCGCTGAGGAAGACGTTGCTCATAAAGCCATCCTTGCACTGCGAGGCACAGCGCCTTGCAACGTTCGGTAAAGGATCCTTTGTCGGCAGGTGTGCTGACTGGCTGGGATTAGCGTGTGTCTTCTGGCCTCTTTACAGCTCGTAGGTACAACCACAAGCACACCGCCAAGAAAGCGAGGTTCACGGCCTGCATGCCCCAGTAGAATCCGGTTGCAGGGCGCCCCCTCCCCCATCACGGCATACGCATTGTTGGCTAACCACAACAACGCAAAAACTCCCACAGTCAAAGCTTGGCCTTTGTGGGGTTGCCCGCAAATCGTGGACAGTTGATCAGGCGGCTTGTGCCGGCTGAGGTTTTGTTATGGCGAGGAATCGTTCGTGTTCCACGGGTGT
>NZ_JBEPOZ010000042.1:0-12505 GCF_040547005.1 Arthrobacter sp. UYCu712
TGACCTCTTTCCCGCCGCACCACGCCGCACAGGAAACGGCCAACGCCACGGCGCCAGCCTCAGACCGCCCTAACCACGCTCAAATGCGAAGGGCCGGAAAACCGGCTCTTCAGAATTGAGAGTGTAGTCAGCGCTGCCGTGTGAGGGTCCGGGGCGGGTGGTCGTTGCAGCTGAGGCAAGGGCCTTGGGAGAGAATCAGATTGTCTAGATCATGATTCCTCTACCGCCAGGCCCTCGTGTTCAACGCCACCTTCCAATGCCCTGACCTGACCACATTCTGCCGTCTTGACGGGCTCGGACTCGAAGTGACCGGGCAGTATCTCCGCCCGGATCCTGCCGTCCTGTCCTGCCGTGTTGTTGAACCCGATGACTGGTGCAGAAGGTGCGGGTGTCAGGGCGTTCCCCGGGACACGGTGACCCGCCAACTGGGCCATGAACCTTTCGGATGGCGGCCGACCACGCTGCTGGTGAGCATCCGCCGCTACAGCTGCAGCGGGTGCGGGCCGGGTTCAGCAACAGACGCGTGGGCACTGCGGACGGGTCGGAGACCCGCTGTATTCAGCCCGGCGGACACTGCGCACCGGCGTCGACCTGCTCACATACAAACAGCGCCAACGCCTTGAAACCCTGTCTTCTATCGATACACATGTCGAAGTTGAGGCAGGTTGGGGCTCCTACCAGCGCATGGTTGCCGCCTACCGGGGACCGGACCGACCCAAAGGACGGGAGCTGATGCAAGCCGTGATCGACTCCCTCAGCCGCGGCGTCCCCGCAGCGTTGACCGAACTCAAAACTCTCGGCCGCACCCTCGAACGCCGGGCCGCAGACGTGCTGGCCTACTTCGAGCGACCCGGCACATCGAACGGCCCCACCGAAGCGATCAATGGCCGGCTCGAGCACCTACGCGGCTCCGCTCTCGGCTTCCGGAACCTCACCAACTACATCGCCAGATCCCTCCTGGAATCCGGCGGATTCAGACCGCAACTACACTCTCAATTCTGAAGAGCCGGAAATCCTCCAGCGACCTGTGGTCGACCACTAACTGTCCTGCCCCTGCTTGCGGTTTTCCACCGGACCGTGCGTAGTGCCGGACGGGGGATTGTGCTGTGCGGCGTATGAACTGCGCCCCTGGCACGCTCGGGGCCGCACCGCAGGCGGTGCACCGATGGAAGTACATGCAAGCGTACGTCGGCATGGCCCGTTTTTCTTGGCTGCCACGGGCCGGACATGTCAGGGTGCCGGTGAGCCGGGGCCGCTCACGGGGCGGTTGCCGCTGTTCCGGCCAGAAGTTGGATCAGTGCGAGGCCGGCGGGTGTGCCGGGCCAGTGCTGTTCCAGTGGTCCCTTGCCCGCTTTACGGATGACCGAGCGCAGGACCAGGGCCACGATGATGACGTCATCGGCGTATCCGATCACCGGGAGAAAGTCCGGGACCAGATCCATGGGCGAGGCAAGGTAGACCAGCAGCAGGACCAGGCGGACCCGGATCCCGCGCGGCAGGGTCCGGTCCGCGGCCAGCCGGCGCAGCAGGGCCAGCAGGTGCGGCAGCAGCCGGAGCGCTTCCTTCATGCCCACCGTTTCCGGGTGGTGGCGGGCGTACAGGGCCAATAGAACCAGCAGTACGGCATAGATTAGGACGACCCCGCCCGCGACTGCGATCGCCGCATCCCAGCAGTTCACGCCGTGGCTTCTTCTGGGGTGCGCGCCAAAGCGTTTCGTGCCCGAGGGTCAGTCATGGACGGGTTCGCCGGTGACTTTGTGGTCGGCGTGGTTCAGGCCTTCCATGACGAGGCGGGTGAGGTGTCCGTCGGAGATGCTGTAGACGACGTGCCGGCTGTTTTTCCGGGTGGTGACGAGTCCGCTGAAGCGCAGCTTGGCCAGGTGCTGGCTGACCGAGGTCCGGGATGCCCCGGTGCGCTCCACCAGGGAGCCTACATCGGAGGGTTTCTGAGCCAGGAGCCAGAGGATCTGCAGCCGTGTCGGGTCCGAGAGCATCCGGAACGTGGCCGTGGCCGCGTCCAGGCGGCGGGCGTCCGGGACGTCCGGGTGGTGGAGACTGGCGGCCGGGATGCGTTGTGCGGGTTCCACCGGCTTACCCTTTCATAGTCGCCGGCACGGAACCGGCCCTGGAGGCCGCGGGCCAGAACTTGAAGACCGCTACTGTACTGATTGTAGCCACCACAGCCAGCACGGCCGCGGCCGCGGGCTGGCCGGCGGTGGCTCCGATCCAGCCGGCGACGGGATAGGTGATGATGAAACAAGCGTGGGAGAGGGAGAACTGGGCGGTGAAGATGTAGGGCCGGGTGCTGTCCGTCGCCGCTCGGCGCAGCAGCCGCGCCGAGGGCGTGTTGATCATTGAGGTCCCGACACCGAGCAGCGCCCATAGTCCCAGCAGGACCGGCCAGGTCCCGGGAATAGCGAGCAGCAAGAAGGCCCCGGTGAGCCCGAGCGAAAGCAGTACTGCTCCGGCCCTCATGAAAACCCGGTCCGGTAGCCGGTCCAGGATTCCGGGTGCCGTGAGGGCGACCGCCATGGATCCGGCGCCGTAGCAGGCCAGGGCGATCGCGACGTCGGTATTGGAGCCGCCGAACACGTCCCGGGCATAGATGACGGTGTTCACCAGCACCAGTGCCGTTGCAGCGGCGACGGCCAGGTTCAGGGCCATCAGTCCGCGCAGCTCCGGTGTTTTTACGAAGATCCGGGCGCCCAGGGTGGTCCGGTGCCACAGCGTCCCTTCCTGCCGGGCCGCGGGTGCTGCGGGCAGCCTGGCCGTGAGTACCAGGGCCGCGGAGAACAGGAAGCCGGCCACCGTCCCGAGGAAAAGCTCGTGGAAGGACAGAACCGTCAGAAGCGCCGCGGCCAGTGCCGGGCTGACCAGGGATTCCAGGTCGTAGGCCAGCCGCGAGAGCGAGAGGGCCCGGGTGTAATGCCGTTCAGCCGGCAGCACCACGGGGATCAGTGACTGGAACGCCGGGGTAAAGGTTGCAGAAGCACTCTGCAGCACGAAGACCAGGACATAGATCTGCCAGGTTTGGTCCACCATCGGCAGCATTAGCGCGATACCCGCCCGGATCAGGTCCGCTCCGACAAGCACAGCTTTCTTCGGCAGCCGCTCGACCAGGGCCGCCATCAGCGGGGCAACGAAAACATAGGCGAGCATCTTGATCGTCAGGGCCGTGCCCAGAACGGCGCCGGCTTGACCGCCGGCCAGGTCAAAGGCCAGCAGTCCCAGTGCCACCGTCAACAGGCCGGTGCCTAGCAGGGCGACGATCTGGGCCGAAAAAAGCTTCCGGTAGGCCGGAACCGCCAGGACTTCAATCAAAAGGGACTCCTTGGAATCACCGGGATCAATAGGTGCTTACGTGTGCACTTGTAAACCTAATACACTTCGTCCCTGATCCAAAACGGCTCCTTGAGGCTTGGAGGCCCGGAAGTGTTCTGTCGGCCATTTTTTGGTGCATAAAGGAATATCATCCAATATAAAAAGATCCTTATATCGCCTCATACTTTTCTATAGACTGTCCGGGTGGACTCCGACATGAACCCCTTCGCCCCCGGCTCAGGCCTCAAGCCGCCAGCGCTGGAGGGACGTGAAGCAGAAATAGAGGCATTCGACCGCCTGATTGTCAGGACCAAACGCCAAGCCACCGAGCGGGGAATGCTCCTCTCCGGGCTCCGGGGAGTCGGCAAGACCGTTCTGCTGAACAACTTCGCCGCCCAGGCTGAGCGGCATGACTGGTTCGTCGTGCAGATAGAAGCCCAGCCCTCTCCGGACGGCCGGAAGGCAACACGGCAAAAACTGGCCAGGGCGATCGAGGCGGGGGCGAGGAGATTGCGCACCAGGTCCGCTTGGGACTACGTCAAGGATGTCCTGGGAAGCATCGGTTCCTTCAACGTAACCCTCGGCGTTACGGGAGTGTCAGCCACACTCGGTGCCACCGAAGGCCGGGCGGACTCGGGGAACCTGGACATCGACCTCGAGGAGCTCGTCGAAGACGTAGCCACAGCTATGGGTAAAGCCCGCAGCGGCTTCGGAATCTTCATCGACGAGATGCAGGACCTGGACGACGAGCTCTTGGGCGCGCTGATTTCGGTCCAGCACATGGCCGGCCAGAAGGGCTGGCCGTTCTTCATCATCGGGGCGGGGCTGCCCAACCTGCCTGGAAAGCTCAGCGCCACGAGGTCATACTCCGAACGACTCTTTGACTACCGCACCATCGGAGCCCTTGACCACGCGTCGGCTGCTGACGCCATCAGCCTCCCCATGAACCGGCTGGGCGCGCACCTGGACGCGGATGCACTTCGGGCGATCGTCACAGCGGCAGAGGGTTATCCCTACTTCCTGCAGGCCTACGGCAAGGCCGTTTGGGACGTATCCTCCAGCAAAACTGTGAACCTTGACGACGCCCGACTGGCCATCGAAATGGGGACAGAACAACTCGACGCCGGGTTCTTCAGATCACGCTGGCAGCGCGCGACACCGGCCGAACGCCAGTATCTCCGCGCCATGGCCGAAGACCACGACGAAGCCTCATCCACCGCACAAGTCGCATCACGGCTTAACCGCGCAGCAAGCCAACTCACCGTCGCCCGAGCCAGCCTCATCTCCAAAAGCCTCATCTACGCCCCCGATCATGGTGCCGTCCGCTTCACAGTTCCCGGCATGTCAGGCTTCATCAGCCGCCAGTTCGAAGAATAGCCACACGGGAAGGCCGGAACGGATTCGCAGGGACCGGCCGCGCACGCCACCGGCAGTACCGGGGCTAATCGTTCCCTGCGCTTGGCCCACCTATCGCAGCGGATGGCTGAGACTCAACTGTCGGGCGTGGAAGTCGAAGTGAAGTGTGGGGTAGGCGTAGACGTCCTTGAGCGTCATTGTCGGGGCGAAGAACGGGTCCCACCTGTCGGGAAACGGCATTGCCCCGGTCAGGGACCTGGCGCTCTCCCGTTCCAGCCGGCGGGTGATGGCGGTGATGGTCTTTTCGAGTTTCAGGCCCATCCGATGCTTATTGTAGACGAGGGCTGCGGCCCGGGAGCCCCAGTAATTCAGGACGTCAAACGGGCGCGTTCCCGCGTTCAGGACGGCGCCGAAGGCCTTACCGACGGGCATGGGGAGCCTGCTGATGACATGGACCATCGGAAGCAATGCGCGCACAATCATGTATCCGAAAACCATGTGGAACAGCAGCTCTTCGTTGGTCCACCGGGTTCCGCTACTCCTGCGTCGAAGATCCGCGGCCGTCGCGCTCTCCAACCAGGCGTCGAGGGCATGGCGGGCGCGGCTGTATCCGGCCAGGATTTCCGCCTTGTTTGGTTCCACGTCTTGCCGTCCCCTTCTTCAGGCCTGGATCCGGATGAGGTCCGGTAGGTCCGAAATGCGTTGACGCAGTGGCTCTCAGATGGCGGGGGAACGGCGCTCGATCAGGACCGTGTCGCACCACTGCCCGGTGAGCGGCCCGTGGGTCATCCTGGCGATGCGGTGCCTGCGCCCGACGACGACGTAGCCGTTGGCCAGGTGGAGTTTGAGGCTGGCTTCGTTTTCGGGAAAGACGCTGGCCTGGATGGTCCAGATCCCGTCCCTCTCTGTGGAGTCTGCCAAGGCCCGCAGCAGCGCTGCGCCCAGGCCTTGCCCGCGTGCCTCGGCTGCGATGTAGACGGAGTGTTCGACCACGCCGCTGTAGACGGAGCGGGCGGAGACGGGGGAGACGGCAGCCCAGCCAAGGATCCCGCCTTCTGCGGTTCCGGCGACCAGCCGGTGGCGGAGGAGCCTGGAGTCGTTGAACCGTTCCCAGTCGGGCGCTTCGGATTCGAAGGTGGCGTGGCCGGTGGCGATGCCTTCACGGTAGATCCGTTGGACGGCCGGCCAGTCGTCCTCGCACATGGGACGGATCGTGACCGAGGAGGGTTCCGGCGTGGTCACAGGGTCGCCAGGAGTCCGGCGGTCTGTTCCAGTGCCCCGGGGACCAGGGAGTAATAGGCCCACGTGCCACGCTTTTCGCGGTGCAGCAGACCCGCATCGACCAGGACCTTCAGGTGGTGGGAGACGGTGGGCTGGCCCAGCTCCAGTGGACCGGTCAGGTCGCACACGCAGGATTCACCGGAGGATTCGGCCTTGACCATGGAGAGCAGCCGCAGCCGGTTCGGATCGGCCAGCGCCTTGAAGACCACGGCCTTCTGCTTCGCCTCCTCAGCGCCCAGGGCAGGCATTCCTGCCGGGGCGCAGCAGGCTTCATCCGTGGCCGGCTCAAGGGCAGGAAGCAAGTTCATGTACCCATTATGCCCCAATATTGACAATCATCAATGTATGAGCCGCAAGCCGTTGACCGGGAGCGACCCGGGCGCAGGCCGTACTTAAGCTGAGGTACAGGCGGCCCGGCCCGTCGCGTGCCGGCGAAGGCTACCGGCTGGCCGTCTCGGAACTGCGCGGAAGGACTACGTCGTAAGCAGTGCGGGGCGCGGAGGGGAACAGGATGAGGAGGAGGCCAAGGCCTACTGCCGCGCCGATCAGCTGCGCCAGGACGAAGCCGGGAACGGAGGCAGGGGCGATGCCGGCGACGGTGTCAGTGAAGATGCGGCCGACTGTCACGGCCGGGTTCGCGAACGACGTCGACGACGTGAACCAGTACGCGGCTCCGATGTAAGCGCCTACCGCCGGCGCGGCGAGAACGCCACGCTCGGTGGCGGCCAGGGCGAAGATCAGCAGGATAAGCCCGGCGGTGGCGACAACCTCACCCAGTAGATGCCCCGTGGTTGCGCGCTCCTTGGCCGAGATGGAGGTGCCCACCTCAAACATGGCATTCGCGACCACGCTGCCACTGACCGCCCCCACGATCTGGGCGACGACATAGGTGCCAAGCTCCGGCAGGGTCAATCCGGCACCACTGCGCCGGCCCAGGATCCAGTCGGCGAGGGAGACCACAGGATTGAAATGCGCGCCGCTCACGGGCCCGAGCACCAGAATCAGTACCGTCAGGCCCAGCACCGTGGCCGTGCTGTTCTGGAGCAGCTGCAGGCCCACGTCACCGGGGGAGAGCTGCTGTGCGGCGATCCCGGAGCCGACGACGATGGTCACGAGCAGGCAGGTGCCGAGCAGTTCGGCGACGGCACGACGCCACAGCGGCGGCTGGTTAGAAGTCATGGCAACAGCTTGACCCAAAGAATTAACTCAGTCAAAATTGAACCAATGAATATTGAGACAGCAGACGGGTTTCGGGCCCGGGTAGCCAAACACGCGGCCCTCGCCGATCCTGCGCGGCTGCGCATCGTTGATCTGCTGACCCTGGGGGACTTCTCCCCGACGGAGCTGCAGGCTGAGCTGGGGATGCCGTCGAATCTGCTGTCCCACCATCTGCGCGCCCTGGAAGACGCGGGTCTGGCAATCCGCCACCGCTCCGAAGCCGACAGGCGACGTAGCTATATCCGGCTTGCTGCCGGCGCCCTGGAGGGCCTGGTGCCGGGAGCCGAACGCGGGGCCCGCCGCGTCTTGTTCGTCTGCACGCGAAACAGTGCCCGGTCCCAGCTGGCCGCCGCACTCTGGCAGCAGGTCAGTGAAATCCCGTCGACGTCGGCGGGAACGCATCCCGCGGACCGCATCGCCCGAGGCGCCATCGAGGTCGCCCGCCGTCACGGCGTGGACCTCGCAGACCATCCTCCGCGCAAGCTGGAGCAGGTGGCGGGGGAGGGGGACTTCGTGGTGACCGTGTGCGATAACGCCCACGAAGAGCTGGCCGGGCTGGGCGGCGTGCACTGGTCAGTGTCGGATCCGCTGCGCCTGGGCACCGACGAAGCCTTCGAGAATGCCTTCGATGACATCGCCCACCGGATCGCCGACCTCGCACCGCGCGTACTCGCAGCCTAACTCGTCCCGACAATGCCCGCGCACTCCTTTCCGCTACGGACAAGGGGCATGTCCCGCAGTGCCCATCCAGGGCCTGCCGGGATGCCCGACGAGGCGGTGACGCCAATATCACCTAAATATTGACAATCATCAATCTATGGTCCAATACTGTCTACATCGATCAATATCAATGTTCCGCTGAGCGCTGCACGTGTCGGGTCGCAGGATCTAAACAGCCCGCATTGCGCCGGTCACCGAAAACTGATTCCAGGAGAAACCCCGTGAGCTACGAAGCCGCCAAGAAGCCTTCCGTCCTTTTCGTCTGCGTCCACAACGCCGGCCGCTCCCAGATGGCCGCCGCCTTCCTCACCACCCTCGGCCAGGGCCGGATCGAGGTCCGCTCCGCCGGCTCCGCGCCCGCGGAGAAGGTCAACCCGGCAGCCGTGGAGGCCATGGCGGAACTCGGCATCGACATGTCCGCCGTAATCCCCAAGATCCTCACCACCGAGGCCGTGAAGGAATCCGACGTCGTGATCACCATGGGCTGCGGCGATACCTGCCCGATCTTCCCGGGCAAGCGCTACGAGGACTGGGAACTCGAGGACCCCGCCGGCCAGGGCGTCGAATCCGTCCGCCCGATCCGCGACGACATCAAGGCCCGCATCGAGGACCTCATCGCATCCCTCACCCCCGCCGCCAAGTAACATCCGTCCCGAGCACCAGGAGACCTCCGTGAGCACCGCCAGCCCAACCCCCGAGCAACTGATCATCATCGGGTCCGGCCCCGCCGGCTACACCGCCGCCATCTACGCCGCCCGGGCAGGCCTCAAGCCCCTGGTCCTGGCCGGGTCGGTCACGGCAGGCGGCGCCCTGATGAACACCACTGAGGTGGAGAACTTCCCCGGCTTCCCCGGCGGGATCCAGGGACCCGAACTGATGGACGGCCTGCAGGCCCAGGCCGAGAAATTCGGCGCCCAGGTGGTTTTCGACGACGTCACCGAAGCCACGCTGACCGGGCACCTCAAGCGCGTGGTCACCGGCGCCGGCACCACCCACGCGGCTCCCGCCGTCATCCTCGCCACCGGTTCCGCGTACAAGGAACTGGGCCTGCCGGAAGAGAAGAAGTTCAGCGGGCACGGGGTCTCCTGGTGCGCGACCTGTGACGGGTTCTTCTTCCGGGAACAGGACATCATCGTCGTCGGCGGGGGCGACTCCGCGATGGAGGAAGCGACGTTCCTGACCCGGTTCGGCAAGTCCGTGACCGTCGTCGTCCGCAAAGGCGAACTGCGTGCCTCCCGGATCATGGCCCAGCGTGCCAAGGACAATCCCAAGATCCGCTTCGCCTGGAACTCGGCCATCACCAAGATCCACGGCGACACCAAGGTCACCGGCGTGACCGTGACCGACACCGTCACCGGCGAAACCCGCGAACAGGCGGCTACCGGCATCTTCGTGGCGATCGGGCACGTCCCCAGGACCGAACTCGTGGCCGGGCAGGTGGAACTGGATGACGAGGGCTACATCAAAGTGGATTCGCCCTCCACCGTCACCAACCTTTCCGGCGTCTTCGCCTGCGGGGACGTCGTGGACCACCGCTACCGCCAGGCCATCACCGCCGCCGGCACCGGCTGCGCCGCCGCCCTCGATGCCGAGCGGTACCTCGCCGCCTTAGCGGACGCGGACAGCATCGCCACGGCCCTGGTGGAAGAACCCACCCACGCCTGACCCCGAACGGAGAGGGGGTGAGCTGAATGACGACAGGATGCTGCAGCGACTCGGGTTGCTGCGAGGACTGCCCGGATGACATGCAGGGCTGCTGCTAACACCCTCCCGCCTGCCGGCCCCCCGGGACCGGCAGGCACCCCGGCCAGAACCGCCACACCTACGGATGAAACAGAGGAAACCATGGATTCAGCGAAGACCCTTCCCGTTGCCGTGATCGGCGCCGGCCCCGTGGGTCTGGCCGCCGCGGCCCGCCTGCTCGAACGCGGCCTGGAACCGCTGATCTTCGAAGCGGGCCCCGCCGCGGGAGCCGCCATCGAGCAGTGGCGCCACATCCGGCTGTTCTCCCCCTGGCAGTACAACATCGATGCCGCAGCCGTCCGCCTGCTCGAACCCTCCGGCTGGGAATCACCCCGCCCCACCGCCCTGCCCTACGGCGGGGAACTGATCGACAACTACCTCACCCCACTGGCCGCCCTCCCGGCCATCAGCTCAAAGCTGCAGACCGGCTCCAGGGTCATCGCCGTGACCCGCGCCGGGATGGACAAGACCCACACCCGCAACCGCGAGAGGACACCGTTCATCGTCCGGGTCGAGCACGCGGACGGAGAAACCCGCGACCACACCGTGGCCGGGGTCATTGACGCCTCCGGCACCTGGTCCATCCGCAACCCGCTGGGAACCTCGGGACTTCCAGCGATCGGCGAAGAGTCCGCCGCGGGCCGGACCTCCTCGCCGCTCCCGGATGTCACCGGCCGTGACCGTGCCTCGTTCGGTGGACGCCGTGTCCTGGTCGTCGGCGCCGGGCACTCCGCCGCCAACACCCTGATCAACCTCGCCGACCTCGCCAAGGAAGAACCGGACACCCGGATCCTCTGGGCCGTCCGCGGCGCGTCCGCCGAGAAGGTCTACGGCGGCGGCAACGCCGACGGGCTGCCCGCCCGCGGCCAGCTCGGCGCCCGCCTGCGCCGCCTCGTCGAGGCAGGAACCATCGAACTGCACACCGGCTTCGGCATCAGCTCGCTGAAATCCCTCGCCTCGCACGTCACCGTCGAATCCGTTGACGGCCGGACCCTCGAGGCCGACGTCCTCGTTCCCTGCACCGGCTTCCGCCCGGACCTGGACATCCTGCGTGAACTCCGATTGGATCTGGACCCGGCCGTCGAAGCACCTACCGAGCTCGGCCCGCTCATCGATCCGGAATTCCACTCCTGCGGCACCGTCCCCCCGCACGGCGCGGCCCTGCTGGCTCACCCGGACAAGGACTTCTACATCGTCGGGATGAAGTCCTACGGCCGCGCGCCGACCTTCCTGCTCGCGACCGGCTACGAACAGGTCCGCTCCGTCGCCGCCGCCCTGGCCGGTGACCGCGAAGCCGCGGACACCGTCCAGCTCGAACTCCCCGAAACCGGCGTCTGCTCCTCCGACGCCGGCACCAGCTGCGACGTACCGGCAGCCGCCGTCGACGTGGCATCCGAGTCCTCGTGCTGCGCCGCTCCCGAGCCCGTGCTCGTCGGGTTCCCCACCGGACTCTCCCACGGCCGCTCCGGCGAAAACAACTGAAGCAGACACCCTTCCATGAACCACCTATCTGGAGTGCTGACATGACGGAACCCCACGAAAAACGGTATGAAACCAGCCGGGGGCTGCAGGAGCACGGCCCTGGCCCGGACCGCGAAGATCACCACCCACCTTCCGGCCACCACCGAACACTTCGCCAACGACCGGCTCACCGCGCTGGCCAAATCCAAGGGAGCCGTCGCCGCCGAGGTCCCCGAAGTGCTGTTTGTCTGCGTGCAGAACGCCGGCCGCTCCCAGATGGCGGCAGCCCTGCTCACCGTCGAGGCCAAGGGCCGGATCCATGTCCGCTCCGCCGGCTCCCTGCCGGCGGCGGAACTGGACCCCGCCGTCGTCGCGGCGATGTCCGAAATGGGACTTGACCTGACCCGGGCCTACCCCAAACCCCTCACCGACGACGTCGTGCGTGCCTCGGACGTCGTGATCACCATGGGCTGCGGCGACTCCTGCCCGATCTACCCCGGCAAGCGCTACGAGGACTGGGAGCTGACAGACCCGGCCGGACTGCCCGTTGCGGCCGTGCGGATCATCCGCGACGAAATCCACGGCCGGATCAAGGCACTGGCCGCATCATTGCTCCACGACCCCAGCTCAGACAAGGAGGAAGCAAACGCATGACCAAGACCACGAAAACACCCAGCGTCCTGTTCGTCTGCAGCAAAAACGGCGGAAAATCCCAGCTCGCCGCCGGACTGATGAACCAGCTCGCCGACGGGGCGGTCACGGTGCACTCCGCAGGAACCAAACCCGGCCGGTCGCTGAATCCCCAGGCCGTGGAGTCCCTGGCCGAACTCGGAATCGACATCACCGGCGAACACCCCAAGCCCGTCACCGGCGAGGTCCTGAACACGGTCGATGTCGTCATCGTCCTGGGCACCGAAGCTAAAGTTGAACCACACGAAGGCACCCGCCTGGAAGTCTGGGACACGGACGAGCCCTCGACGCGCGGCATCGAAGGTATGGAACGCATACGCCTGGTCCGGGACGACATCAAGGCCCGGGTCCAGAAGCTGCATGCGGAGCTGACGGGGGGACTAGGCCATGCCCGCCCCGGCGGTATCCCGGACACTGGTCGCGGAGGGTGCACCGCGCGGCGGCCTCGTTGCGCTGTGCAGCACCCAGACCACCGGGTGGGGCGTGCTCTATTACGCCACGGCTGCCAGGAGCCGGCGCGGGTGACGTACTGCACAGATTGAGTTGGTAGGGATGAACTCCAATTTGGCGGGCCAATGGACCGTTCGGCCCAGTGCTGGCGCGGTTTTCGGGTGACCGCGGGACCCTGCGGATCGGAGTTGCGGTGGGGGGTGTGTGGGTGTATTGTTTTCTAAGTCGCCGCGAGGGAGACCAGCGGAAATGCTGGGAACCGGAG
>NZ_JBEPOZ010000043.1:0-11206 GCF_040547005.1 Arthrobacter sp. UYCu712
GGTGGTCTCAGGGCCCTGGCCGCCCCCACGTATCCGGCGGCCAGCCTGACCTTCAGCGCAGCGAACCTGGCTTCCATCCGGGCCACATCGGCGAGCCCGTCCAGGCAATCATCCGCCAGATCCCGCAACGGATCGGCGCTTCGCAACGGAGCGGGCCCGGACGGATCAGGGAGGTCCCTCCCGGAGCCGGCGCAGGCAGCAAACACCGCCGAGGCCGCGGCAACGGCCTCCAGTGCCTCCCTGCTTTCCGCCATCCAAGCTGTGCTGCCTTCCATACACTCAGTACATCAGGAGGCACCGACAATAACGGTGAAACTGGCTGGTTGAGTTGGTGGTGCCGTCCCGAGCGGATTTTCAGCCGAGCCGCTGCTAGCCCAGCGCCCTCGGATGCGCGGCGGCGTAGATTTCCCGCAGGGTATCCGCCGTCACCAGGGTGTACACCTGCGTGGTGGTGACGGAGGCGTGGCCCAGCAATTCCTGGACGACGCGGACGTCGGCGCCGCCTTCCAGCAAATGGGTCGCAAACGAGTGCCGCAGGGTGTGGGGCGAGACGTCCTTGGTGATGTTGGCTTTCACGGCGGCCGTCTTGAGGATGGTCCAGGCGCTCTGCCTGCTGATCCTGCCGCCCCGGGCGTTCAGGAAGAGGGCAGGTGTGCCTTTGCCCTTGGCTGCCAGCAGCGGCCTGCCGCGGACCAGATAGGCATCCAGGGCCCGTGCCCCGAAGGATCCCAGCGGGACCAGCCGTTCCTTGGAGCCCTTGCCGAACAGCCGGACGATTGCGGGGCCGGCCTCGTCGTCCGGCCCGTCGCCCTGCAGCGAAATGTCGTCGACGTCGAGGCCCACGGCTTCGCTGATGCGGGCCCCGGTGGAGTACAGGAACTCCAGCAGGGCACGGTCCCGCAGGCCGGTGGCGGTCTCGGTGCCGGTTGCCTCGAGGATCCTGGTGACTTCATCGACGCTTATGGCCTTGGGCAGGCGCTTGCCGGGCATCGGCGGGTGGACATCGCTGGCGGGGTCCGTGGCCGTGACCCCTTCCAGTGCCCAGAACTTATGCAGTCCGCGCACGGCCACCACGGTCCGTGCTGCTGACCGGATGCCGAGGGCGGATCCGCCGTCCGAGCCGTCGGAGAGCGCCTGGACGAAGGCGGTGACATCGTGGCGGGTGATCTCGGTTGGACGCTGGCGCCCGGCCCGGGCGAGGTGCCTGGCGTAGCGCGCCAGGTCCCGCCGGTAGGCGGAGAGGGTGTTGGCCGCCAGTCCGCGCTCCACCCCCATGTGCTGCAGGTAGTCCGTCATGGCCCGGTCCACCGCGGTCAGGGGCCGGGCGGGAGCGCTGGGTGCTTGTTGCGGGGCCGGTGCTTGTTGCGGGGCCTGGCCGTCCTGCGGGGCGGATGGCTCCGTCGCCACCAGTTCCACCATCAGCGCTGGCTGGGATGGGCAGGCCACGGCGCGTCGGCCGGGCGGAGTCCCTCGAAGTTGTCCGCACGGGCTGCCGCGGCTGCGAGGATCCCGACGACGGCGGACGGGTTGTGCAGGCGCCCGTCCAGGACAGCGGCCACGGCGACGCCGAGCGGCGTCCAGTGCAACTCGATTTCGGCTTCCTCCTCGGTGCGGACATGCAGTTCGTGACCGGGAACATCGCTCAGGCCGCGGGCCAGGTAAATCCGGATTGCTTCGCTGGAGGAGCCCGGCGAATTGAAGAAGTCCGCCAGCACGTTCCACTTTGCCGCGACGAGGTCCGCTTCTTCGGCGAGTTCGCGGGCTGCTCCTACCACGAAGTCCTCGCCTTCGACGTCGAGGAGTCCCGCCGGGATCTCCCAGAGGTCCATGCCCACCGGGTGCCGGTACTGCTTGATCAGCAGCACTTCGCCGGCGTCGTTCATCGGCAGGATCGCCACCGCGCCGGGGTGGTCGATGTAGTCGCGGACGAGGGCATCGCCGTCGTCGTTAAGCTGGAAACTGTCGCTGACGACGTCCCAGATCCGGCCTTCATAGACCGTCCGGGACGACAAAAGACGGCGCGGGCTCGGTTGATCCGAAACCTGCCTTGCAGCATTGGGGGTCTCAGGCCTACCGGGCATCGCGCCGTCCTTTGATTCAGTTGGGAGTTACTTGGACGCTACTGCCGGTGACTGCTTCGCAGCGGCCGGGGCGTTCTTAGCCGAAGCGTCCTTGGCAGCGGCGGCCGTCGGGCCGTCGTCGCCCTTCTGGTGGTCCAGGGCGGCTTTGACCAGCCCGGCGAACAGCGCATGCGGCCGGGTGGGCCGTGAGCTGAGCTCGGGGTGGGCCTGCGTGGCCACGTAGTACGGGTGGACTTCGCGGGGAAGCTCCACGTACTCCACGAGCTTGCCGTCGGGCGAGGTTCCGGAGAACACCAGGCCCTGGGCGGCGATCTGCTCGCGGTACTTGTTGTTGACTTCGTAGCGGTGCCGGTGGCGTTCGCTGACCGTGGTGGTGCCGTAGGTCTCGGCGACCACGGAACCCTCATCCAGCCTGGCCTCGTACAGGCCCAGGCGCATGGTGCCGCCAAGGTCGCCCTTGCCGTCGACGATGTCCAGCTGCTCTTCCATGGTGGCAATCACCGGGTACTTGGAGTCCGGCTCGAACTCGGACGACGACGCACCTTCGAGGCCGACCACGTTGCGGGCGTACTCGATCACCATGCACTGCAGGCCCAGGCACAGGCCCAGGACCGGGAGCTTGGTTTCACGGGCGTACTTCAGGGCGCCAAGCTTGCCTTCGAGGCCGCGGATGCCGAAGCCGCCGGGAACGCAGATCGCGTCCACGCCGTCCAGGGAGTTGACCGCACCTTCGTGCGTTTCGCACTCATCCGAGGGGACCCAGCGGATCTTGACTTTGGTGTCGTTCGCGAAGCCGCCGGCACGCAGGGCTTCCGTCACGGACAGGTAGGCGTCCGGCAGGTCGATGTACTTGCCGACCAGGGCGATCTCAACCTCGTGCTTGGGGTTGTGGACCGCTTCGAGGAGCTTGTCCCAGCTGGTCCAGTCGACGTCCTTGAACGGCAGGTCGAGGGCCCGGACGATGTACGAATCCAGTCCCTGCGAGTGCAGGGTCTTCGGGATGTCGTAGATGCTCGGGGCATCCGGGCAGCCGATGACGGCGTCGATGTCGACGTCGCACATGCGGCCGATCTTGTCGCGCATCGGCTGCGGGACCTCGCGGTCCGAGCGGATCACGATCGCCTCCGGCTGGATGCCGATGGAGCGCAGCGCGGCAACGGAGTGCTGCGTCGGCTTGGTCTTCAGTTCCTGCGACGGGCCAATGTACGGCACGAGGGAAACGTGGAGGAAGAAGACATTTCCGCGGCCGATGTCCTGGCGGACCTGGCGGGCGGATTCGAGGAACGGCTGCGACTCGATGTCGCCTACGGTGCCGCCGATCTCGGTGATGATGACGTCGGGGGCGTTCTTGCCCTCGGCGGGCAGGCGCATCCGGCGCTTGATTTCATCGGTGATGTGGGGGATGACCTGGACGGTGTCACCGAGGTATTCGCCGCGGCGTTCCTTGGCGATGACCGTGGAGTACACCTGGCCGGTGGTGACGTTGGCGGAGCCTTCGAGGTTTTCATCGAGGAAGCGCTCGTAGTGGCCGACGTCGAGGTCCGTTTCGGCGCCGTCGTCAGTCACGAAGACTTCGCCGTGCTGGAAGGGGTTCATCGTGCCCGGATCCACGTTCAGATAGGGATCGAGCTTCTGCATTGTTACAGACAAACCGCGTGCCCGCAGCAGGTGACCGAGGCTCGAAGCCGTCAGTCCTTTGCCGAGCGAGGACGCCACACCACCGGTGACGAAGATGTGTTTGGTCGTCTTGGACGAGCCCGGGAACCGGGAATTTACACGGGAATTTGATCGCTGCACCACGGAATTTGAGCCTATCATCAATTCAGTCTTCAAAGGGTCGGTTTGCGGGATGCGGCTGTGATTGTCATCCCAGTCGCCCCCGCTCGTTCGGCGTTAGCCGTTCGGTGTTAGCCGTTCGGTGTTGCTGTTATTTGTTGGTCGTTGGTTGTCAGGCGCTGCTCGCCGAAGCTGCTCATGCCTGCTGCGGCAGGAGCCTGGCGTCGTCCAGCAGCTCCTGCGCGTGGGCCTGTGCGGATTCCGAGTCCTCCTGGCCGGCCAGCATCCGGGCCAGCTCACGGACGCGTTCCGCGGGGTCGAGGAGCTGCACGTCGCTGGACGTGAAGCCGGTCACCGTCCCCCCGTCGGCGCCCCGCACCGAGGTCTTGGTGACCCGGATGTGCTGGTCCGCGAAGGCAGCCACCTGCGGCAGGTGCGTCACCACGAGGACCTGGACGTGCCGGGCCAGCATGGCCAGCCGACGGCCGATCTCGACGGCGGCCCGGCCGCCGACGCCGGCGTCGACCTCGTCGAAGACGAACGTCGGGACGGGGTCCACGGCGGCGAGCACCACTTCGATGGCGAGCA
Source organism: Arthrobacter sp. UYCu712 (assembly GCF_040547005.1). Classification (NCBI taxonomy): domain Bacteria; kingdom Bacillati; phylum Actinomycetota; class Actinomycetes; order Micrococcales; family Micrococcaceae; genus Arthrobacter; species Arthrobacter sp. UYCu712. The sequence continues at coordinate 4,446 of NZ_JBEPOZ010000043.1, forward strand.
TGACACGCGACAGCTCGCCGCCGGAGGCGCCCTTGCCCAAGGGGCGGGCAGGTGCCCCGGAGTGCGGCTGGAGCAGGAACGAGATGTCGTCGACACCGAGGGGGCCCATTTGCTCGCCCGGGTCGACGTTGATGATGAGGGTCGCGTCGGCCATGGCCAAAGCTTTCAGTTCGGCGCTGACCCGGGCGGAGAGATCCTTGGCTGCCTTCCGGCGGGCCTTGCTGATGGCGGCCGCCTGCTTCCGGAGCTCGGCCTCGGTGCGGGTGACGTCCGCGTCCAGCGCTTCGATCCGGGTGGAGTCGTCCTGCAGCTCCTCGTACCGGGCCCGGGCCTCCTCGGCCCAGACCAGCACCTCATCGATGCTCGGGGCGTACTTGCGCACGAGTTTCGCCAGGTCGGCCCGCCGGTCCTCGATTTCGGCGAGCCGTTCCGGGCCCTCCGTGTCGAGCGAAGCCTGGTAGCTGGCAAGTTCGGTGGCAATATCGTTGAGCAGGAAGCCGACCTCGGCCAGCCGGGCCGCCGCGGAGCCCAGCTCCTCGTCGTGTTCGGCCACATGTTCCAGGGTGCGCTTGGCGGCGTCCACGAGGGCGGTGGCGTCGCTGCCCTCGCCGAAGTCCTCCGCGATGATTGCCTGGTGTGCCGTTGTTGCCGCTATCCGGAGTTCCTCGACGTTGGCGAGTTTGACGGCCTCGGCCTTGAGCGAGTCGTCCTCGCCGGGCTGGGGGTCCACGGCGTCGATCTCGCCGAGGGCCGCCTCAAGGGATTCCGCCTCGCGCAGGCGTTCCCGGGCGGCGCTGCGGAGCGAGTCCAGCTCGGCCTGGATCGCCTTCCAGTGCCCGTGCAGCTCCTGGTAGGTGGAGAGGGTTGCGGCGAGGCTCTCCCCCGCGAATTTGTCCAATGCACCGCGTTGCGCCACCGGGCTCTTGAGCCGGATCTGTTCGGACTGGCCATGGACCACCACGAGGGTTTCGCCGATCTCGGCCAGGACCCCGACGGGGGCCACCCGGCCGCCGAGGTACGCGCGGCTGCGGCCGTCGGCGCCGACACTGCGGGCCAGCAGCAGCTCGGCGCCGCCGTCGAACTCCTCGACGTCCGCCCCGGCTTCCCGGGCCCGTGTCACGGCCGCGTGGCCGGCGTCGAGTTTCACGATCGCCTCCGCGGAGGCGCTCTTCGCGCCACTGCGCACCGCGCCGGCGTCGGACCGGGCGCCAAGCAGCAGCCCGACGGCGGTCACCACCATGGTCTTGCCGGCGCCCGTTTCGCCCGTCACGACGCTCAGTCCCGGTCCGAGGGGCAGCGTCGCGTCGGTGATGACGCCGAGGTCGCGGATTCTCAGTTCTTCAAGCATGGGTCACTTCGCAGTCGAGGGAGCGGTGGGGTCATCGGGCCCGTCGGGGTCGCCGGGCCCGGCGTGCCGTGGCGTGGGCAGCGGGGGCATGGGTCTGGGGGTACGGATGACCGGTACCGGCCCGGTGTGGATGGTGGCGGCCTGCGGCATGGGGCCGCGCCAGCCCTGGATGGGGAGCTCGAACTTGCGGACCAGCCGCCCGGAGAAGGGGGTCTGGTGGGTGCGGGCGAGCCGGACGGGGTTGGGCGAGCGGGTGACTTCCACGCGGGCGCCGGGCGGCAGGTCCACCGAGCGGCGGCCATCGCACCAGAGCACCCCCTGGGCACCGGTCCGGTTCAGGATCTCGACGGCGAGCCTGGAGCGGGGCGACACCACCAGTGGCTTGGCGAAGAGTGCGTGCGCGCTGATCGGCACGATCAGGAGGGCTTCGACTTCAGGCCACACCACGGGGCCGCCGGCGGAGAAGGCGTAGGCCGTGGAGCCCGTGGGGGTGGCCAGGACCACGCCGTCGCAGCCGAACGAGGTCAGGGGCCGCTCGTCGACTTCGGTGACCACCTCGAGCATCCGTTCCCGGTTGCCTTTCTCGATCGCCGCCTCGTTGAGGGCCCAGGTGTGCCAGATCTTCTGCCCGCGGACCCAGACCTGCACGTCGATGGTCATCCGCTCTTCCACGGTGTATTCCCGGCGGGCCACCCATTCAACCGTCTGGGCCAGGTCCGCCCGCTCGCTTTCGGCCAGGAACCCGACGTGCCCGAGGTTGACGCCCAGCAGGGGCACGTCGACCTCGCGGACCAGTTCCGCCGCGCGCAGGATCGTTCCGTCGCCGCCGAGGACCATCACGAGTTCGACGTCCGGCAGCAGCACGTGGTCGTGCAGGACCTCGACAGGGTGGTCCAGGCGGCCGAAGAACCGGACCATGTCGGCGAGTTCGGACTTCTGCATCACCGGAACGATGCCGGAGGCGTGGAGCTGGGCACACGCTTCCCAGGCAGCCTTGAGGGATTCCTCGCGGCCGGTGTGGGCAAGGATGAGGACACGCCTGCTCATCGGATTCCGCCTTCTAGTGCTGCTGGTTTGGCCAGATCGTTCCCAGTAACGCAGCAACGGCTGCGTCCCGCTCCTCGATCTTAGGCAGGTCTGTCCGGATCCCGCGCTTTATCCACAGGAAGTACTCGACGTTTCCGTCCTGCCCGGGCAGCGGGCTGCCGGCCAGGCCGTGCAGGTCCAGGCCCGCATCCATCGCGGCGGCGGCAACTTTTCCCACCGCGAGGCGGCGTTCCCGCTCGGAGGTCACGACGCCGGTGCGGCCCAGCCGGTCCTTGCCGATTTCGAACTGCGGTTTCACCATCAGGACGAGGTCACCGCCGGGCTCGGTGCAGGCCGCCAGGGGCGCAACCACCATGGTCAGGGAGATGAAGGACAGGTCCGCCACGGTCACGGAAACGGGTCCGCCGATCTCGGCCGGGGTCATGTAGCGGACGTTGAGACCCTCGTGGACGGCAACCCTCGGGTCGTTCCGGATCTGCGGGACAAGCTGGTCATGGCCGACGTCGACCGCCACCACATGGTCCGCGCCGCGCCGGAGCAGCACCTCGGTAAACCCGCCGGTGGAGGCGCCGGCGTCGAGGCAGCGCTTTCCCTGGACCTCGACGGCGGGGAAGGCGTCGAGCGCGCCGGCCAGCTTGTGTGCGGCCCGGCTGACGTAGTTGTCCTCCTCCGTGGCCACGACGTCGAGGCGGGTGTCGTCCGCTACCTGAAGGGAGGCCTTGGCCAGGACCTCGCCGCCGGAGCTGACCTTGCCCTCGGCGATGAGTCGGGCGGCATGGGTCCTGGACCTCGCCAGGCCGCGGCCGACAAGCGCTTGGTCAAGCCTGCTCATGATGCGGTATCCCCCGCCGTAGCTTCGTGTCCGGTCACGTCTTCGTTCAACGCCTCCATCAGGTCGTCATGCAGTCCTGCGTAGACGTCGCCGTGAGCCGTGACCGGCAGCCCGGGCAGCGCGCCGAGCCGGCCCAGCAGGGCGTCCACGTCAGAATCGCCGGCGGCTGTCTCCAGCGGAAAAGCCGGCCAGTCCACCCGCGTCCCCGCTTCTGCAGTCGACGGATCCGCGTACGCCTCCGTGACTGTGTCCGTGTCAGGGACGGGCCCGCCTGCTGCTTCCGCCTCGGGGGCGGGGTTCGGTTCGGTCATGCTTCCACTCTACTGAGCCAGCCATTCGATCGCGGGAGCGAGGGCGGTGGCGGTCTCCGGGTTGGCTGCCCACCACGCCGCGCAGGCGGCACGCCAGGCATCGAGATCGTCGGGAGCTCCGCTGATGCGGACTGTCTGGCCGTCCACGACGGCGGAGGCCGCACCGCAGCTGTACCGGCCGGCGTCGTGCTCCACTGCCGGGTAGGGGCGGTAGAGGTCTGTGAGGTCATGAATGAGGAACCCGGGCCGTTCAGCGGTTCGGGCAGCCAGGATGGATCCCCGCGTGTCCACCCCGGTCAGCACGGCCACTGTGGCGAATCCGGCGTTGTTGCCGCCGAGGATGTCCGTGTCCAGCCGGTCGCCGACGACGAGGGGCCGGTCGGCGGCCAGCCGTTTCGCGGCGGCCTGGAACAGGGGCGCCTCGGGCTTGCCTGCGACCAGCGGCCGTTGACCGGTGGCCGCGGCCACTGCAGCGACCAGGGAACCGTTACCGGGGGCGATGCCCCGCTCCTGAGGGATGGACATGTCCGTGTTGGTGGCCACCCACAGGGCGCCGCCGGCGACGACGTACGAGGCCTCCGCGAGATCCTTCCAGCCGACGTCAGGGTGGAAGCCCTGCACCACGGCCACAGGATTCTCCGCCGCGCTCCGGACCGGAACCAGTCCCACGAGTTCAATCTCGCCCGCCAGGGCGTCACCGCCGGTCACCATCACGCGGGCACCGGCCGGCAACAGCGACGCGAGCAGTTCCCCGGCGGCCTGCGAAGAGCTGACCACCTGCTGGTCCTCTGCCGGCGCACCGAGGTCGCGCAGGTGCTGTGCTACCTGCGCGGGCGTCCGGGACGCGTTGTTGGTGACGTAGCCCAGGCCCACGCCGATTTCAGCGAGCCCGCGGAGGGACTCCACAGCTCCCGGAATGGCGTGTGGGCCGGCGTAGACCACGCCGTCAAGGTCGGCAAGCAGTGCGTCGAAGTTCGAGATCAGATCTTTGTCGGTCATCCGCGGCTAGGCCTCGGTGTCGTAGTCGTCGCCGGCATCCTCGGATTCGTCGCCTTCCAGAAGCTCCGAGCGGTCCAGGGCGTCCTTCTCCACGGAGTCTTCATCGGACTCGGCGTCGTCGGATTCGAAGAAGTCGGACTCCGCGTCGTCGGAACCTTCCTCCAGCGCGTCGACGCCGCCCTCCGCTTCAGGCGTTTCGGGGAGTCCGGCGGCCGCTGCCGCCGTAACAGTGCGGGGGGCATCGTCGGCGGGGGCCGACTTCTGTGCCGACTGTTCCGCAAGGATGCGGCGCTGACGCGATTCCTCGCGGGCTTCTTCTTCTTCGTCCCAGCCGAGGTCGATGATGTCCGGTTCCTCGTCGATGCCGAGGCCGAGGGCGTTCTCGGCGACGACGGCCTGGCGCCTCCACTTCTCGGCTTCGGGCGCGCGTCCGGCTGCCGTCAGGGCATCGGCATAGGCGCGGAACAGGCGCGGGCTGTAGGAAAATGCCCGATTGATGTCCAGCTGTGCGATTTCGAGTTCCGAGACTGCGGCGTCGAGCTGCCCCAGGTCCGAGCGGGCACCGGCGGCCACGATTGCCAGTTCCGCTTTGCCGGGTGCGTCCAGGTCCTTGGCTTCGTCCGAGCGCGCCATGTCGAGGGCGCGGTCCGGGCGGCCGAGGCCGCGTTCGCAGTCCGCCATGACCGGCAGGTGCATGTTGGAGCCGCTGATCCGCCGGTAAGTACGGAATTCGCGCAGGGCCTCGCCGTAGTGGCCCGCGGCGTAGGCCGTCAGGCCGACAGCTTCGCGGACCGCGGCAAGGCGTCCGCCGCGGCGGCTGGCTGCGAGGGCGTGCTGGAAGGCAAGCTCGGGTTCTTCGTCGATGAGGCGTCCTGCCATGACCAGGTGGCGTGCCACCCACTCGGCGCTGTTGTCCTCGAGCGTCTTGATCTGGTGCTGCGTGGCGCGGTCCAGTTCCTTGCCGGTGACATCGTCGTCGATCTGCGGTGAACGCTCGCGGTCGGGGCGGTTGGCGCTGCGCAGGTCACGGGCGTTGGGGACGCGGACCGGGCGGTCCTCGGCGCGGTCGCGTCCGAACTGGCGTGGACCGGAGTCGCCGCCACGGTCAAAGCTACGGGCCGGACGATCATCGCGGTTGCCGAACGGCTTCCGGTTGTCTCCGCCATTGAAGCTGCGACGCTCTCCCCCGCCTTCACGCGGGGCACGGTCACCGTACGGCTTACGGTCACGATCGCCGTCACCGAAGCTGCGACGCTCTCCCCCGCCTTCACGCGGGGCACGGTCACCGTACGGCTTACGGTCACGATCGCCGTCACCACTAAAGGGCTTACGGTCCCCATCCCGCGCCGGACGATCACCATAGGGCTTACGATCCCCGCCACCACTGAACGGCTTACGGTCCCCATCACGCGCCGGACGATCACCATAGGGCTTACGATCCCCGCCACCACTAAAGGGCTTACGGTCCCCATCACGCGCCGGACGATCACCATACGGCTTACGATCCCCGCCACCACTGAACGGCTTACGGTCCCCATCACGCGCCGGACGATCACCATACGGCTTACGATCCCCGCCACCACTAAAGGGCTTACGGTCCCCATCACGCGCCGGACGATCACCATACGGCTTACGATCACGGTCGTTGAAGGACGGACGGGATGCCTCGGATCCGCGGTCCTCCCGGGCGCGGAAACCGCGGGGGTCGCCACCGGAATTGCTGGTTCCCCGGAAGCCGCCACCGCCTGTGTTTCGTCCGCCGCCGAAGTTGCCTCGGTCTTTGCCGCCGCGGTTGTCTTCGTTGTGCTCAGCCATGCTGGATTCCTCCTGTTATGAGCTGACCACTGGCGCAATCGCAGCCGCTCTGTTCCGTGTTTCGTTCCCTACGCAACCCGAAATCAAGCGCTTCGAAGTCCGTACATCTCATCCAATTCTAGGCGAGTACCCGGAGACCAGCTAACGGCAGCGGCCCATAAGGCCTTTCCGGTGGCAAGTGTCACAGAAAGCCGACAGAACACTCCGAGGACGATCCCTGGCCGGCTTCCTGGCTCGGTCCGGGTCCAGAACTACGCTTCTTCACGTCGGCGGCGGAAGGCCGGCGCTGAAGCCGGGGGGCTGTTTTGTGGTTTGGGGGTTAAATGCGGGAGAGCCTCCAGACGTGTGTCTGGAGGCTCTCGACCGTTTTAATGATGTTCCGGCGGTGACCTACTCTCCCACACCCTCC
>NZ_JBEPOZ010000044.1:0-10845 GCF_040547005.1 Arthrobacter sp. UYCu712
CCAAACCGGGAAATGCGGTGCCATCACAGCCCATGCCTTGTCAGAAATTTCCTGCCTTGCTGCCATGAATCAAGCCTGACGGAAATCAACCTTCAGAGGGTTTAGCAACACACCCTAGGGGCCGCTTCAGAAAATGCCAAAAAACGTACGCAAGGACCCACGGAACCGTGGGCCGAATATGGCCCCGTCACTGGGCTTCCGCCGTTCGCTCCCGGCACTGCAGAGCGGTCACGCCGGCGTCGATCCGGCCGGGGCCTGACAGCGGTGCGCTTTAGGTGCGTGCCCCCGGCCACCAAGGTGAAATCATCGCGGTCGTCCCAATGATTAGCCCGGTCGCAATGGCTATCACGGTCTCTACCAGCGCGCCTCCAGCACCGCTCAGAGTTGGCCCGCCAAGAGCATTGACACTCTCAACCACAGCGGTCGCAATCAACGCCGGCAGAGCACCGCCCGAGGTAAGGACCAGAGCGCTTCGAAGCGGAAGTGATTTCTGAGTCCTTCCCCGTACCAGGAGCGGGACAACGACTACAGCGAGGAGCGGTGCGAAATGATAGGTCGGTGTCGGGTGGGCGATGGCCATGATCACCCAGCCGAGCGCCACAGGCAGACCCCGCGGCCTCCGCAGGGAACCGGCGGGCACGGTAGGGCACCACTGAGTGCCAGCCCCGCCGGCCGTCCTCCGGGTCCGCCCGGTCTCATGCGAGGATGACTGGACCGCCCCTGCCGAGGGCGAAAAGTCCCACAGCTCCCGGTCGTGGAGGGGACCCGATTTTTCAGAAATACATCGGATTGATGATGGTAAGGAGATTTCGTGGCTGAAGAAGTTGATGTTGTTGTTATTGGCATGGGTCCGGGCGGTGAGGCCGCTGCCGGCGAGCTCGCAGAAGCGGGCCTCTCGGTCGTGGGAATCGAGGCACGCCTGGTTGGCGGTGAGTGCCCTTACTACGGCTGTATTCCGAGCAAGATGATGATCAGGGCCGGTAACTCCCTGGCGGAGGGCCGACGCATCCGCGGCCTCGCCGGGGATGGCGATGTCCGCCCGGACTGGGCGCCGGTGGCGGACCGGATCCGCTCCGAGGCCACCGATGACTGGGACGACACGGTCGCTGTGGACCGTTTCACCGGCAAAGGCGGCCGCTTTGTCCGCGGCCGGGGCAGGATCACCGGGCCACGGACGGTCAGCGCCGCCGGCCGGGAGTTCACCGCCGGCCGCGCCATCGTGATCAATACCGGCACGGAACCGATGATTCCTCCGATCCCGGGTCTGGCCGAGGTGCCGTACTGGACCAACAGGGAGGCCATCGCCGCCACCGAGGTCCCGGAAGCCCTGATCGTCATCGGGGGAGGGGCCATCGGCGCGGAACTGGCGCAGGCATTCGCACGCTTCGGCACCCTTGTCACCATCTTGGAAGACGCGCCGGGCCTGCTGCCCCCGGAAGAGCCCGAGGCTGGCAAGCTCCTCGAGGGAGTGCTGCGGGAGGAGGGCATCGACGTGCTTGTGGGGGCACGGATAGAAAGCGTCCGGCACTCCGCCGGCACGTTCACGGTTGATGTCGATGGTTCTACCCTCAGTGCCGGCCGGCTTCTGGTCGCGACGGGCCGCACCACCAACCTCGAGTCCCTCGGGGTGGCAGCCCTGGGCCTGGATCCGGGTGCCCGCTTCCTTGACCCCGATGAGCACATGCAGATTGCCGATGACGTCTACGCCGTCGGCGACATCACGGGCAAGGGCGCCTTTACCCATGTGTCCATGTACCAGGCATCCATCGCCGCCGCGCACATCCTGGATCAGGACCCTGCCCCGGCCGAATACCATGCGGTTCCGCGGGTGACGTTCACCGATCCGGAGATCGGTTCCGTCGGAATGACCGAGGAACAGGCCCGCGGGAAAGGCATGAGCGTGCGTGTCGGTTTCACGGACCTGACGGCGTCCGCACGGGGATGGATCCACAAGTCCGGCAACCAGGGATTTATCAAACTCGTCGAAGACGCCGACCGCGGGGTGCTGGTCGGTGCGACGTCCACCGGCCCTGCAGGGGGCGAGGTCCTCTCGGCCCTGGCGCTTGCCGTCCACGCCCGGATTCCGGTCAGCACATTGCGGCGGATGATCTACGCGTATCCGACGTTCCACCGTGCCATTGAAGATGCGCTGGACCGTCTTGAATGAATCAGGCAGGGTGTACCGATGACCAGTGAGCCCATCGCCAGCTACGCCATGCTCTCTGACTGCCACTCCGCCGCGCTCGTGAGCGCCGCGGGTTCCGTGGACTGGTTGTGTTTCCCCCGTTTTGACAGCCCGTCGGTTTTCGGTCGGATCCTGGGCGAGGACGCGGGCTACTGGTCGATCCGGCCTGCGGCCCCCTACTCCTCAACCCGGCGGTACCTCGGCCCGACGATGGTCCTCGAGACGGTACACACCACAGCCGGCGGGACCGTGACAGTCACCGATGCCCTGGTCCTGGGAGACGGGAACCGGGGCCACGAGCTCGGTGCCGGCGTGCCCGGAACGTTGCTGCGGCAGGTGGTCTGTGTCGAAGGCGAAGTCGAGATGGAGGTGACGTTCGCGCCCCGGCCGGAATACGGCCTGGTCCGGCCCCTCCTGCAGGACACGGGCGGCGGCATTTCCGTCCAGGGCGGGGCCGGCGTGCTGGCCTTTTCCACCCCGGTCCCCTTCGAACTGGATGGTGGTGAAGCGCTTGCGAAGCCGGTCCTTCGGGTCGGAAACGCCCTGGGATTCGCCCTTCACCACCGGATCGCCGGGGCGGTATCGCCGGCGTTCTGGAGCCAGGAGGACATCGCCCGCCGGCTGGAGGACACGCTGGAGGGCTGGGACAGCTGGTCGCAGCTGCATCAGAGCTACGACGGACCTTGGCAGGACCTGGTCGCTTCCAGCGGCAGGGTCCTGCAGGCACTGACGTTCTATCCGACCGGTGCGATCGTCGCCGCCCCGACGACCTCCCTGCCCGAGGTCGCCGGCGGCACCCGGAACTGGGACTACCGGTACACCTGGATCCGGGACGCCAGCATGACCCTGCAGGCGCTGTGGGTGGCCGCCTGTCCGGACGAGGCCGGCAAATTTTTTCAGTTCCTCGCGACGGCAGCCGCCGGCCGGCTGAGCAACGGCGACGAGCTGCAGATCATGTACGGCATCGGCGGGGAACGGGACCTGACCGAACGCGAACTGGCCCACCTTCCGGGCTGGCGCGACAGCGCCCCGGTACGGGTGGGCAACGGCGCCTGGGACCAGCGCCAGCTCGACGTCTACGGCGAACTCCTCGACGCCGCCGCCACCCTCCCGGAGTACCTGAACGATCTGGAGCCCGGGACGCGGCATTTCCTTGCCGATGCGGCCGACGCTGCAGCATCGCGCTGGCAGTCCACGGATCAGGGCATCTGGGAGGTCCGCGGCGCACCCCGGCACTACCTTCATTCAAAGCTGATGTGCTGGGTAGCCGTGGACCGGGCCATCAGCCTCGCAGGGATCCTGAACGCGGAAGAGCGGGTTCCACACTGGGTACAGACCCGGGCGAAGCTCGCCGACTCGATCCTCATGAACGGCTGGAACGAGACAGCCAGCGCCTACACACAGGCCTACGGCTCCGAGGACCTCGACGCTTCGGCCCTGATGCTCTCCATCGTGGGTTTCGTGCCCGGTGATGATCCCAGGATGCTCGCAACGATCGATGCCATCGAGCACCGCCTCACCGACAGCCGGGGCCTTGTGTACCGGTATAAGGCCGACGACGGGCTCTCCGGAGAGGAAGGAACGTTCCTGCTGTGCACGTTCTGGCTTGCCCATGCCCTGGCCCTGGCCGGACAGACCCGGCGCGCCCGCGCCGTCTTCGAACGGGCCGCGGCCTTCGCCACGGATCTGGGCCTTCTGGCCGAAGAAGTTGCCCCGGACAGCAGCGAACTGCTCGGAAATTTCCCGCAGGCCTTCAGTCATATCGGCCTCGTCAACGCCGCCTGGGCCATCCGCACCGCCGAGGACGAAAACCGGCTCCCTACTGCCGGCGCCGGGGACAACCCGTGACGGGTTCTGTTCCGGGCAGCCGTCGCCGGGCGGTGATTCGGCTGGGAATTCTGGTGGTTCTCGTGGCCGCCGCCGCCGCCGCCGCCGCCGCCGCGGCACTGGTCTTTCCACTCCCACCGGTCGAGGACATCCGGAACTACTTCGGCACCACCGGCTGGTGGGGGCCTGCGGCCTTCATCCTCGCGTATGCCGGGCTGACACTGGCGCCGGTGCCCAAAAATGTCCTCTCAGTCGCCGCCGGGCTGGTCTTCGGGTTCGCCGGCGGCATCGCCGTCGTCTTTATCGCCGCGATCTTGGGTTCCATTGCCGCGTTCTGGCTGGGACGCTGGCTGGGCCGGGAGGCGGTGGAGAAATTCACCGGGGCGCGGGTGGAGAAAGTTGACCGGCTGCTGCGGCACCGGGGGCTGGCGGCCATGATCGGTGTCCGGCTGGTGCCTGTGCTGCCGTTTACGGCCATCAACTACACCGCGGGACTGACCTCGATCCGCTGGTGGCCCTATTTCCTCGGCACCGCGATCGGCATCCTCCCGGGAACGGTGAGTTATGTGACCCTGGGTGCGTTCGGCCTGCAGCCGGGATGGCAGCTCAACCTCGCGCTCGGGACGCTCGGCATTCTCACCGGGGCCGGGCTTGTGGTGGCGGTCCTGCGGCGCCGGAAGGAGAGGGCCTCCGATGTTTGATGCCCGGTTGCGGCGGGTCATGGAGCCGGCCCTGGGGCGGGCCGCGGGCTGGCTGGACCGGCCATGGATCACCCCGGACAGGTTGACGGGACTGAACCTGGTCCTTGGCGTTGCCAGCGCGGTCCTGGCGGCGGTGCAGTGGCGGCTGCCGGCGCTGGCCGCGTGGCTGCTGTGCCGGGTCGCCGACGGCCTCGACGGGCGATTGGCGCGGCGCCGGAACGCCCGCGCGGGGGTTGAAGACAGCGGCCGGGGCGGATTCTGGGACATCTGCGCCGATTTCATCGGCTATGGCGCAATCGAGCTCATCGAACCGGCGCCGGAGGCATCCCATGACTGAACCGGCGGACAGGGCGGCCTTCCATGCCGCGTCACGTCTCTCCCGCGCGGCCCGGGACCTGATACAGTCCGCCGATAAGCTGGACCGGCCATCCGACAGTTACGCGATCCCCGGCAATGTCCTGGATGCGGTGCGTTCCCTTGAGGTGTCACTTGCGCAGCAGGCGCAATGGCACCGCGGCGCCGAAGCCGGCAGGCACTTCCAGGAAGACCATGTCGACAGCACCATCGGCATCATGACCGCCGTAGCGGAACTTGACCTGGCAACGCAACAGGCCGAGGGGCTCCACGAGACCCAAAGCCGGGCCTACGGCGGCAGCGCCGTCGTCCGGTGGGTCGACGAGATGGACGGGCCAGCGAAGGGCTAACTCAGGGGCCTGCCTGTCAGCTGCGAACACGATCCCCTCGGCCAGGGCAGCTCCTTTGCTCCACTGCGGGCGTACGCTCAGATGGAGGGCTGAACGGCGCCGCTCCGCGGTCAATCTGGAAGTCCGGCGTCGGTGGTCGTTCAAGCGAAGAACTTGCAGGCTGCTGAGTGGGTCACGCAGCTGAAAGCTCAGCGATGACAACAGAAGGTGGGCAACATGATCAAGGATGCGGACGAGGGCGTTCAGGAGGACGCGCCTGGCCAAGATGCCGCGGTTCCACTGGACCGCTGGCGGGCCCTGCCGACGCGGGTGCCAGTGGATGAGCAGGTCACGTCCGTGCCGGTTTCAGAGGCACCGGACCCTGAAGGCGGCAGAAATCCTGACAATGACTGGCTGCTCCGCGGCGTTTGAGCCGTCGCGGGCTGTGCCGTCAGCCGATGGGCTGACGAGATGAACGGGCCGGCGGAGGGCTCCTCGTGGCGTCCATCGCCGCATTCGAGCATCATAGTTATGTCAACCATCGCTGTCCTGTCACCGCCGCTACATTGAAGCCGCAGGTGACCCAAGAAGAAAGCGGAGCTGCCATGGGCAAGAAGCTGCGTCTCACTCCAGAGGACGATTTCCCGGAGGACCTGGGAAAGGTCAAAGACCAGAAGCTCCAGATACTGGACAGCGAGGTCCAGCGCCAGCTTGACCATGAAGTCATTGCTGACGGCGAACCTAACAGGGAGACCGAGTTCCGGCACTACGAGCTCGACGAAGAATTCAACGCCCGCGACGAGCGCTGACCGCACCCCGCTGACGGCCGGAAGCGGACCAGTTGGCAGGGTCTCCCCCGCGTGTTTTTAACGCCGATAATCGACGTTATGTAAGGCTGAGTGTTTGAGACCCTTCTCGGCGGTCTAATTGTTGACCGTCAAGCACGAAAAGTAGGTGCCCGTCTAGCCGCTGGAATCTTGGGCACCTTGCATCTCAGTTGGGTCCGAAGGTTCACTCTGGCGTTAGAACACAACGAGGCCTCAAAGTAGGATTACACGGATTTCCCATCTGATCGTTAGGCGATGAATGAGGGTGTGGACGGGACCGTACTGTGCTCGTTACAGGTGGAGCCCGAGGTATCGGCAGATCCATACCGGAACATCTTTCGGACCTCGGCTGGAATGTTGTGGCGAATTCGACCGCTCCCTCATAATCGAAGGCCAGCGGGAAGGTATCTCCCTGGCCAAGCAGCGCGGCGCCTAGAAAGGGCGGAAAAAGATCCTCACACCGGAACGTGCGGCCGAGCTGCTCCAGCGTGCCGGCAGCGGTGTTCCGTAGGCCATTCCTGTCCGTGACTACGGGATCAGCAGGGAGATTGTCTACCAATACCTGCGCCACGCAAAGCTCGAGTGAAGCACTCCCCTCCCGCACATACGCAATGCGATAACACATTGCCGCGTACGTGGCACTCAGCCCCGATGACATATTCGACCAAATTGGTGAGCGCTGGTCACATTGTCGGTGGCTGAATGACGCGCGGCGCGCCATTGGCATTTGCCTGCTTGGTGATGGGGACCAACAGGAGTTACGCAACAGCGTCAGCGACCACACCATCTACCACATGCTGATAGATCACTATGCCGCCGAAAGCCTCGTTCTGGAGGAAAGGGCGGCAACCCCGCCAGCTTCACTGCAGTCCAAGCCGTCCCGGATACGCCGAGCTCTTAGCAGGTACTGCCCTGAGCCTGGCGCCTTGAGACCTGCGTCGAGAGAAAAGAGCCCGCCTCGCTGCTCGCGGAACGCACTGACGAATTCAATGCGATGAACGCCCTCAGGACGCTGCCAGCTGCTGGCGAACCGGTTCAACTCCGAAACTGCTCCAATGGATACCGAATCGTGAGCTTTTCGCTGTCCAAGCACTCATCAATCTCTCAACAGCTATGCGAGTCTGAGTACACCAACCATTCATTTGCCCATTCCCCATCTTAAAAGGGCGTAAAGGCAGGTTCTGAGGAAGATAACTAACATATGGCGCAATTCGGGATGCAACCTGGAGATCGAGGGACTCTGGAAGTCCGAACGACTGAGAACGGACTCATTGAAGGCTACTTCCTCCCCAAGGGGGCCCCGGCTTCTGGAACCGCCGCAGCAAATCTGTCCTCTGGCGTGAAACTCATCGAAGTCAACCCGGCCGAGGGAAACTTGACGCTCTACCCGACAGACACGCGGCCTCGAAGCGGCTCCTTCCTAGGTCCGAAGTACTCCAAGATCAGGTCCCTCGTCATCCCAGCGGACGTCGCATCTGATGCTGAGCTCGCCGACATTTTGGATACGTTGCCCCCCGGATTCACTACGGACTACGAGTACGGACTCGGGCTCACGCGACACTGCGACGTCTTGGTCGACCTTATCGAGGAATCGACTGATTGCACGGTTATCGAGTTCGTCAGCTCAGGGGATCCAAGAGTCATCAAGCACAAGTTCCTAATCAGCTTCACCAGGTTTAACGCCCTACGTACAGAGTTAAATCGGATCAAGAATCGCGGCGACCGCGGGATTCGCCGGGTAAAAGAGACTCATGTTCACAATGATCTTGCAGGAGCGCTCGGCCTGAAACCCCGACGGCTGTCTCTTGGACTGCTGGAGACATCGAAGTGGATGACCAAGGTCGCCGCTGGTGAGGAGCCGCTCAACGACGAAGAGCAGGACGCGCTGCTCCGTGCAACCGCCAAAAACGCTGCACAGATAGCATCCAGGGCTCCCGAAAAAATGGCACGGCTTCAGCGCAACATCAATTTGGTCAATCTGGAGCATCTCGTCGCGACGTACGAGGCGGCCCTCGATGCTCAGCACAACGAGAACTGGTGGCAGCAATTCTTCGAGGAGAACATCTTCGCCCTACAACTCTTGTTTGGCGGTCCAACGGTGTTCGTAGATGCCCAAGTTCCGATAGGCGAGGGCAGCAACGCAGTAAAGGGAAAGAAGATCGCCGATTACTTACTCAAGAATGCGCTGACCAACAACGCCGCTCTGGTGGAGATCAAGAAGCCATCGACCAAGCTGATGAGAAAAAAGCCGTACCGGGAAGGGGTTTACGGAGTACAGTCCGAGATTGCTGAGGCAGTAACTCAGGTCCTGGATCAGGCACTGCAACTAACCCGCCATGAAATGGCCACTAAACAGAGGACCGGCGATACTTCCTGGACGAGCAACGTTCCTCGCTGCTTTGTTGTCGCAGGGCTCGCCACAGAGCTCGACACCGATGATAAGAAGAAATCGTTCGATTTGTATCGTGAGCACCTGTCGAATGTACGTATCGTCACCTATGACGAAGTCTTAGGACAGTTGGGGACGCTCCACGACTTCCTCGCGGCAGAGAAGTCAATCGACGGAAATATCGTCGGGCGTGACCCTGCAGAATCAGGTCAGACGCTTGGGGCATCTTGATAGGGTCCGTTCGATATCACTAGCTGCAATGAATGCTTGGGAATTTGTAGCAAGTTGCCTAAAGCAACCCGTGTCGGGCGGCATTCAAAACTGCTCGATCTTGTCCTTGCGCAGATCTGGCATCTCGTTCGGCAACTTCGGCCAGTTCACAACGAAACCGAGTTCCGCAAGGGCTTCGACCGCGGCGCCCGTGTTATCCGCGACGGCAGCACGAAGTTGCGTGTCCCGCCACAGGGAGCGGCCCTCCCGCAGGGACTCCCGCCACCCGCTTGCACAGTCAATAGCTAACTCAACTACCAGCATCTCGAGTACGTCCTCCAGAGCCGGACGGAAGCGGGGACCGCCGAGCGGTAGATGTAACTGTGCCGCTCTAAGCGGTGAGCCGGCAGTTCTTCTTCGCTGAGTGCGCCTTTTCCTGCCCGCGTCCTCCATGGCGGCTATCAACGCGGCTGACTCGGTATGCATGTTGATGTGTGCAGAGGGCACGCCGCCCTTTGGTTTCCGAATGAAGTCATATCGGAGAATGGGTTCAGTTCTGGCGAAATGGAAGACCGTGAAAGTGCTCTGCTCTACTGCCAGGTATGTATTTGCTTGGTTCAACTCACAGTAATACTTGGCTCCCAGTCGGAATAAGGGTTTACCCCTTACGGTAAGCGTCAGACCTTCGGCTTGGACAGTCTTGACCACGACTCGGCTACCGGATGCATCGACGTGCATAACATCTTCGTCGCACCCCAGGAATGCTTTCACTGTGTGATTTACGCGGGCAGCAAACTCGCCGGCCTTTCGTTCAGTGTTGGCTCGGTGCTCAAGTTTGCGTTGGGCGGGGCTACTCACTCAGCAGGTAGTTGATATCAGCGATAGCCTCGAATATGGCGTACTGGCTGACAGTCAGGGTGTAGTCCTCGGCACGCGCAGTTAGTTCCGCGAGGGGCAGGCCCGACTTCTGCACGAGGATGTCCCGCTCCCGCAACAGTTCCTTGTGGGTTTTGAAGTCCACAGCAAGTGTCGTCATCGATGGTCCCCCTCGTCTCTCTCGTGGCATAAGTATTGCACTCCCGTCTGACCTTTTGGGTATCCGGGGCTAGGCGCGGCCCGGTGGAGTGATCGGTGACACCTTAGTGCTGCTACGGCACGCATAGGACTCGAAAGGGTACCGTCAGCAGCAAACACTTCGAGATTGGGAACGAGACGATGGCTGATTCTAATATTGCATGCCCTGCAGAAGGGTGCGACTACGTCGGAACCTTCCGCCTGGGAAGGGGCGAGAGCGCCACCTACCTTGGGTGGGTGCGGGAAGAGCATCCGAACCATCCGCGTAACCATTCGGCAGGGCCACGGAACGTGAAGCCAAAGGAACTCGATTTAGAGATGCAGTTGGGCCAGGACCAGGAATTGAACTTCTAGGCGACCTGACTTGAGGTCAGATAAGGGTCCCGAATGCATTGCCGCCGTCCGAGGACGGAAGCTTGACGAAAGATCCGCTACGGCGTTTCGGAATTGGATGGTCAGCGCTGCTTCGAAGCGCACAAATTGACCGCCCACGCGGGCCACCGTAGCCATCCGGCGCAGACGCCGGTCCGGCCGATACGCGCCTCACGGCGGCCCTTCGGGGCGCCGATTTGCTCAAGAGGCGGCTCTCCTACTCCCAGACTCTGTCAGTCCGTGGGAACGGCACCGATAGCGGATACTACATCAAGTAGTACCCCGCGTATCTCATCACATGAATCAATCCGCCCCAATCCCCCGATGCATCAGGATGCATCAGGATGCTCTGATTGGCCCAAGATTCCGCGCAGATTTCTGCCAACTTGCCACGGATGGTCACTGCTTATGGCCGGCAGCGACGCCAAGCCCTCCGAGCAGCAGCCACCCTCATAGTCGAAGCAGCACCTTCCCCAGCCGTACTGGGGTTGCCCGCAAATCGTGGACAGTTGATCAGGCGGCTTGTGCCGGCTGAGGTTTTGTTATGGCGAGGAATCGTTCGTGTTCCACGGGTGTG
>NZ_JBEPOZ010000045.1:0-9861 GCF_040547005.1 Arthrobacter sp. UYCu712
GCCAGTACTTCCCCCAGGGCACCGACCTGTCCGTGCACTCACCCGAGCGGCTGCGCGAAGTCGCAGCCGAACTCAACGACCGACCCCGCAAGACCTTGGGCGGCATCACCCCCGCCCAAGCCATGGAACGGCTACTATTTGAACCAGAAAAACCCGCCGCCGTTGCAACGACCGCCTGAATCCGCCGATCGTTCACCGGACGCCAGCGCGTTGGTGCCTTTCGGATGCTTGCCTGGTGAGCGCCTGCAAGGCGATAGGCGGGGATTGGAAGAGGCTCTCGCCCCTGGCATTGTGTAGCGCCGGCCAGAGGCTCGCAGCCCAGGCAACCTCACGCTGTTCAGCGGTGAACACTTGGCCTCTCGCCCGTTCATAGCAATCAATGAATTCTTCCGAAGCTTCCAAGGACGCAAGTGTCGGGACGGTAGTGCTGGCGAATGCTCCCGAGGCTGCACCGACAATAGCCGCGGCCGGAAGGGCCACGAGGCTGTCCAAATCGTGGACCGCCCAAGGGCTGGCACCTTCCCAGCGAAGATTCTGGCTCTCCCAGTCTCCATGGCCGGCAACCAGGGGAAGCGCCGCTCGGGCGAGCCGATCGGAAACGGTGCGGGCAATCGCGTGCACGTGCCCGGGCACGCGGTCCTGGTCCATGGCGTCCACAACTGGATTTGGAGGCCACAAGCTACCGGTCGGGGGATTCCAATGCATCCACGGTGGAGGCGTGCCAAGGCCGGTCGTGATCCTACAAACAGGAACCCAGACGGCAGGTTCCCACGATGGCCATTCCCTACAGACCAGGTGCCTTCCTCTGTTCCGAAAGCCGATCGGCTTGCGGGCCTTAGCCACGCGCTCGAACTAGAGTCATTGGATGCTAACGCCACAACCGACTGATCGTTTGAAGTTTCGTGAGATGACTGCTGCGGACCTCGACGACATGACCGCGTTGCTCGGAGATCCTCAGGTGATGCGCTTCTACCCTGCACCCAAGTCTCAGGACGAAGCAGCAAGCTGGATTCATTGGAACCAAGAGAACTACGCGGAGCACGGGTACGGCCTGTGGATTGTCGAGACGCATGACGGAGAGTTCATAGGCGACTGCGGGCTGACATGGCAGCAGGTGAACGGCGCGCAGAAGCTTGAGGTCGGGTACCACGTGCGTTCCGACCTACACGGCCAGGGGTACGCGACAGAAGCAGCCGCTGCTTGTCGCGACTACGCCCGAGAACACGTCGAAGCCACCGAACTGATAGCGATCATCCATCCGGATAACCGAGCTTCTGAGCGGGTAGCTGAGAAAATCGGAATGCACCGCGTCGCTGATGACCGAGGCGGGAACATCCCCGTCCGAACAGTCCTCAGCATGCAGCTGTAGATACGTCCGAGTCTGGCGCGCCGCTGGGCGACGGCTTTCCGGCTCAGCTGGAGCAGGGCCGGCTGAGTCCCGGTTCCTCTTTTGGGCAAGTGCGTGAAGAGTTGGCCATGAAGGTGAAGGTCTTGCCCGAGGATTAGGTACCCGAAATGCCGATGCGCACTGCGTCCGACTTAGTCGTTGATGAGCTGGAGGGTTCCAACGTCGCTGAGCTTGCCGGCGAACTCGAAGGCTGCGTCGGAGAGCTCGGCCTCGGCGACCTTGCGCGTGCCGTCCACGTCGCCGTTGAGCGCAGTAGGGGCGAAACGGACGTGGGTGGCGTCATCAATGCCTACGAAGTTCAGCCAGTCAGCGAAAAAGGTGCTGCTGAAATCAGAACCGAAGGCGGCCGGCACGCCGGGGGCGTAAACACCGCTGGTGTGGATAGCGAGGGCCTGCTTGCCTTCCATCAGGCCGCGGTAGCCCTTTTCCGGGTCGAAACCGAAGCTCCAACCGGGCTGTGTGATGATATCAATCCACTGCTTCAGGACGTAGGGAACACCGGCGTTCCACATGGGGATGTTGAACACGTAAGCATCGGCAGCGGCAAACTGGTCAAACACGGCGCGAGCTGATTCCCACGCGTTAATCTGCTCCGGCGTCTGGTCCTGACCAGAGAACACAGCCATCTTGGCAGCCGCCGCGGTCCGGCCGAAAACCGGCAGCGCACCGTCATTGAACAGGTCCAAGGTTTCCAGCTCAAAGCTCTCCGGACCGGCAGCCTGGACGGAATCGATGAAATGCCGGGCTAACCGAAGGGAGTCGCTGTTGGCGTAGCGGGGAGAGGCATTGATGTGGAGGATGGTAGGCATTGGCTTCCTTTCAAAGCTTTACTAATAGGCACTTTGTGCCTCATCGATCCTGACCTAGACCTCAGCGCTGGCGTAAGAACGCACAATTTTGTGCCTAGGGCACTCCAAAGTGCCTTCCCCGCAAGGGCTCCAACCCCTGAACTAATTCAAGGAATCTTCAAGTGGAAGAATCCGATACCCCCGCCCAAGCCCTACGTGTCAGGCTGGAACGGTACCAGGGGCTCATAGCAAGTCCGATTGATCGCGTGGGGCGAGAACCAGGAATCCAATAGTCATGTCCAGTCCAGTTTTGAGTGCGGTACGCGAAAGGCGTTCCCGCGACAGCCGCTTAGGGATTGTCCACGTTTTCCTTCCATATCTACCCCCCCACGTATGCTGGGCTCCACGAGTTACTCGGATGAGAAGAGTATTGGGGAATGACTCTCACGGCTGAACAGAAACGTCAGACAGCACAGAAACACTACAACGCTTCCTTGGACCTATGCCCGGCACGCCAACTGCTTGAGGCCATCAGCAGCAAATGGGTAACGCTGGTAATGCTCGCCTTGGTGGACGGCCAGCAGCGCCACAGTGACCTCCGCAAGAGAATTCCGGGGGCCAGCCAGAAGATGCTCACCTCCACGCTGCGCTCGTTGGAACGTGACGGACTGGTTTCCCGGCACGTCACGGTGTCAGTTCCCGTGCGGACAGATTACGAGCTCACCCCCCGCGGTCACTCGCTTCTCCGGATCGTCTTTGAAATGAAGGGATGGGCCGAGGAGCACATGGATGACGTGGCCACCTCCCGCATGGAGCACGACAGGCACAAGCTCACCTTCAACTAGCGCTTCCGCCTCAGGCATGCATCTGATTCCCCTGCATTATGCCGACGGAAGTGTCAGAGCACAGGCACGCGTTCGCCGTCACCTTCGAAGGAAAACCAAGTAGGTGCCAGCACGGTTCCACCGTTAGACGGCACTTCCTGCTGCCACCCTAAGCTCTATGGCAGTGGTGGCTGGCGTAATTGGCGATTCGGAGTGGATCGTTTTTGGGGGCACCATGCGGATGCGCCGGATCTGCAATTCAAACGGGGCCAGATACGTCCGTCTCTGCGGGGCCAAAGACACTTGACATACTCAGGCAACCAGTCCGCGATCGGGACCCTCGTGGAGAGAACCACCAACTACACGATGCTCGTTCACCTGCCGGATGGCTACAAAGCAGAACAAATGCGCGACGCCCTGGCAGCCAAGATCAAGACGCTTCCCGAGGCGCTGAGGCATTCCCTCACCTGGGACCAGGGCATCGAGATGCAGGACTGGAAAACCGTGAAAATAGACGCCGGCATCGACATCTACTTCTGCGACCCGCACTCACCCTGGCAGCGCGGCATCAACGAGAACACCAATGGCCTGCTGCGCCAGTACTTTCCCAAAGGCACCGACCTGAGCATCCACAGCGCGACAGACCTCGACTGGGTCGCCCAGGAACTCAACGACCGGCCACGCAAAAGACTAGAGTTCAGAAAGCCGGTCGAATTGATCGAAGGACTCCTGTTGCAATGACCGCCTGAATCCGCCGATCGTTCAACGAGCACTTTCGGGATTCATGAAAAACTCGGCCGTCTGCGTATAGGCTCCCATCAACGTCCACCTTCAGGGGAGCACAATGAAGCGCAATCGGTTGTGGCAATACACGGTTCCCCTCCTACTTCTCGGCATGCTGTTGACATCTTGCGGAGACACGAAAACGGGCGAACCGGGAACTGCCATACCCACGCCCAGCTCCACCAGCTCGGCTACGTCCACCAGCTCAACCCTTGGCTCGACCAGCACCACGCCACCCCAAAAAACATGTGCGGCGTTCCTACCAACGACCCAGTGCTCCCGATACGCCAGTGTTTCCGGCACGGCCGGCGGCAATGATCTACCCTGGGTGGCCTCCGGCGGCGTCAAGGCATGGTTGACCTCCGTGAACGGAGAGCTTCAGTTGACCGTGACTACCAGATGCGGCCCCCTGGGCGGGCAGGCGACAATCACCGGGAACACGCTTACTGTCAGGAACATTGCCACCGGAGCGATGGGGTGCGCGGGCGATGTCGGCGAACAGCATCTGTGGGTGATGGAGTTCCTGAAGCGGCCCATCGAACTGACATTCAGCCAGGGCACTCTCAGCTGGAAGAGCGGAACAGACACACTCAGCTTCAAGAGCGAGTAACAGCCCGCCCACCCACTTCGATCTTCCTTGTGCGAACCGCAACTGGATAGGACAAGCCGATCCCTAAGCATGGCCGCTCTCGTGGGACGCGCGTCCCTAAGACGGCCCCGTTAAGGGAACGTTCAGTGCGCCTGCTTTTGGCCGGTGGAATGGTATCGGCGGATAAGCCGTCGAGTATGAAAAGTTGCCAGCAACCCGGAGACTGTGGCGAAGCCGGCTCCGAATCCTGCCAGCGCCAACCCGGTTGCTCCCAATACGTGGAAAGCGATGACGGTGTAAACGGCCGTCACCGCGGCTGCTCCCAACCCAGCGGTGAGCGCGCGTGGCAGCACGACTGATAAGGACGTACTGGCGTCAATCCAAAGCGCCGCTACCGAACCGGCACCCGTTGCCAGCCCGGCAACGGCTCCGACAACGAGCCCAAGCATGGCCATGAAGAATATCTGGCCGCCATTCATGCCCCAGAGCCCAAACTGCTCCGGATACAGGACTGCCTGAACGGTCGAAAACGAGGAGATGCCCGCGCTGATACACGCACCCAGCAGGGCACCGCTGGAAACAGCCCGAATCAGGAGAGGCAACGCTACTGTCTTTATATTTCGCACGGCTGCCGGACCCATATTCGACACCCTAGCGGACGGCGTAGGAGAAGTAGCGCCGCCTGCACTGGCAACAGTGGACAACGGCTGTTCGCAGCCGATGCGTCAGCCAATCAGTGAGATTGCCCTGCACCGGACGTATTCCAAGCGCGCACCGAAGCCTGTTGGCACCTGATCGGGCAGTTCGTCGATTGGGAACCATCGGACGTCCTCGCTTTCAGCGCTCACGGCGATCTCGACATCAGGGTCGACGGTTGCAGCAAATCCAACATCCCAATGGGCGGTGCATGAGAATCCCGCGTGCAGATCGTGGCGGTCAAGATCAACGATCGCGGTAGATAGCAGGACAACGTCGACAATTCCGGACTCCTCGCGGGCCTCCCTTTGCGCTGCTTCCGCCACCGATGCGTCCTTCGACTCGATATGACCGCCGAACTGCACCCAGAACTGCCCCTTGCGGTGGAAGCACAGAAGAACACGGTCGAATGCAGGTGAAAAGACGAAGCAGGACCCTGTGACATGCTCCGGGCCGCCATCGCGACGCAACGCCGCGTCCCCGGCAAAGGTCAAGAACCGCAGATACGCGTCTCGCGATCCTGACTGAGGAACTTCCTGGAGGCTGGCGAGCAGATCGTCAAGAGGCATGCTGCCATCTTGGCGCACAAGACAACGAACAACTCAATGCCGCGACAAAGGGGCCGGTGTAGGTAGTCGAGTCGCGCCCGTAAGCCGGTCGTCCACCGGACGTCCCGGCGCTGCCCCTGGGCCTTCTTCACATCCGCGTGTGTGACTTTGGGCGATAAATGGCGGCCTTTTCACACCGCTATTTGGCGCACTGTGCAGCCCGCAAGGGGATGGTAGCGCGGCTCGTTTCCCTCACCGGGACCTGCCCCGCATCGACCTCTGCTGACGCTTCCGTAGCTCAGGCCCGCCGCGGAGGCCTGGTGAGGAGGAGCAGGATCGCCGAAGTCACGACAACGGCCGCAAAGACGGCGGCCAAGTGAATCCAGAGTGCCGCGCCGTTGTACATGGTAATACCAACTGTCAGCAGCGCGGCCGCCAGGAGCGCGGTGACCGCCTTGTTTTCTCGCCGAAGGCCGGCAAGAAGCATCAGTGACGGAACGGCGTACCAGGCCACGCTGGCCGGGCCCATCGCATTGATCTGGGTGATCACGGCCCCGCTTCCCGGAATCACGCTAACCAGCGGCTCGAAGAACATCGAAGTGCAATGGAGAATCAGACCCGCCAGACCTGCCGCTGTCAGGCCCAGGTCCAGGGTGGTGAGCTGGGTTGCCAGCCTTTTCGGGGGCAGTCCCGGTACCAGAAGTCGCGAGAGTAACAACGACAGGACAACGACGGCGAGCCCCACCACATACACAGTCGACATGTGCACAGACTACAGAGTCCGGCGTGAGGGAATGCGGTCTGCCCTCCATGATCCAACAGCGGCCAGGCCCGATGCGATGAACACTCCTCCACCTCGCATCCACGAACACGCGGCGCCCAAGCCAGATATGTGGATTTGATCGCTATGTGGCGGCGTTCTGTGATCGCTATATGGCGCATAAGTGTCGGTAAGCCGATCCCTGAACGGACACCAGAGCGTCCGATGATCCACCGGCTTAAGGGCTCTCTTTATGGGCGCGGTTAACGCTTCTCGGTACGCTCTATCCATGCAGATCCGCGAAGCGACCCTGGATGACCTGAGACCTGTGGACTCGATCTGTGATGCCAGCGACCGCGCGCGCTGGCCAGCAGAAATGATCGCCCCGATAAACGAGCGGGTCGTATTGGTAGCGGCCATACAAGATGAGATCGTCGGCGTAGCCAAGACGCACTTCCACAGCGAACCCGATGGCAAAGCCCCTGCGGGCCACTATCTAGGGGGCGTCGTCATCACTCCGGATTTCCGACGGCGGGGAATCGGTTCTGCTCTCACCCGGGCGCGGCTGGAATGGATCTGGTCTCAGTCTTCGAGCGTTTACTACTTCGCGAACGAACACAACACGGCATCCATCAGAATGCACGAGACTCTGGGTTTCCAGTCCGTCGGCCGATTCGCGGAGATTCGCGGGGTGACAGCCGACGACGGTCGATCAGAATTGGTCCTCTTCGAAGCGTCCCGATAAACGATCGGCGGATTCAGGCGGTCGTTGCAACGACGGGTTTTTCTGGTTCAAATAGTAGCCGTTCCATGGCTTGGGCGGGGGTGATGCCGCCCAGGGTCTTGCGGGGTCGGTCGTTGAGTTCGGCTGCGACTTCGAGCAGCCGCTCGGGTGAGTGCACGGACAGGTCGGTGCCCTTGGGGAAGTACTGGCGTAGGAGTCCGTTGGTATTCTCGTTGGTGCCGCGCTGCCAGGGTGAGTGCGGATCGCAAAAGTAGATGTCCATGTTGGTCGCCATGGTGATCTGGCGGTGTTGGGCAAGCTCGGTGCCCTGGTCCCAGGTCAGCGACTTGCACAGGTGCTCCGGCAGGGTCTTGATCGTCGCCAGCAGGCCGTCACGGACAGCGACGGCGCCGTGGTCGTCGGGCAGGTGGACGAGCATCGCCCTTCAGGCTGCGGCCACCGGCGCCGACGTCTTGTCACTGGTCCTCCACGAACCGGTCATGTCGCCGTTCGGGCGAGAACAAGTCCGCCCTCTTCAGGAGGCCCGACGACTCAATGACCTGGACTCCATGGTCGAAATCGTAAACCGGGACATCTCCGGATACGACCAGGCCCACGTCGAGCGGCTGCGCAGCAATAGCCGGTTGTGGAACCACCTACGGGAACTCGCAGAGCCCTTGGCAGACGAGATTCATGCCCTCAACTGCTTCACCGTCGATCTCCAGCTCTACAGCACCCTCCAGACGCCCACGACTGTGCTGTACGGAACACACAGCGGCCGGATGTATCAGGATCCGTGCCTGAAGATTGCTGACGCCCTGCCATTGCCCAACACCACACCACTAGAAGGCCACGACCATCTGATCCACCTCACGTCCCCCGCCGTCCTGGCCAAGGCCATCCACTCCTGTATCAACCAAATCTGAACGCTGCCAGGCACGGGCCGGCCAGATCAGAGCACCGGGGTCGCCACGCGCACGTTGCAGGATCCCTCACCGGACACTTCGCCGGGAGGAGCGAAGTTTTTTGGGCCTCCATGGCCACGTCCGATATCCGCCAGCACGGGTGAGGCCTGAGTGGTGTACTGATTCTCATGAACAGCAACCTCGTCGAAACCGCAAACCTGTTCCGGTCTCTCCATGACGCAACTCGGCCACTTGCACTCAGCAACGCGTGGGACGTTGCCAGCGCCCTCGTTACACAAGCGGCTGGCGCTTCTGCAATAGCCACGACCAGTGCGGGTGTGGCCTGGGCACTTGGACTCCCTGACGGCAATAGGCTCAGCCGGGTCTCGGCTGTCGAAAGCATCGCTCGCATCGTAGCTGCAGTCACGGTACCAGTCACCGCAGATCTTGAAGATGGGTATGCCGATTCTCCGGAAGAGCTCATCGTGACGGTAGAAAGCGTCCTCGAGGCAGGAGCAGTAGGAATCAACATTGAGGACGGGTCTCGCACGCCTCAGGACTTCGCTGCGCGCATAGCTGCATCGCGAAGGACAGCCGATCTCGCCGGTATTCCCTTATTCGTCAATGCCCGAACTGATGTTTTCCTAGGAGGGATTGGGGATCCCGCCAATCGACTCGCCGAGACTCTTGCCCGGGCATCGCGGTATATCGATGCTGGCGCCGATGGTGTGTTCATCCCAGGGATTGTCGACATTGAGACCATTGCTGCACTCACGTCCGGGGTCGACGCCCCAGTCAACGTGATGGCAGGGCCTGGAGCTCCCAACGTTCGCGACCTGGGCAGACTTGGTGTCTCCCGCGTGAGCCTAGGCTCCAGCGTCGCGCAAGCAGCTTATGCCGTCGCTGCACAAGCGGCCGCGAACCTGTTGTCCACGGGGGACTATGCCGCACTACTCGGTGGCATGGATTACGGGAAGTTGAATAGCCTAATGGCACGTAGTCACGCGTAATGGTGGCAACACTGCGGTCGACTAAAAAATTGCGTATGAAAAGTCAGGGAACGGCTAGAACGTGCCCGCAAGCCGGCGGCTCAACGGCCACTTGATCGCCCGATAGAGGATCGGCGGATTCGGGCGGTCATTGCAACAGGAGTCCTTCGATCATTTCGACCGGTTTTCTGAACTCTAGTCTTTTGCGTGGCCGGTCGTTGAGTTCCTGGGCGACCCAGTCGAGGTCTGTCGCGCTGTGGATGCTCAGGTCCGTGCCTTTGGGAAAGTACTGGCGCAGCAGGCCATTGGTGTTTTCGTTGATGCCCCGCTGCCAGGGTGAGTGCGGGTCGCAGAAGTAGATGTCGATGCCGGCGTCTATTTTCACGGTTTTCCAGTCCTGCATCTCGATGCCCTGGTTCCAGGTGAGGGAATGCCTCAGCGCCTCGGGGAGCGTCTTGATCTTGGCCGCCAGTGCATCACGCATTTGTTCGGCTTTGTAGCCATCCGGCAGGTGAACGAGCATCGTGTAGTTGGTGGTTCTCTCCACGAGGGTCCCGATCGCGGACTGGTTGCCTTTGCCGATGATGAGGTCGCCCTCCCAGTGCCCTGGCACCGCACGGTCCTGAACCTCGGGCGGACGTTCGGAGATATTGATCATCCCGGGGATCCGGTTCTTCCGCTGGCCGGCCTTCCTGCAGGGCTGCCTGAGCGCACGTCCGGTGCGTAAACACGCGGCCAGATCACGGTTGAGTGCTCCGCGGGACTGAACGTAGAGGGACTGGTAAATGGTCTCAGGTGACACCCGCATCTCCGGCTCATCGGGAAACTCAACCCGCAGTCGTCCTGC
>NZ_JBEPOZ010000046.1:0-7690 GCF_040547005.1 Arthrobacter sp. UYCu712
CCACGAAATGCTCTGGTACCTGGCAGAAGCTACCAGCAGGACCTTCGACCCGGACACCTCGCACCACGTCAACGAGCTCAGAATGACAATCGAAATTGCGATGGCCGAAACGCAGCAGGTCCTCTCCCTGAACCTTGGCGACATGCACGCCCGGGTTCGCTCCGTACTGATGTGTTAGCGGCCATGAAAAACTGCCCATAGGCGGCCACGGAACTGCCCGCTGACGGCCATGAAAACTGCCCGTCGGTGGCCATGAGATCTGCCCACTTCCTTTTGCTGAACCCTGCCGCTTAAGCGGCGGGAGCCTCTCCCCGGGGTTTGATGACGGTGTCTAGTCGCACCAAAGTCGCCCGGGAAGAGGCCCTAATGAAGTTTGACGGAGAAATCATGGAAATACTTGCTGCGTATGATCTGACCGGATCGTTGCGCGCCGCCGCGGAACTCACCGGCTGCTCGCATCACACGGTGGCCAGGCACGTCGCTGCCCGCGACGCCGGCCAGCCGATCGCGGAACCGGTCTACCGGGGCCGGGTCACCGATGCGTTCATGCCCAAGATCGAGGAATGGATCGAGGCTTCCAAGGGCAAGATCCGCGCCGACAAAGCCCACGAGAAACTGCGGGCCCTTGGCTACGAGGGTTCGGAGCGCTCAACCCGCCGGGCCGTCGCACAGGTCCGCGCCGCCTGGCGGCTTGGCCACGTCCGGGTGCACCGGCCCTGGGTGACAGAACCGGGCATGTGGCTTCAGTACGATTTCGGCGACGGGCCTCTGATTGAGGGGAAGAAGACCGTGTTGTTCGTGGCGTGGCTGGCATGGTCCCGGTTCCGGGTGGTGATCGCCCTGCGGGACCGGACGGCGCCGAGCGTGTTCGCAGCTCTTGACCGCACGTTCCGTGTCCTGGGCGGCGCCCCGACGTACGTCCTCACGGATAACGAGAAAACGGTCACCGTTTCCCATGTCGCCGGGGTTCCGGTCCGCAACCAGCAGACGGTCGACTTCGCCCGACATTACGGTGTGACGGTGCTGACCTGCCAGCCGGCAGACCCCGCGTCCAAGGGCGGGGTGGAGTCCTCGGTGAAAGTCGCCAAGGCAGACATCGTGCCCAAGGACACCAACCTGCGCGCCGAATATGCTTCCTTCGCGCAGATCGAGGCGGCCTGCCAGGCATTCATGGACGAGGTCAACCATCGTGAGCACCGGGCCACCCGACGCAAACCCGCCGTGATGCTGGCCGAGGAAGCGCCGCGGTTGCACCGGATCCCGGACACCGCGCACACCGTCGCGTTCGGGCTCTCCCGGGCCGTCCCGGAGAACACGCCGATGGTCACCTTCGAAAACGGCCAGTACTCCGTCCCGGCGTATCTGCTCGGCGCGCGGGTGTTCGTCCGAGCCCACGGCGCCGGACCCGACGAGCAGGTCATCATCGTCCACCACGGCAGCAAGGGACCGGTGGAAGTCGCCCGGCACCCGCGGGCCCGGCCCGGCAGCCCGGCGATCGACGACGCCCACTTCCCGGACCACCGGCCCAGGATCCCGGGTGAGTACACGGCGAAAGCCAGGACGGCCGCGGAAGTGGAGTTCCTCGGGATCGGGGACGGCGCCCGGACCTGGCTGCTCGAGGCCGC
Source organism: Arthrobacter sp. UYCu712 (assembly GCF_040547005.1). NCBI lineage: Bacteria > Bacillati > Actinomycetota > Actinomycetes > Micrococcales > Micrococcaceae > Arthrobacter > Arthrobacter sp. UYCu712. The sequence continues at coordinate 1,626 of NZ_JBEPOZ010000046.1, forward strand.
AACGGCGGGCACGGCCCGGATGAACGTGAAAATGGCCGAAGCAGTCGCCCTGGCCAAGATCGCCGGGCAGCCCGAAGTCGACCAGGCCCTCGGGACCGCAGCCATCCATGGCCGCTTCGCGAACAAGGACCTCGCCTCGATCCTGAACGCCGCAAGCACGCGCACCACCACCCATGCCGCAGGGGAGACCCGGTCCCTGACCCAAGGCACCGCAGCGTGGGCGGCGATCGGCTGCCCACCTGTTGCCGCCCGTGTTGACGGCGCCCTGGGAGAAAGCGCGTGAGCCCGGTCCCGGCCATCGCGCCAGTACTGCCGGCGGAGCTGGAGGCGCTGATGCGGCAGTTGAAGATGCCCCATGCCCGGGCGCTGGCGCCGGAACTGATCGCGACCGCCCGTGCCCAGCGCTGGGAACCGGCCGAGGTTATCAAAGCCCTCTTCGTCGAGGAAGTCGCCGGCCGGTCCCGGTCGATGCTTGCTACGCGGCGCAAGGCCGCGGGCTTCCCGACCGGGAAGACTTTCGACACCTGGGATCCCGCCGCCTCCTCGATCCCCGCACCGACACAGCAGGCGCTGCGGACGCTGGAATGGATCGGGCGGAAGGAGAACGTCGTGATCTGCGGGCCCTCCGGCACGGGCAAGACGTTCTTCCTCGAAGCCCTCGGGCAACAGGCCGTCGAGGCCGGCCTGCGAGTCGCCTGGTTCCGGCTCGAGGACCTCGGTGCTCTCATGCGCGCGCACCGCTCCGATGACAGCGTCACGAAAGTCGTGGCCCGGATCCTGCGCGCGGATTTGGTGGTGGTCGATGACATAGGACTATTGCCGGTGGGCACCGACGCGGCCGAAGGCCTCTACCGCCTCGTCGACGCCGCCTACGAGAAACGCTCCATCGCGGTTTCCTCAAACCTGCATCCCGCCGGCTTTGACGAGCTCATGCCCAAAACCCTCGCCACGGCAACCGTCGACCGGCTGCTCCACCATGCCCACGTCTGCCAGACCTCGGGGGATTCAATCCGCCTCAGCCAGGCCCTGGCCGGAAAAGGAGTCACGCCAATGGGCTAAACCCCGACCCCAACATGGCCAACGCCACCGAACACCCGGTGGGCAGATCTGGTGGCCATGAGTGGGCAGTTTTCATGGCCACCGGCGGGCGTTTTTGCTGGCCGCCCGTGGGCACAAACTATTGGCCATTGACACTGATGGACGTCAGCGAAGAAGTGAGGTCCTCATACCTTGCAACTGGTGATGATCACCTGGATGCTGCGCTTGTCCCGGGAGCAGACCTCATGGGCAAGAATATGAGGTCCAGGTCGCTATCTGGGGCAGACCTTCGAGGCGCCTATCTCATCGCTGCGGACCTGCGAGACTGCGACCTCTCAGGCGCAGACCTCCTCGGAGCTGACCTCAGAGATGCCCGTCTCGAAGGAGCCGATCTGTCCAAAACCCTCTATCTGACACAGGCCCAACTCAACGCCGCCCAAGGCGACGCCCACACGCGCCTGCCCTCGGACTTCAGCAGTCCTACTCATTGGCCCAAAAACAGCTGAAGACGACACAACGGTACCTGCCGGCCGGCAACTACACAGCAGTTGCCGGCCAGTCAGCACCAAAACCTCCGGCGGAAAGTGTCCGGTAGCCGATCCCTTACCGGGCGTTCCCTACAGATGACGCAGGTATCTCTCAGGCGAGTCCAAGAACGACCGCCAGTTGGAAATCAGGTCGAGTTCGGACCAAGTCCGCTCCCGGAGTCCCCACGGGCCGACTTCGAGAATTTGCGCACCAGGGAGAGCTGCGAGGACCGGGGAGTGGGTGGACATGATGACCTGGGACGAGCCCTCGGCAAGGAGATCTTTCAGGACCGCGAGGAGGCTGAGGCATCCCGCGAAGGAGAGCGCCGACTCCGGTTCGTCGAGAACCCATAGTCCGCGTCCCCGGAAACGATCCACCGCCAGTTCCAAGAACGATTCTCCGTGTGACATGTCGTGGAATGAGATGTCCGGACCCGATGTGCTCGGGTTCTTCTCAAGGTAGGTGAAAAAGCCGTGCATGGTTTCGGCGCGCAGGAAGTAACCCCGTCGTGTGGCGCCGGCGTTTCGGACGAGCTGCAGGTGATCGGCGAGAACGGATTCGGTAGATCTGGTGCTGTGCCGGGCGCCTGTAGATCCGCCTTCCGGAGATAAGCCATAGGCCAGCGCGATAGCTTCCACGAGAGTGGATTTACCCGACCCGTTTTCGCCAACGAAGATAGTTGCCGGGGCCAGGTCGAGTCCGCGGTCCAGAACCTGCGCGACAGGGGCCAGGATGCCCGGCCACCGATGGCGGTCGAGTTGGTGGGCAGGGTCTTCGGCCACCCGCCTGATCGGAATGTTGTGCGAAGGCATGCCCCATTGTTGCAACCTACTCCGCTGGTCCACCAAGTAGCCCGAACCATCGAAGGCACCATCGGGGCATGCAGACGTCCGGTGGAGGATCCCTCACTGCGGCACGAATCGAGTCAGAGAGCGGCAGCGGTCACTTCGCGGCCGACGATCATAGCTAGGAGGTCATCGAGAGTTCCATGGCACTTCTCCAACTCAGGTAGGTGGTAGAACGTGCTGGTGGTCGCAAGGTTGTTGATGACTTCCTCCGGAGAATGGAGGATTGTCCTTCTGCCTTGGGCGATCGCGATGCCGAGCTCAACGTGGGTCCCCTTCCCGCCTGGAAGCAAGATCACGACGACGTCGGCACCTATCACGGCGTCTCTTTCACGCTGCCCGATCGAGCGCAGGTCACCGATGGTGACCTTACCCGCATCGCCGCCGACGCTTTCATGGGTCCAGTCGTACGTGTTGACGTAGCCCGTGGTTTCCAAGGTTTGCGCGACGTACCGGACGTTGACGATATTCCTGAAGCTCGACGCAACATAGAACTTTTTCAAGGCCTCTGCCTCCTGATTGGAATTGCGACCATTGTTCCTTACTGAGCCGGCCCGGTGCGTCACGTACGTACCTAGAGGCATCCCTCAGCGGGGCACGCTGCATTGACGTCAGGGAATCAGGCTGTTGGGGACTCACAGAGACGGTCGAATAGGGACCAGCCCTCCTTCAGGAGGCGATGAATAGCCACGAACGGCTCGGCGACATGTGAAAGGTCCCCTCCTGACTCCAGCACACCCATGCCGGAGCGGTGCCCGGGAGTCACCACATTCCCACGCTGGAACATGGACCATCCTAAGACGTGTGCGTCAGCACTCATTTGCCGCCAGAGCAGCTTCCCCGCGCTTCGTCGCTGATCATCGGAGAAGTGGTGGTGCAGGGCCCACTTAATGGTGTCGGTTTGATTTAGCTGTGTCTTCGCTTTCCGAACTCCCGCGACTTGCGCTCTTCGATTCCCGCACCAGGCGATCTGGCTCTGGAGTTCTCCTCGATCTTTGGCAGTCAATTCAGTGGAGGCCAGTTCCCCGTAGTAGATCTGCAGTTGCCGATACATCTCATCAATCAATGTGAGTCCGCGTTCTTGACGCTCCGCCGCTTCGTCCGCTCCCAGGACCCATACCGCCTGCGCCGCGCCCACCAGAGCGCCGCGGAGCACTGTGAAGTGGGCGCTGGGATAAACCTGGCCAGCCTCGATCGACGTTCGTGCCAGTCGCAGATGTTCGCCCGCCGTCATCAATGAAAGTCGCGCTGCTTCGCTAATGGCATGCCAAGGGTAAATAGAGTCGTCCATTGCGAGTAGGCTCCCTCGCTCAGGTTGTTCCGGCGGCATTCGTCGGGCCCGGTCCTGCCAGCCGTCTAGATCGGCGTAGGTCGCACGTATTGCTCGCAGTGAGATCTCGAAAGTCATACTGGAAATCATCGCTGTCATATCTGATTCCGTAGGTATCAGCGCGCGAGATCGTGCGTCCGTAAGCCGGTGGCTCATCGGGCCCTCACAGTGCACGCTAGAGGATCGGCATAGTCCGGCAATGTCCTGTTCCTGCACTTGCTCGTGGTCCCGATGCTGGGTGTACGACCGGGACTAAGTGACAGGGACCGTCCGTGTCTTGCGGCGCTGGGCGATGCCGATGACAGTGAGTGCTGCTGTACCCAGCAGGACCAGGATCAACAGCCCAAGCAGCGGGAGCTCGTGGATGGCGAGCTGCGGAATGCGGCGTGAAGGCACTGCCATGACGCCCGCAAAGGCCCCGATCAGACCGAAGTAGCTACCGGTCATGAAACTGCGGTGGGCCCTGATGTTTCCCTTCCAGATGGCCCACAGTCCTGCTGTCAGTGTGCAGAACGTCAGCACTGAGAGTGCGTGGAGCCAGTTGAACCCGCCGTCGATGGTTCTGATTCCGAACGAGGTCAGCACCACGACATACATAGAAACAGCCCAGATTCGGCCCACGGCCCGATGGACGCTGCCGCCTTTGGTCCGGCGCAGCAGGTTCACTGCTCCGAAAATCAGAGAGTAGCTGGCGGCGATTGCGTGAAGTGAGATCAGAATGGTCCAGGAGGAGGGCATAGTCCGGAGCCTAGCGGAACGTGCCGCAGACGGGTCGGCTTACGGACACTTGTGCGATACCGACCGCCACTATGGAGCGTTACCATCCACAGTCGTCTGTGAGGCATGCCCGGGCGGGCTGCGCTCTCGGGGAAGACGGTAATTTCTCGTCGAAAAATGAAGACCTGGGCGGACCTGAGTGGACGCCGTTTAGCAGTCGCATGGATGCTTGGCTGAGCGCCGGCGAAGCTGAGTTAGGCTCGCATGATGAAGCCTTGGGGGATACTTTTGCAAGACGATTCAATCTACCGGCCCTTAGGGGCTTGCGGATCGGCCGTCGGCGTTACCCTGAAACAAGCCGCTTGGGCGCTGATGTTTTTAGCTCTATATCTTGCGGTCCTGACCGGGGGAGTCCTGGCCGTGGGGCTTACAGGCCTCGTTAATTTCAATCCCGAGTCCGTCATTCTTCTGATCCTGTGCGGCGCAACTGCGGCGGCCATGCTTGCCCTGTACATCCACCTGATCCGGAGGAACGGCCTTAGTTTAGGTACGCTCGGGTTCCGACGGTTCAGGCCCAGGATGCTTCATCTGCTCTGGCAAATTCCGTCGGCCATTGTCATCGCCGCCTGCCTGCAAGGTCTCTTCCTCGGCGCCCTCACCAACCTGGGGATAGACAGCTCGTCCGCTGGCTCCTCGAACGACACGTTGGCCAGGATCGCCGATCTGCCAATGCCGTTTGTCGTGTTGGGCTTCCTTATCGTCGCCGTGCTCACACCGCTGTGGGAAGAGGTGCTGTTCAGGGGTGCCTTCCTCAGCGGCCTTTCCCGGCGCTTCAGGCCCTTCGTGGCAGTCGTGCTGTCGGCAGCGCTGTTTGCTGCTTGCCATTTGGTTCTGCTCACCTTTGCCTATCTTTTCGCCCTGGGCATCGCATTAGCCCTCGTCCATAGATTCCACCAGAACCTCTGGGCACCGGTGCTTCTCCATGCGGTGAACAATGCCCTGGTTTTGAAAGTCGTGCTGACGGCTGCATGAGGCATCGCGGTACTGTGACTGTTAGCGGAACAGGCGCACCACCGAGCGCATCGCCGCGGGCGATCCTAGAGACGAGCCGGAGCCTGAGCCGTGACCTAGGCTAGCTCGCGGCCAGGCAGTGGGCTCCGGCAACATCCTGCTGCTTCGTTGCCTGAAACAAGGTGCCAAGCCTAGTTCCCACAGCCTGGGCCTCCATAAGGTGTAGGCCTACGTTGGTATCCCCCGTCACCTCGGCGGCAGCTTCCCTGAGCTCATCCTGAAGCCCAAGTGCTTCCGCATGCAGTTCCGGGTTGTCGCGCAGCCAAGAGCAATCCCGGGAAGCCGGCCGGGCAAGGCCGATCAGTATTTGAGAAGCCCGTTCCATCTTCCGGGCAATGTCTTCTGTCAGTCAGGCACCAAACCCCCAAGTTGTTTGTTTGACCATGCTACCGGCCCGCGTAACAGAGATCACAGGGCAGCTTGACCTCATGCACGGTAACCGATGGCGAGTTCAATCGGTCGTTGCAACACCCCTTTTATTGTGAGGTGTTGCCCATGTTGTCGAAGAAGGAACGGATCGAAAAGGAGGCCCGGTT
>NZ_JBEPOZ010000047.1:0-7653 GCF_040547005.1 Arthrobacter sp. UYCu712
ACCCGTGGAACACGAACGATTCCTCGCCATAACAAAACCTCAGCCGGCACAAGCCGCCTGATCAACTGTCCACGATTTGCGGGCAACCCCAGTACTGGCGCATCGGCTACGACAACCTCGCCGGCTGGGCCCCCACCCAACCCACCAACTTCTTCTACAAAGGCAGCCTGCGCTTCGCCGCCGCCTACACCACAGCCCTCACCCCAACCCAAATCACCACCCACTACAACGCCGGCCGCTAAGGGGCGGCCACTCGCCATCTGGCCCCGACCCCCGCCAGCCCCAGCGCGCGATCCCGTTCCACTACTACCGGGACCCTTAGCGCTACATTCCCGCGCATTGGTCCCCGACCCCCTACGTCCGGTGAAGGATCTTCCAGCGTGGACGCGGCCCTTGTTTGTGGGAACTGACGAGCATTTGCCCAGGGCTGCGGTAGCGGCTCTGGTTGTCAGGGAAAGGCAGAGCCCAGGGTGGTGAAGGAGTATCCCTTTTCCAGCAGGGCAGGGATTGCGGCGGAAATTCCTGCTGCCGTGCCGGATCCGGGGTGGTTTCCGTGCGCGAGGATGATGTCGCCGGGACGGGCTTTGGCCGTTTCCGAAGCGACTACTGCTGGCGGGTAGGTCGCCCCGCCGTCGGCGTTGATGCTGAACCCGGCGGGGATAAGGCCCAGGGCGAGGGAAATCTCGGCCGCGACGTCGTCAAGGAACGCGGTGCCGGGGCGGAAGAACCGGGGGCGCTGCCCGGAGAGTGCCGTGACCAGGGCGTCGTTGGACATGATTTCCTCATATACCTCTGCGCTGCTGCGCGTTCCGGGGATCCCGTACGCGGTCTTGCCGGTCACGCTCAGCGGCGCGTGGCGGGTTCCGTGGTTGGCCAGTTCAAAGAGCCGATTGGCGGCAAGGTCCCGTGCCCGGGACGGGTTGGCGTGGATCCATCGTGCATTCAGGAACAGCGTTGCCGGGATCTGGAGGCGCTGCAGCATGTCCAGGATCGCGTGGTCTGTGCCGTTGCCGCCGAGGCCGCCGCAGAAATCCAGGGTCAATGCGATTCCTGCCGCCGGGTCCGGGAGGGTTTTGGGGACCTTCGGCGCCCCAAGGCCCCAATAGGAAGGAAGGCGTCCGGAGAATCCGGCGATGATCTGGTCCTGGGATGGTACCGGATTGAGCCGCGGTTCCGGGGTGGGGGCAGGCAGAGGAGCGGCCGCTGCAGGGGAAACGTCGGGGACGGGCGCAGGAGCTGAAGATTCAGGAACTGCCGGTGCCGTCAGCTCAGGTGCCGGTGCGGGAGGTGACTGGCTGGGGACGCCGGTCCCGGGACGGCATCCGGAGAGCACTAATGCTGTAGCGGACAAAAGGACTAAGCGGCGCGCCGGCCTGCAATCATATTCAACCCATTCCAATGGAATCCCCCCAATAATGTTGCGACAGTAACCGGCGCATCCCCGCGGAGCGCGTGGCGACCGCGCCCCGGCTAAACATACAGGGCATGGGCAGCCTCAGCGCCGGGATCGACAACCTAGGAACGCGCCAGCTGGACGAAAGGACCGGCGTTTGGCAACCAAGGCCAGAACGAAACCAGGCAGATCAAGATGCGGGGGCTGTCCGCACTATCGGCAGGCCCTCGCCTTTTACATCACGCCACGCTGTTCACAACCTCCGTGGGAATCACATCTAGGTCGCATCAAGAAGACTGCGGGCCCGTTGCAGGTCGACGTCCCCGTCGCCCAGGTCGAGGAAGAATCTGCATTGCCACTTCTGAGACCGCTTCGCCTGGGGGTTTTCCGTCGCTGACCACGGCGGATACACCCGAAACCCGCGCTTCCCGCCAACGCCACCGATAGCAACGATGCCGCGCTCAACGAGCGCGCTCTTCGGGAAAACAAAGAGCCCCAAGTTGTCGCCCTCTCGAACGGCGATCACCAACGACTGCGGACCATATTCGGCCGACAATGGTTTGGTTGACCCGTCACTGGCGCGCCGCCACACCGTGACGAACAATCCCACTTTCGTCGGTGTCAGCTTGCCCGCCCGAAACCGCGTCTCGCCGGTGACTGAGACCACAGCGCCGTACTCGGCGTTGTCGGGCTCCGGCACCACCGCCAGAGGCCCCGAACCGAGTCGATCACACGCCTCAATCGCAGCAGCCACATCCGGATGAAGAACAGCAGACGCCACAACAACTCCGATCAGCACGACCCCTGGGGAAAAGTACAGCGTCAGTCCGATCGTGGGCGCAGTAGTGCCCGCACGGACACGACCAGGAGTTTGGCGGTCCCGGCCATGGCCAGCAGGGCTGTGAAGGCGGCTACCTGGCCGAGGAACATCAGCAGGGCCACTACGAGGGTGCCCGTGTAGGTCAGGCCGAAGGCAAGGGTGGACGGGTCAGGCATCAGTCCTCATCACTGAACACATTATGGGCTGGCGCGGTGACAGGGGACGGCGGCGGGCACAGTTCCTGCACCATTGCCCTGAGTTGTGCAGGCCGGAAGGGTTTGGTCAGGTAGGCGGTAGCGCCGGCGGCCATGCCGTCGAGTTCGTCACCGGCCCTGGCCCGTCCGGTGATCATGATGATGGGTTCATTTGAATATTTCCTGAGGCTGCGGGCAACGTCGTGGCCGCTTATGTCCGGTAAGCCGAGATTCAAGGTAATCAGGGGCGGATCCAGTGCCCTCGCCGCGCGAATCCCTGCCGCCCCGGTGGTTGCGGCCCGTACTTCAAAGCCCATGGCGGAGAGGATCAGTACGAGCAGTTCCCGGATGTCGCGGTCATTTTCGATGACAAGGCAAATCCCGCGTGAATTCATATGGTCCCCCCGGCCAATTCCTCACCATTCTATGGGCTTTCCCTCCCCGTCCTACGCACCAAAATGCGTCCAACTCCACCGCCCCGGCTCTGCCGCCCTGTCCCGGCGAAGCTTGGAGTCGGTACATTTCCGTCCCGACGAGCCCTCGCGTAGAAACCGTCACTCCCTGCCGGAGGGGCGAGTCGCCGTCAATAAACTGCGCTGACAATAAACTGCGCTGAAGCGAACCGCGTGCCCGATCCGGGTGGACCGCTCAGCAACTATAGCGACGCGCTGGCCGTTTGGGCGGCGGCCAACCATCCCGAAATCGATTGGCGCACACCGGTAAGCCGAAAGGGATGCTACGGCAGCGATGCTGGCCTCCCGAAGCCTTCACTGTCAGATGAGCGCGGCACCGCTGAATTTCCCCATGTTGCACATCTTCCCTCAGTTGTGGTTGAGGGTCGGCGTACTTGTGCTGGCGGGACCCGGGGCAATCAGTTAGCGCCGCCCGTAGGCCCATCGTGTGTTTGCTATTGGGCAAGAGTATTCGTCTGATGCACGAACGTCTCTGGGCCATCGGGTCGGCGACCCGCGATGGCCCAAGGGACTGGCGACGAACCATCAGAACGACCCGACGGCTCGTCAGCCTTCGCCAGCGGCCGGTATTCCTCGGCAGGGTTATTCCAGCCGGCCCAGTCCTGAGGGCGAGTCGAAGGACGGCCGAGGTAGTAGCCCTGCCCGGCTGTTACGCCGAGGCGTGCAACCGCAGCGAGTTCATTACTGGTTTCGATCCCTTCGGCGATAAGGGCAGCTCCGAGCTGCTCCGCGAACCCGGTCATCGCCTCGCCGAAGGCGTGGCGCAGCGCGTCCGCGTCGATTCCTGCGATCAGGTCGCGGTCGAGTTTGATGATGTCGGGTTCGAGTTGCCGGACGTGGCGGATCGAATCAAAGTACGAACCCACATGGTCAACCTCGAGGCGGACACCCTCCCGACGCAGTGGAGCCAGCGCCGAGACCAGAGCCGCAGGCTGCTCCGGCGTGAGGGCATCAGTAAGCTGGAGAACAATGTGGCAGGGAGACAACGCCGATTCCCCGAGAAATTCGGGCAGGAGCGGATCCAGGCAGGTGCTCGGAGACAGTTTCAACGCCACGTACAGGTGCGCAGGCAGCCGCTGAGCGGCGGTGAGAGCACATTCGAGGGCAGCGAATTCCAGCTCGCTTCCCAGCCGGGCCTCGGCAGCTGCAACGAACCATTCCTCTGCAGTGTCGCTTCCGTCATTGCCAAACCTCGTGAACGCTTCGACCCCGATCACCGCCCCGGTGGACAGTTCACGGATCGGCTGGAACGCTGTGACCAGCATCCGGCCTTCCAGAATCGCCTCAATTCCGGACGTGACGGGAAGCGACCGCGGGGTTGTGGCTCCGATCAGCGGCTTGAGGGCGGGGCCGTGGGCCGCGGGCACTCCCGTCGGAGCATCGGGGGGAAGACCGGTCTGGGGTCGGAGTGCGGTCAAGTGTTCCGCCAGCGCTCTTTCCGGGCTGCCCGGATGAGCGGCAGTAGACGCACGTAATTGAATTCTTGCCCGGGCGTCCGTTGGCTCCGACCCGGACAGTGCCGCTTCTATTATTGCCGCGGCCTGTCGGCGTATCCCCGGCAGAGGTTCACAAGAGGCCGAGCCCCCGCCCGGATCGGGATGCCCTTCATTGGGGCATGCTCCAGGAGAAGACGATTCCATCGACATTGGCTATTCCTTTGTTCCCCCGTTCCGGCTGAGCCCGGAACCGGTTCTTCGTTTATCCGTGCTTCTGAACTCGGGACTCGAAGCTAGGAAGGCGGAGGACCGTGACATGACTGTACAACAGCACCAACCCGTCCTGTCTCTGACAGAGCTGGAATTTATCCGTGCGCGGCAATCCCGTCCCGCAGGCTGTGGCACCACATGCATCCGTAGAGGGCTGTGGAGCCCCGGGCCCGAAAGGCCACCGGCCGGCCGGTGGCCGGTAAGCGTGGCGGGGCCGCCCATAAGCGGTGGCAGCACAAGCCCACACTCAAGGGTGATGCCCGCATCTGGTTCTACGTCGTGGAACAAGTGGTCTTTCTTGAGCAGGTCCATACAAGCCATCCCAAAGAGACCAAGAGTTGAGTGATCACGCATCTGTGAACAGCACGGCCACTTCTGACCCAACGGAACGGTGCCGCACGAGCGTTCGTAAAGGATCGTGGACACTTCCTCGGGCGGGTCCAATGAGACGGCATCCGTGAGGGCCCTTTAGATCGAGACTTCAGAGCTGCTCTGCGGGCTAGGTTTCGAGGGGAAGTGGAGGCGTCAGGCCGGTGAAGAGGACCAGCCGCTTCTCGAACTCTTCCCGGTTTGCCTCGCGCAGGAGGCCGTTGGCGCCGTAGCTGAGGCTGATGGTGTCGAGTTGCCAGTCCGACCCGTCGGGCGCCTCGAGGCGTTCCCTGAAACTGCCATCGGTGTCTTTCGAAAGATCCTGGAACGTGAACATCAACCACTGGCCGGCGGGGCCGTGGACAGACCCGGAGACGATCACCTGGGTCTCCGGCGTTGCCCCGCCTAGGTCCCGGATGCGGTCTTCCTCTGTCCATTCGTCAAACCTGTCGAGCGCGGGCGCACCGTAGCCATATCGGCCGGTGATTTCGCCGAAGATCCTGATTGTCCGCTCTTTATCAGCCCAGGCCCGCGGCACACTCGTGCTTTGCGCCGGCGGCGCGTTGACCACGGTGAGCAGCGATTCTCCGCCGAAGTAGTTCTGAACTCGATCGACGAACGGCTCGATTCCGTTCTGCCCATCCGGCGTGGGTGCCCACTCCAGCTTCAGTTCCCGGGTGAGCGCTGCCCGGATCTCCCCGACCATCTCTTGGCCTGTCTCATATCCTTCTTCGGGAGTCGGGCCCTGCAAGACCTCCTCGGAGTCGAGGCCTGCGATCCCTGGATAGTCCCGCCAGTAAACGGTGCGCTCTTTTCCGCCGGCATCCTCAACGACTGTGACCCGGCCGACAGCCTGGCCGATCATGAACTGCGCAATGCTGATCGCGGGAACCGCGATCACGGCTCCGACAAGAATGAAAGTCACCGCAATCCACCACCGCCTTTGAAGCGGCTGTCTGGTGCTCTTGCGGTTCATGCGCCCAGCCTACGGGACACCAGTCGGGCACGGGCACCACCATATAGTGCGGCGTAAGCCGATGGGCGGATTCAGGCGGTCATTGCAACAGGAGGTTTTCGATCAGTTCGATCGGCTTTTTGTAGTCTTTTGCCTGGCCGGTCGTTGAGTTCCTGGGCCACCCAGTCGAGGTCTGTGCGCTGTGCATGCTCAGGTCCGTGCCCTTGGGGAAATACTGGCGCAGCAGGCCATTGGAAGAGCAGTTCGGCGCCGCGTTTATCCAGTTCCATGTAGCCGAGTTCGTCGATGCAAAGCGTGAAACCCAGGAACGCCGAAAGGGTGCAGCTCTGATAAAAGGAGCCGCACCCTTTCAGGTGTGCACGGAGGGACCGTGCTTGTGGTGCCGGTTCTCATCTCATGGGCTCACTGCTTTGGAGGCAGGGTCCGTATGCAGTGTCGGGGCTTCCGGCGGGAACTGGCGCAGAATTGACGGGTCGATGCCGCTGGAAAGGACATCGTGGGCGTAGAACCCGTCACATTCCAGACAGGTGTAGCTGACCTCGATGGAGGTGCCCGGCCAACTGGCGGAGCCCCCCACGGTCTCGATGAACAGATATGCATCCGTCCCGCACGCGCTGCACCACGGACGGGTGCTGGTGCCGCGGGGTGCATTTTGGCGGGACGGAAACCGGGAAGCAGGCGCCATTGCCTTATCTCCTTGATCAGGGACTGCCGGCCAGCGGCCGACAGGTAGCCCTATTGTAGGAGGGGCTCTCGCCGCCGTCCACGGACACGTCCGGGGCGCATCTGCGACGGCAGTTGACGGACACGGCTGATCACGGGCCGTGCTGGTTCCTGTCCTTCGTTAAGGCCGGTGCACTCGTATCCGGTCAGTGCTTCTTGAAGGCGTCCTTGACTTTTTCCGCGGCGCCCTTAAGATCGGCTTTCTTCTGGTCTGCTTTTCCTTCGGCCTCCAGACGATCATCGTCGGCGGCTTTTCCGGATGTTTCTTTGGCCTTGCCGCTGACCTTCTCTGCGGTGTGTTTGATCTTGTCACCCAGCCCCATGGCGGGCCTCCTGTTGATTAGTCGTGCCGCCGGCGGTCCACCGGCAGATCACAGCTTCAGGATAATCCGCGTGCCTGCATTAGCGCCACGGCGGCCGGAGCATCGTCCCCGGTGGTCCGGGCGCGGCTTTGAATGCCGGTCCGGAACGGCCGACAGACGGCTAGCTGTACTGACCGGGGTTGATTGAGTGGCTCACTCGCCATGACCGTGTACCGGTCTGGCGTTCGCTGGGGGTTCTCCGACCTCGTGGATGGTGTGGCCGCTGCAGGCCGCCTTAGTTACGGTGGCCTGCTCGATGCGCGACACGGTAAACCATCGCATTGCGTCGCGCATTCGGCACCATCCAATTACGCCCAGGAGCCGGCGGCTGTTACGCCGGTCCAGGTGGAGAAACCCCGCGTCATGACCCGGCTCCAGAAACTTGTCGCCGAGCAGCAGGCCAAGAAAGCGGCCGAGCAGGCACCGGTGGAGAAAAAACCCGAGACCGATGCCCAGCGCCAATCACGGCTCATGGCCGAACGTGCCCAGCGGGAACAGCAACGCTCCGCATCCGAAGACTTGCAAAGCCCAGGGCTGGGCCTCTAGGGTGTGTTGCTAAACCCCTGATTTGATCCAGATCAGGGCCGAGGCGAGCGTGACGCCAGCGAGGTAGCTGCGTGCCGTTTTGTCGCTTCTG
>NZ_JBEPOZ010000048.1:0-6427 GCF_040547005.1 Arthrobacter sp. UYCu712
GTGTCTGCGTGCCATGATTCGTGAATTTCCTCCTGTGTCCATTCTCGGACACGAAACTCACACAAACACTGGACTTCTACACGGGGACCCAACCACAGGGGCAGAGGGAGGGGCGTCTGCACAGATTTACCCTGCGGGCGGAGTTGGCGTCGTCGATGTGTCCCGCGGATCGGCTTTCGGGATTACCCCTTCGTCTCCGGGAAGCACCTTGCCCTGATCCCGCTCGGCCTGATCCTCAACATTGAGCTCCCACGCGTCGCCCGGTGAGCAGGGGGCAGTAGCGCCCACTCGGTAAGATTTATCCGCTGCATTTGTATCGAAGCTGGCACGAAGGACGGGACCGTCCTCCGCAAAGACGGACGGGTGTGTTGTCGGATTTACGGTGCGCACGGTCATGCCGAGGGATTTCCAATACTCGGCGACGCGTTTGGCGTCCTCGATATGGTTAGTTCCTTGGGGCGCCCAGTGGTCGTAGCCATAGCTCGCTCCCTCCTCACCCTTTCCGGGGGAGCATTCCTGCGCTCCGGCGACGCCGTTGCGGGGCCACCACCCGGTGACGTCGAGCTGTTTGGTGGTATTGATGACGAGCAGGACTACCCGGTCCCGCCCTTCTCGGGCAGTCATTGTCTTTTCCGGCGTAGTCTTCTCTGACATTGTCGTCCCTGGCTCCTTCTCAGCGCATGCGGTTATTGTCATTCCCATCATGAGCACGACCATCGCGGCTGTGAGTGTCCTCATATGTGTTTTAACCGCCGGCATTGGACATTCCTTCCAGTAAAGCTTTCTGCAGATCCGTCGGCCCCAACGGCACATACGGGGTGATGTCGTCCGTTATGCCGGTTATTGCCCGCATAACGTTTTGAACTGATTCGGTGTCACGTTCAAGGTATCCGACCTGTCCGCCGTCATCACCAATGAGCGCGCTATGGTCTGTGACGGCCCGCCCGGCAGCGCCGCCGGTGTCAGTGCCGAAAGCGTGAGAACCGAACTCAGGTTCAATCGGGTTCACGTGATGGTCGCGGCTGTTTTCCCGGCCAGTCCAGGCCCACTGGTCTCCGCTTTCAGTTTCACCAGGTATCTTGTCGCGCGCATGTCCGGAGTATACGTGTCCGGCGTTGAGGTCGGCGGCGGTGTGGATATTGTCGGGCAGGCCTGCCGAGCCGACAGTGATGAAGTTATCCACCTGGATACCCGGCTGCGTCAGGGCCACCGCAGCCGTCGTCGTCCCGTAGGAGTGAGCCACAATATTGAGTTGCGGCGCGGTCTCACCGCGGACTGCGACCAGGCCACCGAGCGCTCCGGCGAGTTTCTGCCCGCCCGCGACCGCTCGATTCACATCAAGAACGCCGACGTTGACGTTGTTATCCAGTGCCGGCACCGGCGGGGTCTCATACCCGATCCAGGCCACCACGGAACTTCCCTCGGGAAGCAGGTCATGCAGGTTTTGGGCAGCTTTGGTCCACCCTGTCATGTCGCCGGTGGTGGTCCCCATTCCCGGAACCGCGTAAGTGATGCTGCTCGCGGTGTCGAGATCGCCGACCGACACCGCAGCCAAGGGGGGGGTGTCCTGGGTGAGGGAGATCAATTGCCGCTTCTCCCAGCCTTCAGGGGTGAATTGCGCCTTTTGGATGTTGCGCAGCGCGTCGAGTTGGATCTGCAGGTCGGTGAACGCGGCCGCCACCGGGGGCATCCCGCCGTAGCCCACGGTCGTCTCGTCGACGAGGGCCTGTATTTGCGCGAGCTGGGCCTCTACATCGGCTACCGCTGCCTTGAGTGCGGTTTGGTTGGCGTGGTCCCGAGCCTTGTACGGTAGTCCTTCCAGGTTTCCGAAGACCACCGGGAACTTTGCCAGCAAGAGGTCCTGCCGGTCCGAGAACGGAGATTTGCTACCTGTTTGCGGGTTCAGGCCCGTCCACCACGAGTGGATCTCGGAAGGGTTCATCAACTGAAGCTGCGAGACCAGCGCAGGAGAGGCCCTCAGCATTGCGGCGAGTTCCTTCGCGGGCAGGGACGAGAACGCATGCAACAGCTCCTGGTCGCTCAACGGCGTGAGACCAGTACCGGCCAGATCGAGCGCACCATGTGAGAGTGATCCTCCGCCGGCGGCGGCGAATGCATCAGCGATGTGTTCAATCCAATAAGCATCTGCCTCGTTTTCGCCCAGGAGCCTCTCAAAACCGCCAGGGAACGAGTTCGATCCGAGCAGAACCCAGGAGCACGAAGAGGTGAATGACACCCATGCGTTGCCCAGCTGCATGAGGTCCTGCTGCATGCCTGTGTTACCCGCTCTGGCCTGAGCCACGAACGTGCGTAGATGGTCCGGAACGGCAGAACTTTTCCCGTTCGAAGACCCACCGCCTGAGGTGCGGTTGCGTTGGCGGGGAGAGAAGACCTCCGAAATGGTTGGAGGCGCGACCGGCGTCTCAGAGGGTTTCGGATCAAAGAGGCCCTCTACCGCGGTGCCGATGTCTCCGATGAAGTTCTCGCGCCTGCTCTCACGTCCGGCCTCCCGCTCCCGCCAATCGGCCAGTCGGGACTGGCGGTCACGTTCCTCCCACGCTTTTTGTTGTGCTTCTTCGACCTGCCCGGCAAGATCGTCAAGCACAGCGGCCAGCTTCCCGCGATCCTCAGCTTCAATGGAGGCAGCCTCTTTGAACAAGTCCGCGTACCCGCCAGCGAAGTCCTCCAGCGCAGTCTCTACCGCGCCACGACGCAACACACCTTCATCACGGAGCCGCCCATCCACATCGCGGGCAACCCTGACCAACGACGTCGCAGCATCATCATCAAACGAAACGGCCAATGCTTACTCCTCCAATGAAAAACCTACGAACGGCTCAGGAAGGGCTGCTGGGCCTTTCCACCTGAGACATTTACGCGCCGCCGCCGCCAGCTGAGAAAATGTCCTGTGAAATCTTCTGCAACTGACCCCGCAACTGCTCCAACTCTTCCTTGGCCTTATCCAACGCAGCCTTCGTTTCCGGCCACGTCGAACCACGAAACTCAGCAGCCAACGGACCATCCCACACGTTCGGATCCGACAACACGCGACCCTGCGCATCCAACGCGGAAATCTGATCCGTGAAACCACCATTAATAATCGACTGCACCTGACCAATAGCAGCCTTGGCCTGTTCGGTAGACAACACGCGCGACATACAAAACCTCCAGAGTGACAACCATGAAACCGCCGGCGGGATACCACCGGGGCCGGACATGCCCGACACTACCAACAAAAGCTATTAAATCCAACAAATGGATAAATTGTCTATCTTTGGGGAATCTCGCGCCGATCATCCGCCGAGCTCTTCATCATCAGCGTCCTAATCCTCCCGACTGGCCGTGCACCTCTTCCGGTACGGATCCAGTACTCCGGCAGGATCAACAGGGCCGGCACCTTCCGCAGACACAGCGACGTCCGCCCTGCCTCAAGGTAGCCCGGAAGGTTGGACAGCTCGGGGTGACCCCCGCGAGGAAGACCACGTAGGCTGAGGCAAGCACACGACTATTTGGGGGTAATCGGTGAGTACCGTTGGAGTGTTTGGCATCCTGCCAGTTCTGTACATGGTCGTCATGGCTGTGCTTTTTTGGCCTAGCGATATACGTGCTGGTCCTGGCAATCGTCTTCCTCCGCCTTCGGATCGCTGAATTGAAGCGAGATCAGCCACCGCAGGAAGAAACGCAGCGACCGTGACCAAGAAGCGCAGGCCTGCGCCTGATTCTGAGCTCGTTCAGATGTACCGGCAGGGCATTCCCTCCCCGAAGATTGCCGCCATCACAGGCATCGCCGAAAGCACAATCCGCTACCACCTTGGTGTCGCCTTCAAAACAGAACCGGGGCTTCGGGACGCGCACAAGGCGGCCCGGGGCGCCGTCACCCGCCCATCTGCCGGGTTGCGGAACCTGAATGACGTCGTGGCGTTCTATACCGCCGAGGGACGGCTGCCCACCACGGGCGGGAAGACCGCGCGAGAGCGGGCCCTGGGGGCGTGGCTTCACCGCCAGCGGCAGCTTTCGGCTGCCGGCGCCATCGCACCCACGTACCGGGAAGGGCTAAGCGTCATACCGGACTGGGATACGGGCCCGTCCTACCAGGACCGTCATGAGGCACGGTGGGAGGAACGGCTGCAGGAGCTCGTGGCTTACCGGGCTGCCGGGAACGAATGGCCGCGCCACCAAAAAACCGATGACGTCCA
The DNA here is from genome assembly GCF_040547005.1 of Arthrobacter sp. UYCu712. Lineage (NCBI taxonomy): Bacteria > Bacillati > Actinomycetota > Actinomycetes > Micrococcales > Micrococcaceae > Arthrobacter > Arthrobacter sp. UYCu712. The sequence goes on from NZ_JBEPOZ010000048.1 coordinate 4,197, forward strand.
TGAACGCACCCTGGGAATCTGGCTACACGGGCAGCGCATCAACCACCGCGACGGCACCTGACGATGCCACCGGGAAGCTGCAGGCCGCCTGGCTGGTCAAAGAGCAGCTGCGGACACTTCTGGCCACCGGTTCCCTCGCCGATGCGGCCGCTGCGAAAGACGGCCTGCGGGCCCCGGTCGAGCGAGCCGCTCAGCCGGAAACGAATCGGCTCCGGCGCACTATTTGCAGGTGGTGGAAAGAGATCGAAGTCCTCATTGTCAGCGGTGCGACAACGGCGAAAGTAGAAGCAACAACACCGCGTTCAAGCACATCAAAAGGACAGGCCGGGGATTCACCAACGCACGCAACTACAAAACGCGTATCGTGTTGCGCAGTGCCGCCAGAACAGCGGCATGAACACCCATCTCGGCAGGACATTCACCACGAACCGTGAAGAGCCAGTTAACGGACGAAAGGTCGCACTGAGCGATCGCCGGTGCAACCCTCCGCATGTGCCGCCGCCCGTCAGCGAGGATCGAAACGCCGACCTTCCGCCTTGGACGGCATCAACGCCAGGATGAAAACAATCAGACCGCCAACAAAGGGAACAAGCCCAAGGAGCGCAAGCGGACCTGCCAGATTTGCATCATGCAGACGCCGCCACAGCAACGACAGCTGAGGCACCAACAGTGCCAGCCCCAGAACAACGACGAGAATGAAACCAAGCACCATCAGACTGCCAGTCGGCGCGTTCACAACCCCAGGTGGGGCCTCATAGAACACTTCCTTCCCGGTGGCCGGATCGAAACCCATGGACTGCACATTAGAGTTCTGCTGAGCCCAGACAATACTGGCCACGAGCCCGACCGTCGTCACGAGGTACGGGACCAACATCATCAGGAAAACGAGAAGCTGACTCCACCAGAACTCACTCCGCGAGGCGCGACCCGCGAACTTCGCATACTTCGCAAAAAATCGCTTCACCGATTTACCAAACGACGCACCATAAAGTGGCCCACCCAGCCCGCCCGGACCTGAAACCTCCGCAACGCCTCCGCCTGCAGCATCAACTATCTTCATATCCATCTATCTTCATCTCCGTCTACGAAACCATTTAGTGAAATTGACAAAACAGAAGACCGCGATCCCGACGCAGTCTACTAATGCAGCCCAGAAATGGAGCCCCCTGTCGGAGAGCCGTCAGAATTCTTTTAAAAGAAGCCCGCTTTCGGTTCATCGGAGAAATGCCTAAGGATTGTGGTCAGTTCGGCTGTAAGCGGCTCCAAAGATGAGATTACTGCAAGCTCCCGGCCGAAAGGATCGTTTCAGAAAACTCTTCGCGGGACGCATTTCACTCAGGCAGGTACCCACCGGCCACGAGAATTGCGCTGGCCATAGTCCATTGAACCAAGATGCAGACAGTTGCGAATGCTACAGCGAGGACATATGCACGGATGCGTCCTGCCTTGGTCCTGGGACGCTTTTCAGGGCGCGCAACTGCCCTCCACATGCCAAGAATGGGCACAAGGACTGGAAGCATGGCAATCTGCATGGGAATTCCAGTGCCACTCCGGTTGTATTTTCCGTCGTACGGCATTCGTTTTTCCCAGGGCACATTCATGAAGACGAAGACAGCTATTCCGACACATGCCAGCAATGCAACTACGCAAATGAGACTCAGGTTCCTGGCATCTTTCCAGCTGAACCGGAGTTGCTCCGCAGTGAAGCCTTCACCGTGGGAACCACCGGCAACTCCATAGCCCGTTCCGTCACTCCACGGCTCGACTCCAGTCCCTTGGTTGATTAATTCTCCACTGACAAATTTCACGCTTTCAACGATAGCCCCCACGTGGGCTCCGCCATATGCAGAGAGGCTGTGCGTCATCCAATTTGGGTTTGACCCTATCTCGGAAGCGCCGGGGAAATGGGACGTAACCCCACCGGCAACGCCGTCGAATAACATTTCAGCACCGCCGTATTCCGAGCCCGTGATGCCATGATCCAAGGCTCCGCCGGCAATTGACCCACCCGAGGCTACCGCATATTGAGCCAGGTGTGACTCAAGTCGTTGAGTAATAGGTCCGGCCAGATAGCCAGCTTGTGAACTCACTGCACCGCTGATGACGCCGTTTGCTGCCGCCCCAACGATGCCCTCGTGGGGTTAACCTCTGTTGGTGGACACCTGAAGTAGCGGGATCCTTGGATTCTGCGGGAAGGTGTTCTTGTGAGCACGACAAGACGTAAATTCACT
>NZ_JBEPOZ010000049.1:0-6118 GCF_040547005.1 Arthrobacter sp. UYCu712
CACCTGGTCGTCGGACAGCTTGAGACGGCCAGAGCAACACCAGTAACACCTGGTCGTCGGACAGCTTGAGACGGCCAGAGCAACACCAGTAACACCTGGTCGTCGGACAGCTTGAGACGGCCAGAGCAACACCAGTAACACGGGGCGGGCAAGTTGAGAGCATCCTTATGCATTCCTTGCCCGCCCCGAGCGTTCGGGTCTGCTGCCCGGTACAAAAAGTTACCTAAGGTGAGGCGCGCTTTGGCATCCTTGCCGCTCGCCAGGCCTAGCAGGCGTCCGGACGCAACGCAGCGGGTCCCATTCACATGTTGGAGCTGCGAAGGATGATGAAGCTTGCTTCATCGGACAACCTCGCTCGGACTACGACAGCGCTTGTAGGTTCCTTTTCGCCTGGCGCAACCCGATGAATCCGAACAAGGTGATAAGGCAGCCGAAGGCGCCCAGCCCACCGAGAAGGGTCAGAAGAATGATGGGACCGGCGTAGGGTCGTTCCTGTCCTTCGATGACGGAATTGCCAGGATCAGCCGGATCGTAGAAGACAGTCAGCTCACGGCCCATGAGTTCCGCAGCGAATTCGTTCCTAGGTCCATCGCGCCTCTCGTTGTATCTCTCACGCCCCTCGGCCGAATACTGTCGGCCATCACCGGCGACGAAGGGGACAGTCGTGATTGTGAACACTTTGCTATATCGGTAGGTCTTGAAATTGACCGCCGTGACCCTGCCGATGCTGTGGACTCCGTTGGACACCAGCTCACGATCCTGATGTGCGGAGTAGACACCGCCGGCCCCACCCCACAGCCCGACCGTGAGGAACGTCAGGGCTATTGCCGCGAGCATCCATATTCCACCCTTATCACCGACAGTGCGGCGTGCTGGCGCATCTGCAGGCACAGCGCCACGAACATCAGATTTGTTCACCATGGATCCACATTAGAGGCACCAGCTGAAGCCACTGTGCGCTGCTCACCAAACAGCGCTGCAAAAGGCCGGCATCACTGCGAACCGTCAGCAGCCGGTGCGTCCGCTCAAGGATCCTGAGCGGGCGCTATGCACTCGGCTAACTAATCCCTTTGGTTGACGTTTAGTTCGTCCAGTTCGCGGATCGTGACTCGGGCAGGTTCTGGACCCAGCACCTGTTGCACCCGACCGTAGCTACGCCAGCAGGAAACGCTGAGGATGCTGAAAGCGATGGCACCGACACCGCCCAGGGCAATGGACATATCGAGCAGGGAGTGCGCTTCGTCGTAGCCTGGATCGTCGAACCCGACTTCGCCAAGGGCGGCCCATGCTTCGTAGGCCTGCACCCCGGAGGCAACCTTGGTCACCGTCAGGACCAATATCCACAGGAGTGCTGCCCCGCCTGCGAGGTAGGTGACTTTAATGATTCGCCTCTGCCGGGTCCAGGCCTTGAAGGTCTTCGGACGCAGCTCCGCCGGCATTGGACCCAGGGCTGCCGTAGAGCGTTTCCACCAGCGGTGCAGCAGGACCGAGGAGAGGGCCAGTGTCGCGGTCAGCACTCCAAAGGCTGCGACAAGCAGGTCTTTCGAGCTCTGCAGATATTCGTAGGCAGGATGGCCGAATGCGACGTCCCCTCGCAAAAGCGGCCCGGCAACGTTCAGGAGCCAGAAGCTGAGTAGGAAGAGACCCACAATCAAAGGCAGCTGGAAGACGAAAACTGCGACGCCGTAGATCAGCGTCATGCGCCGACAGCGCCGCGACCACGTGGTTGTGCTTTCAGATTTCTCGGCGTGCTGAAGATCTGTCATTGAGGTCCCCCCACCTAAATGGCTACGTGGCTCCAGCTTAGCCGGGGGAAGGACACGGGCGCCGCCGCCGGGGCGCTGTCTAAAAGCGACCGATAAAGGATCCCTTTACGGGCGTTTGGAGCAGGTCAGGAATCGGCTGTTCGTTGGGCTTGGTTCGCGATGTCCTGGAAGGCGTGTGCGAGTTCCGGTGGGGTGAGGACGGTGATTTCTGCCGTGGTGAGGAGTAGCCACCGTGCGATGGCGTCGTAACTGTCGGCGCCGGCCCGCACTATGCAGGTTCGACTAGTTTCTTCGGTGACTGTGCCCCATGCTGGGGAAATCCAGTGCATGATGTTCGCCCTCGGTGCGTGAACTCGGACGGTTGCTGTGACCTGTTGCCATCCTGCTGACACGGCACGGCTGACGTATTCGTCAAGGTTCTCTGCTGGTGGCTGTCGGGCGTGGGCGGAGTGGGGTGAAAGCTCGGGGTCGGAGATGCGGTCGACTCTGAGGATGGACCAGTCCTCGTCCTGGGTGCAGTAGGCAATGAGGTACCAGCGGTTCATGGTGTGCACCAAGTGGAGGGGTTCGATGCGGCGAGGGCGAGTATGTCCATTGTGGTGCTGGTACGTGCAGGTGACCTGCCGTCGGTCCCGGCAGGACCTACTCAGCAACAAGAGAGTTCCAGCGTCGGTGTCCGGGGCCTCGTCGGTGACGAGGTTTCCAAGGTCGAGGGAGGTGCTGTGGGTTGCCAGGGCTTGTGTCGCCGCTTTGAGGGGCTTGGGCATCGCGTAGTGCAGCTTCTCGAGGGCAGTCGCTGCATCCACCCGGCCGGTGGTTTTAGAGGTGGGACTGAGGCGGAGGGCCAGTAGGACCGCAGTAGCTTCTTCCAGGTTGAACATGATCGGCGGAAGAACCGCTCCCTTTTCAAGCGAGTACCCGCCGCCGAGTCCTTTCGTCGTCGTCACGGGGTAGCCGAGGTTCCGGAGCCTGACGATGTCCCTGCTGATGGTCCGGGACGTAACCGACAGTTCCTTACACAGGGCATCAGAGCTCCAGCTCCCCTGTAGCTGTAGGAGGGACAGGAGTTTCAGCAGTCGTTCGGAGGTGTCCCACATGCTCCCCATCCTGCCGTCCCTACCGGACAAGAGCTGTCCGGTAGTCCTTCTACGGTGGGTCTCGTCCGGGAAACGGCCCGGGCATTCTCCTACTCACAAGGGCCACGATCATGACGTTCGCTTCATCCACCAGTTCCCGCGAAGTTGTCCTCTCCCAGCACCGCCCCGGACCGGAGGTCCTGCCGTCGAGGTGTGTGAGCATTCAGGAGGGTGAACGCTCCCCGCTGCAAGTCGGGCAGGTCAGGGTGCTCAACGACTTCATGCAGGTCACCGCTGTCATGGCTGACCTGATGAGTGAGAGCCCGGGACTGCCGATGCCGGCGTACCCCCTCGGAAAAGCATTGTGGGGAGGTGCTGTCGGCACCGTGATCGAGTCAGCTGCCGACCTGCCCGTCGGCACTGTTGTGCAGCACATGAAGGGATGGCAGGAGGAAAGCGTTGATGAGGCTTCGGCGTTCTACCCGGTTCCGATGGAGTATCTGCCGGGCAGGGAATACGTCCTGAACCAGGGCGTGACCGCGTTCCACGGGATGGCGGACATTGCCGCTGTGACGGAAGGGGACGTGGTGTTTGTCAGTGGAGCTGCAGGCGGAGTGGGATCCCTGGCCGGGCAAATCGCGAAGGCACTGGGCGCCGCCAAGGTCATCGGTAGTGCCGGCAGCCCGGAGAAGGTTAAGTACCTCGTGGACGAGCTCGGTTTCGACGCCGGCATCAACTACCGGGACGGACTCGTCGAAGAACAACTCGCCGACCTGGCACCGGAGGGGATTTCCGTCTTCTTCGACACTGTCGGCGGATCACAATTCGAGGCAGCCGTGCAGGCAGCGGCACCAGGTGCCCGATTCGCGCTCTGTGGCGCGCTGGCCGGACAGATCGCCGGCGGTGATCAAGGCTCCCCTCGGCTGGACATCATGACCGCGATCGTCAAACAACTCACCATCCGCCCGTTCTCGACCCACCACACCCCCGATCAGCTCGCAGCCTGGGGTTCTCACTACGGGCAGTGGCTCGCCGAAGACAGGCTCGTCTTCCCGCACACCATCGTCGACGGCGGCCTCGACGTAGCTCCTACTGTCCTGGACGGTCTCCTTGAAGGCCGGTACCGGGGTAACGTCCTCATCCGCCTGCACCCGTGAAACCATCAACCCTTCTGCTGGCCGCATGCTGCCTGGCGCAACTGATCGTGGTCCTTGATAGCTCGATCCTCACCGTCGCCCTGCCCGAGATCGCTGCTGAGCTCGATATAGCAGCCGCCTACCTGCCCTGGGTCGTGAACGCGTTCGCCATACCTATCGCAGGGCTCCTGCTGCTCTCCGGCAAACTCTCCGACAGGTACGGGGCACGACGGGTCCTGCTCGTTGGGACGATTGTTCTTGCCGCGGGGAGCGCCCTGGGAGGAATGGCACCTGATGCCACGACGCTGACCTGCGCGCGAGTCAGCCAGGGCGTCGGAGCAGCCCTCATGTCCCCGGCCACCCTCTCCATGCTCTCCGCTCACTTCCCATCAGGGCCCGCAAGGGCCCGGGCGTTCGGGCTTTGGGGGGCCGCCTCCGGTAGTGGTGGTGCTATCGGAGTCCTGGCTGGAGGGCTCCTCGTCGAGGGAGCGACGTGGAGATGGGCGCTCCTGGTCAACGTTCCACTCACCGTTGGCCTCATCGCCCTCATCGCCACCCTTCCACCCACCAGAGAGACCGCAGGACGCGGACGGCGGCTGGATACCGCCGGAGCCCTTGCCGGCACGGTCGCTGTGACCTCCCTGACCCTGGTGTTCGCGACCATCGAATCGCCGCTGCTCAGCGTCGGTCCTGGAGCTTGGGCCGCCATCGCGGTGGTGGCTATGGTGCTGTTCGTCCTGATCGAAAGCAAGTGGTCACCGGAGCCGCTCATTCCCCTGCGGCATCTCGAAGGGCAGAACCTATGGGTCCTGCCCGCAGCGATGTTCTTCATCGGCGGAGCGATGACAGGTGCGTTCTACTTCCTCACCCTGTACTTCCAGCTCCACCAACAACTCACACCACTGGGCACAGGCCTGGCGTTTCTGCCGATGTCGGTCGCAGCGTTCATCGCTTCCGCGAACACGCACCACCTCAGTCAGAAGATCAGCACTAAGGGCGCTGCAATGTGTGCCGTGGCCGTGATGACCGTCGCGTTGGGAGCACTGGCAGGAACTACAGCCTTCGGCAGTACGTCCCTGATCATGTCCATCAGTGTGCTTTTTGGCGCCGGCATGGGTGTCGCCATCAGCACTGTCGCGGATCTCGTGACCGAAGCTTTCCCCGCCGCGCTGAGCGGGGTCGCCTCCGGCGTCCTGACCACAGCTCAGCAAACAGGAAACACCATCGGCTTGGCGGCCCTCGTCGCACTCGATGTGAGCGGGCCCTCCACCACGCACGGAGTAGCCTTCACAGGAGCAGCGCTTATGTGTCTTATTGCAACGCTACTCACCTGGCGTCACGTACGAGCAGGTAGTTCACCGCGATCAGCGCAGCGCTGGGCGGACCACACCAGCTAGCGCGCCATGCCGCAGGGCGTCCCGGTCGGGGATCGGCTTACGGGCAGATGAGGTTTAGCGTCTCACCACGGCGTTCGTTAGATCGTGGCGAGCTGCTCATAGCATCGAGGGGATACAACCCTTACCGTGCTGGGTGGATTGGACACCAACGCTGCTGCTGGGCGGGTAGGACGGAGTTGAAGGTTGCCGCCGCAGTTAGGACAGGCCCGATTGGGGAACCGTTCGACGCAACTTGGGCACCATGTGCATTCAAAAGTGCATATAAATGCCTCATCAGCCGGTGCAATATCACGGTTGCAGCATTCACAGTTGGGTCGAATCTCAAGCATGAAGTCATTCTATTTGAAGATTCGCCCGCTCATGAGAGCACCTCACCGTTCAGTAAGGGATCCTCTACCGGGCGCTGCACCGGTCATCCGATAAAACGAAACTTACAAAAGATCGTTATGGATCATCGATCCAGAGAGGCAGACCGTAGGGATAATCTACCCATGCTCCGGTATCGTCCGCCGGGTAGCCGTCATAGCTGTGCGGGGACTGTTTCGACGTTCGATGCCCCCACCTAGTTCCGGTCTTCCTCAAGGGAACTATTGACCTCGCCGTTAGGCTCAGGGCATGGGCGCCAAACGTAGGAAGTGGCCGACCAAATGGGGTTAACCTCTGTTGGTGGACACCTGAAGTAGCGGGATCCTTGGATTCTGCGGGAAGGTGTTCTTGTGAGCACGACAAGACGTAAATTCACT
>NZ_JBEPOZ010000050.1:0-5815 GCF_040547005.1 Arthrobacter sp. UYCu712
CGCACTGCACGATCACGGACTTCGGGCGGGAACTGCTTGGGCATAGTCACTATCTTTCTCAAAGAAGATAGCGGCATCAAACCCGGGACGGTTCATGCACAAGAGTCTTCTGTTTGTGAATGGGAGGATATTAACGTGATGGATAACCTCAAGCCACGCCGGCCGGACGCTGCAGAGGTTGAGCTGATCGGAGGTATCGAGAACCGCCAGCTCGGCCTGAAGAACTACGACGATCGTTGGCCCAGCATGTACCTCGATCACCAGCGCCGGATTGGCGCTGCGCTTTCGGCAACAGAGGTCGGAATCGAACACATTGGGTCGACTTCAGTCCCTGGGCTGGCAGCGAAACCAATCATCGACATCGTTGTGACAGTTCAGGACATCACCGCGGAGGAGGACTACCTCGATGTACTAGTGGCGGCCGGTTACGAGCTCAGGGTTCGCGAGCCAGGGCACCGCATGGTGCGCACGCCAGCACGCGACGTGCATGTGCACATTCTCGAGAGAGGCGATCCTGCCGTTGATGACTACCTTCTGCTCCGCGACCAATTACGCACGGATGCAGACGACCGCGCCCTCTACGAACGCAACAAACGGGTTCTGCTCACTCAAGCCTGGGACGACATGAATGCGTACGCGGAGGCCAAGAGTGAAGTGATCTCAGCGATTAAGGCTCGTGCCCGAGGCAGGCGCGCGTAGCGTCCGATGAAGGATCCTTACCGCGACGTTAAAGACATCGCCGAGGATCTTCGGTGGGTAAACGACGACGCCCTCGGACGCCGATTCGAGGCGATTAGCGTTTCTGGTGAGGGTGTAGGTCGATGCGCTGGGATGGGGTGATGCTGAAATCCCTGAACCGGGCGCGGAGTCCACCGCGTTCTGGTGAGCACATCATCATCCCGACCTGGCAGGAGACTTCGAGTGGCAGGTGCCCAAGGCGCAGCATGCGCCACTGTCCTATCATCCCTTGGGGATGAAGGTACTGGGTCCGAAGGGCATTGCCTTGGCGGGTTACCTGCATCGTTATCTCGTCCGGGGTACTCGGCAGCGACGTTACGGACCAGTCCGACGTTTCATGGGTGATCACGGTGCTGAGGTGGAGTGCCTCATCTGTGTACTCGACACCGGTTTTCATCCAGGTTCGCTTGTTGGCTCGAACCATGAGTCCGGCTTGGTCGTAGAGCGTCGTGAAGTCGCCGGATATCCTCACCGTAGCCGTGAAGTCACCCACCACCTCACGGTGGAGGAAGTGCCCTGTGTCGTGCGTGAAGCCGTAGAAAGTTTCCCGCCAGAAATCTGTGTCGTGATCAGAGACCACGGTGAGTTCGTTCGGGTTGTTCTCCCATTGGGCTGGTTCATTCAGCCAGATCATGTTCTCGAGCATCATCATCCTGTTTCGGGTGGTGGGCGGTATTCGCGGTATTCGCAATGTGCGGTGGCGAGGAGGGATCGGTGAGCTTCCGCCGGATCCGCAGGAGGACCGGCGTGAGGGCAAGTAGGAGCGCACACAGGGCCGCTATGGCGGCCATCGCTGCGCGCAGTCCGGCGGCTTCGGACCACAGTCCTACATAGACGGGGCCCAAGAGGAATCCAAGGTAGGAAATCGTGGTGAGTAGGGAAGTTGCCCGTCCGCGGGTGGCGTCTTCGGTGGAGCGGGAGACGATACCCAGCAACGTTGGGTACAGCACTGCTGTGCCGGCGGCGGCTACTGCCAGGCCAATCAAGGCCACGATAACGTTTGGTGCGCCCGCGAGTATCGTCGCACCGACACTGGCTGCGGTGGCGCCGAGGACCAGGGTTCTTGTTGCGTGGGCCGGTTGTAGTCCTCCGGTGCTGAAGCGTGTGATGGCGACGACGGCAGCGAATATTGCGGGAGCGGCCGAGCTCAGGGCCGCCCCGGTGCCTAGTTCGTCTTCGAAGAACACGGCCGCCCAGCTCTGATGGGCATTCTCGCTAGCAAAGGCCATCGCCCCAAGAATTCCCACCAGCAAGATCGGCAGAACAGGAATACCTGAAGCGGGGTCGGCGCGGCGATGACGCAGGTCGCCCGTTTCCGCCCTAATGCGCTGTCGAGCGCTGGGCACTTCAGCAGAAGAAGAAGAAGCATGGAGCAGATACCCGCTGGCGATCATTGACGCGGCAATAACCAGAACGAAGGAGAACGTAGTGCCGGCGCCCAGCGCAGTCAACCGGCCTGCAACAAGGCTGGAGACCACCACGAATGCGGAGAACATGCCATGGGAGCGGGTGATCACTGGTGTGGCAGCAAGCTGTTCCGCGGATCCTGCCGCCGAATTGATCGCCACGTCGGCCGCACCACTGGCCGCACCAACCAGGAGCAACCCGAAGCACAGGCTGGCGAATCCCGTTGCGGCAAGGGCCACGATCAGTCCGGAGGCCCCCAGCAGAATGAGTGTGACGGCCGCGGTGATCCGCACTCCGAAGCGGTCAATGATCCTGCCGGTCAGAAGCATCGCCGGCAGCGCCCCGGCTCCGATGAACAACAGTGCCGTGCCGAGCTGCCCGTCCGAAATGCCGGCTTGGGACCTGATTCTTGGAATACTCGCACCCCAGGTGCCCCAGAAAACACCGAACGCTGCAAAGGACGCATAGGACGCCCACGCCAACCTATGAGCGGACTGCGATGAGGAACGAATCATATGTGTAACGATACACAAGTAGGCTGGTCCTATGTCACCTGCAGCACCGGAATCCAAAATCACCCTCAGTGAGGTAGCCCGCGAGGCTGGAGTCTCGGTGATGACCGCTTCCTACACCTACAGCACGCCCTCCCGCGTCTCGGCGGCGTCCCGGGAGAAAGTCCTTACCGCCGCCGAGGTGCTCGGATATCCAGGGCCCGACCCCAGCGCCCGGTCGCTGCGCACGGGAACCAGCGGCGCTCTCGGGGTCGTTCTGGGAGAGACCCTGCCTTACGCCTTCGATGACCCCCAGGCGACATGCTTTCTTGCCGGGATCGCAGATGTCTGTGCGGAACATGGTTTGGCCATGACCATTCTCCCGACCAACGGATCTGCTGACGATGATCAGCGCATCCGCGCAGCAGCGGTAGATGCCTTCGTTGTGTGGACCACGACGGACGATGACCCGGTACTTGAGGCCCTTGCCCTGACTGGGAGGCCAGCCATCATCCATGCCGGACCAAAGAAAAAGGCATTCGGTCTGGTGGGCATCGACGATCGCGCCGCTGCACAAGCGGTCGCAGCATTAGGCCTACAACAGAGCCAACGCCCTGCCATCATCACCTTTCCCTTCACCAAGGAAAGAGTCGAGATGATCAGCATGGGTCCTGACCCGGCGACAGCGACGTTCCCCGTCACGCGTAACCGGCTCCTGGGATACCAGGACGCACTCACCGCGGCAGGGTTCCAATGGGAGAATGTTGAAGTGGCTTCTTGCTCCATCAACAGTTTTGGTGAAGGAGTACGAGCCGCCGGCCGATTGCTGGCTCGCCCGAATCCTCCAGACACCATTCTCGCGATGAGTGATGAATTAGCCCTGGGAACTTTAGAGGCCGCATCGAAAGCCGGCATTCACGTTCCAGGGAGCCTTGCCGTGACGGGCTGGGATGCCTCCGATGCCGCGTCAGTGAAACAGGTGACCACCGTTCAACAGAACCTTCGCCAACAAGGCGCCGCATGCGCCCTAGCCGCCATCACCGGCGCTTCTTCACCTGCACCACACTCATGGCAACTCATCACCGGAAAAACAACACGATATACACCGGAGCTTGTCCTGGGGTGACCCGCATCCAACAGTGTCCGGTAGAGGATCGGCTTGCGGGCTAAGTCATGCACGGCAGCCACGTCCCCAGGCAGAAAGAAGAGAGTGCAGAGGAATGATCTATAAGCTGGCCCGCGATGAGTACCGTGGCAAGAAGCTGCGCCGGCTGCGTGGCTCCCAGGAACCAGGAACCGGCAACCTCAACATCCATCACATGTCGCATGATCAGCCCAAATAGCGGGGCTGGTGAGAAGCGCCCGCGGAAGCGTCGGTCGCAGCGCAGGAAGATGCTGGAGCGCAGAGTGCCAATCGTGTTCGCGGTCATCGTTCTGCTGGCGCTGGGGGTGGGGGTGACCCATAACTACCTGGTGCACCGACCCAGAGTCGAAGCACAGGTCACAGCCCGGGTGGAGTCCAAGGGCGGAAAGGTTCTGCTCATCAATCATGCTCCGAGGCGACCGAGAGAGCCCGGGTATGCCGTAGTCGTGTTTGACGGCCGGAAGAGCCGCTGCGCGCTGGACCTTCTGAAACAAGATCCTGCCGTGTTCCAGTGCGACCCTGCTGTGATCGTCAAATGATGGATCTCCGAAGGAAGAGTCCTGATGAAAAGCTCCGCGCACGCTTACCAAACTCACGACTTTGCTGCCCGCGTGTCTGGTGCGGCGCCACTGTCTGTTCGTTAGCCGATCGGCTACCGGGGCATTTACCCGTAGCTTGCCTAGACTCGAACGCATGGTCAACGTGGTCAGCGATGCGTATTCGAGCAGGGCGGGGGAATACGTTGAACGCTTCGCTTCAATGGCGGCCATGCACCCTTCAGATCGTCAACTGGTGGCGACTTGGGCGGATGGTGTCGAGGGTGCGGTACTCGACGCCGGCTGCGGTCCGGGGCATTGGACGAACTTTCTCAACGAAACTGGGATTCCTGCACTCGGAGTGGATCTGGTTCCCGAGTTCATCGAGCACGCCCGCGTTGCCTATCCCGGCATTCCGTTCCGGACAGGCAGCCTCGACGCTCTTGATGTCAGTACCGGGACAATTGGTGGAGTGCTCGCTTGGTACTCACTGATCCACCATGAGCCAGACACGATCCGCACTCCTCTCTTGGAATTCCAGCGAGTCCTCAGCCCTGGGGGCGCCCTGCTGATCGGGTTCTTCGATGGTCACACCGTCGAGAAGTTCGATCATGCCGTCGTACCGGCATACCAGTGGCCCGTGAGTGACCTCTGCGAGGAGCTAGTAGCCGCGGGCTTCGACGTCCTTGAGAGGCACGCAAGGACAACGACCGGGCAGCGATCTCATGGGGCAATTCTCGCCCTCCGCTGAGGTGTCCGGTGAAGGATCCTCTACCGGGCAGTGTTGCGATCAAGCGAAAGACTAGAAATCTACTTGAAGGACTCGGGTACTGGACCCAAAAGAGGTTGCGCATCCGCAGGGTTGCGGTAGGACGACTCCCAGGGCAATCGTCCCGTGGAGTCACTCCAAATTGCTTGTAGGGCCTTTACTTCGCCGTACACGTCTGCCACCGCTGTCAGTCCCGTGATGTTTTCTACCGAGATGAAAGCGATGGGAGCAGGAGGTTCGGTGAGGTCGGTGGTGATGCTTCCCGGGATGAAGCGCTTACCTGCTTTCACCTCTTCACCCATGAGGTTCAGGAAGGCTTGAGCCACCTCGAACGGCAGGCCCTCCATAACAATCTCCGGATGCTCAAGGGCAGTCAGGCCAACGGTGTAGGAAAAGGCAGCCTCATCACCCGCGCCGACATGACGTACCGCCCACCCGTGCTCTTCAATCAACGACAGCAGTTGATTGAAGACGGGGTCACTGCTGTCCTTATGTTTCACGGACTCAATCTAGCAACGCTGTGAAAGCTCTGTCGCCAGCAGCGTCCATCGCCCGCACGCCCGGATGGGGATCGGCCTTCGGGCACTTATGCGCACCGAGCGATCACAAAGCCCCGCCACGTAGCGATCAAATTTTGAACCGTACCGGGTTTGATGCCGCTTCCTTTTTTGTGAAGGATAGCGATTATGCCCAAGCGATACCCCGAGGATCAGCGTGAGCGTGCCGTGCG
>NZ_JBEPOZ010000051.1:0-5742 GCF_040547005.1 Arthrobacter sp. UYCu712
TGATCACCTCCCGGCACAGCTCGTCCTTGAACTCCTGGGCAAATCGCTTGCGTGATGCGGTCATGCTGATCTCTACCTTCGGTAGACCCTCATTTTAAGAGGGCCCACTGTCCGAGATCTCCGCGGCAGCTCAAATTCCACCTCGACATGAACACCCGCCTCGACCTCACCCAAGACAACCAGGCGCAACAATCATGACCCTGAACCATGGCCTACACCACCGGCCTCACCCCACCCAGATGGCCGCCCACCACGCCGCCGGGCAGCCCTGACGACGGCGCCGCTTCGGCGGTTCGCCTAACTGAGCTGTTCGGCCCGGGCCCTCAATCAGCGCCTTTGCCGGGTACGACTCCAGAGACAGACCCTAACGCTCCCCGGGGCCCTCCGGAGCCGGGCCCGGGCACGGCACCCGAGGCTGTCCTAAAGCGTTTCCCAGCCCGGTTTCCGAACATCGGGCAACCAAGACACCCTGGCCGAAGGAGGTACTCGCTGTGGCCTCGGAGCGCAGCAGGGCGGCCCGGCACCCGGCCTCCCTCACCGCATCGGTGGCCCTGCTCAGAGCTTCCTCCCGGTCAGCGCCGTCCAGCGCAGAACGGATGTCGGCATTTCTGATTAACGGTGTATTCGACGTAGAACGGCATGGCTGAAGCATTCCACACACCCCGGAGGTAAAAACAGGCAGACGGCACCCGATGCTTAAAGCTGAGACCTGCTCCAACAGGGAAAGTTGGCCTGACGGCCGGAAGGCCGTCCGGCGTCTATTTCGGTTTGCGGCCGCGCCGGCGTCTGGCTGCGAAGTAGGCCAGAGAGGCCATGGCGGCGAAGAAGAACACGGTGGCGGGAAGGTAGCTGGCAATCAGCAGCAGCCAGACGCCGCAGAGCAGCAGCGCCGGCGGGAGGAGGATGGCCGTTGCCCAGAATGTCCTGCCTTGGTGCCGGCCGGTTCCGTTCGCGTTTCCTTCGGCAGGATTTTCCTGGTTGTTGGGTTCAGAGTTCATGCTGGTGTTCTGGATCAGAGGGGCTTGGGAGGACGGGCCGCTGCGGCGGTGGGTGGGTGCTCTATGGCCAGGACCGAGATGTCGATGCGCCCGGGGGTGAGGCCGGTGTGGCTGATGGCCCGGGTGATCTGCTCCCGCACGGCCTGGGCGACGCTCAGGGCTGCGAAGGCGATATCGGTGGCGATGTCGAGCTGGACGTCGGCGATGCCGTTGTGGACGGTGACGAAGACGCCATCGTGCCGGCCGGGAGTCGTGCGGGTGTCTGCCCTGCGGAGATTTTGGATTGTTCCTTTTCTCAGGCGGGTGAGGAGGTTCTTCAGGGTCGGTTCGAGCCGGAGGACACCTGGTGTATCGAGGGCGGTGCGGGCAGCAAGGTCGGCAATAAGGTCGCTGCTGATCAGCCGGGCTTCGAGGGGACGCTCAGACATCGTAGAGATCCTCCACGGTGATGTTGACGGCTCCGGCGTTGAGTCCGACGTGTGCTGTGATCATGCTGATGATCCGCTGACGCAGCAGCTCGGCGGTTCCGGGGATGTCGGTGTCGGAGGCCACGGCGATTCGAAGGTTCACCGAGATGTCGGCGGTCCCGGCCGGGCGGGGGTCGTCCGCGGTATCCGGGGCAGGATGGACGCGGCAGCGACGGGCGCGTACTCCCGGAAGGGCATCGGCGCCGAACCAGATGACTGAAGTGATGGCTTGTTCGCTGATCGTGATGCCCCCCTGGCCAGACCGGTAGACGGGGAGCCGGCTGCCCCTTCGGACTTCGGCGCGGGCCAGGTTCATGATGGCGTCCTTGACGGCGTGATGGGGCTGCAGCGAAGGGTCTTCTGCATCGTTGTCCCGAAGCGTACCGGTGGCCTCCGCGAGCTTTGCCAGGCTGGCCCGTGCCGTCCGGCAATGGGCGCAGCCGTTTTCAATGGCGGTGGAGGGCTGGCTGATGGTTGCCCAGACCTCGTCGATGCTGCGCCCACAGCCCAGGCGGGGGATGGTTTCGTCTATTGCCATTGACTCATCCTTTCCGCGAGTTGTGTGCGTGCTCTGGCGAGGCGGCCTCTGGCCGTCGGTTCACTAACCTTCAGCGTTGCGGCTATTTCAGCGTAGCTGCATTCGTGGATTTCCCGCAGGAGCCAGCAGGCGCGCTGCCCGGGCGGGAGGGTTAGCAGCGCTGCGGCCAGGGCGTCGATCTTGCAGGAGATTTCCGCTTCGCGGGCGGGATCGCCTCCGGCTCCCGGTCCGGTGAAGGAATCCGCGGTTGTTTGCTGAGTCGCCGGTTCCTGGACGACCTGCGCCTGACTGGACCGTCGACGCAGACTGTCCAGGCAGCGGTTGGTGGCCATCTGGTAAAGCCACCCGCTGAAAGCCTGCACGCTTGTCAGCAGCGGCAGCTTTCTCCAGCAGGCCACCAGGGTGTCCTGCACGACGTCTTCGGCCTCTCCCCGGTCATGGAGCATCCGGAAAGCGAGACGGAAAAGTCTGCCCTGATACGCCTTGACGAAGGCGTCCAGATTGCCGTCCTGGGCCCGGGCGGCGACGGTCGCCTCGTCCAGATCCTCGGGCCGGGTCAGGACAACGGGTTCACGCTCATCCATCGTCACCGCTATCCCCTTTTGCCCCCGAACCGCGCCACCCGGGTTCCGGAGCTTAAGACCAATATTTTCAGACGGGGCCGGTAATGGGAATGCCCGGTGCGGGGGGAAGCAGGGACAAAACAGTTTGCCTTTGTGCGTGACGTTTGGTGGTGACGTGCGTCTTTAACCATGTAGGCAAAATCGCATCGGTTGATTGAGGAGATGGTTCCCGTGACAGAAGCCCCGCAGCTCCCAGGACAGTCCGGAGGCATGGTGGCAACCCAGGAGGAGCAGAAACGGAACGCCCCCGTTGAGACCCGCCGCAGCACTGACCTGCTGCACACGGACCGGGGGGATACCACCATTGAGGAAACCGTGGTCCAGAAGCTGGCCGGCATGGCCACGCGTGAAATTCCCGGCGTGTATGCGATGGGCAGCGCTGCCCGGCGTGCGTTCGGCGCGATGACCGAGCGCATTCCCGGTTCCCAGACCAATGTCAGCGGCGGGGTGAGCGTGGAGAAGGGCGAACGCCAGACCGCCATCGACTTGAGCATCGTCGTCGAGTACGGAACGTCCATTGTCGAGGTGAGCCAGGGTATCCGGCGCAATGTCATCCAGTCTGTGGAGCGCGCGACCGGTCTGGAGGTGCTGGAAGTGAACGTCCACGTCACCGATGTTCATCTGCCCGAGGAGGAGCGACCCGAAGAGGACGCCAGGAAACCTCTGGAGTGACCACCTCACCCGCTCCGCCCTGTTTTCGGGCGGTTACCGATTTTGGAAGGAGTGCCGCATGTCCACTACACGATGGTGTCTGGCAGTCGGTCTGGTATTAGGAATCGTTTTGGCCTTCGGAGGTTTCACAGCCCTGGTGATAGCGCTCCTCTTTGGCCTGATTGGGCTGGTGGTGGGCCGTGTTGCGGAAGGCAAACTGGATCTGCAGGCCCTGTTCGGCAAAGCATCCAGCCGATGATTACCCCCGCAGCCCATGCCGGCTCCCGGGACCTGGATTCGCGGGGGCGCACTGTCCTTGACCGGAAGGTGGTGGAGAAGATCGCCGGTCAGGTCGCCGGCGAAGAGTCCTTTGCCGGAGGGTCCTCAGGAGGGTTTCTGGGCATCGGAGCACATTCGGACTTTTCAGCCCGGCCCAAAGCCACGGTGGAGCTTGCGGGCAATATCGCCGTGCTCAGCGTGGAAATCGGGCTGCTCTATCCGGTACCGCTGCGCCAGGTAACCGAGCAGTTGCGCCGCCGGATCAGCGAACGCGTCAACGCCCTGACCGGGGTGGAGGTCCGCCAGGTCGACATCACCGTGTCCTGGCTGAAGCCTGCCGGTGAATCCTCCGGCAGCCGGAGGCTGTTGTGAGCCGGCACGATGGGAAAGCCACACCCCTGCGGCACCGTCCCAGCCGGGCTGTTCCTGCCCTGATCCTGGGAACGCTGCTTCTGGCCGCCGGCGTGGCACTGGTGTGGGCGGCCGTGGCCCGGCTGGTCACTGGTTCGTGGCCGGTGTATCTGGCCGGCCCCCGGGACTGGCTGACCGGTTTGACCTGGAACGATCCGGGAGTCTGGGCCGTGGGGGCTGCGGCGGCGGTCGTGGGAGTCGTCCTGATGGCGGCAGCACTGGTTCCGGGACGCTTCAACGCGCTGCGGCTGCAGGCGCCCGGGGACGTGGGCCAGGTCCCGGTGGCGGGCGCGCAGGAGATTGTCATGACGCGGCGGGCCGTTGCGCGGTACGCGGCGGCGCATTGTGAATATGTCGACGGCGTCGGTTCAGCATCGGCCGCGGCCTCGGCACGCGCGGTCCACCTGAACGTGACCACGGCTCTGCACGAAACAGGGGAGCTGCGCGGGCGTGTCATTGCCGTGGTCAGGGAACGCCTGGCCGGTGCCGGGCTCAACCCGGTCCCGAAGGTCACCGCGTCCGTCCGGTCCAAGGAATGACCGAGGCAACCATCCTCCCGTATTCCGGAAAGAAGGCACCCCATGCGACAACACGCCGGAGCGCTGAATCGCACCTGGCTCCTCATCCTTGGCATTCTCGCCCTGGCCGGCGGCGTTCTGATACTGCTGGCGGCCAGCGGAACGCTGCACGCCATGAGCCCTGCAGAGGGTCCCGTAGTGACAGGGGACCTGCACACGGTCTTCGAGCCGGCCTCTGTTACGGCCATTGTCCTGGTGGCCGGGGTTCTCATGGGCGCCGTGGGGTTGTTGTGGATTCTGGCACAGATTCCACGAAGGAATCCCGCCGACAGGTACCGGCTGCATCAGGATCCTGCCTCCGGAACCACGCTATGTGATGCCTCGGTGCTGGGCGCCGCGGTGGAAAACCAGATCAATACCCTGCCCGGGGTGGTGGGTTCCTCGGTGCTGCTGCGCGGCACCGCCATGGAACCGGATCTCACGATGAAAGTCACGGTTAACAGCCGCGCCGACATCCAGGACGTCCTCCACAGCATCAACACCAGGGTCATTCCGGACCTCTCCACGGCCTTGGAGACACCGCTGCGGCGGACAGGAATCCAGCTCGAGGTCAGCGGCCGCAACGCCATTGCCGGCACCACCGTGGCGACCACCGGCACCGTCATCTACTAGGCCCGTCACGAACAATGGAACAGGATCCGGCGCTAACGGCTCTGGCTCGTTGTCCGGGGCGTAAAGACACTGTTGCTTGCCAGCCGAACGGTTCCCGTGTTTTCGAAGGTGCATTGACACTCGAGATGCCCGGCCCCGGGATGTCGGCCGGCGGTCACGAATCCCGGGCGGAGTATGCCGGATGGGTGGGATGCCCGTGGCAAACGGAGATGCTTTTGCAGATGGGGCCGCTATCCAAGGATGCTGCCGAGAATGGCGGTGAGACCCCGCCAGCCGAACCACAGACGTCCTTGCCACGATCCTTGGTATGAATCCGTCCGATTCTTTCGTCTTGCAAGCCGAGGGATACGAGGCGTCTCACCGGCCGGGCACCGACTGCGACGGTATCGCTCTAGTTTTCGCGGAGTCGTGTGTCAGTTTCCGAAGTCGACTGCACGGAATGTCCGAAGCCGTCTGCACAGCCCCGCCCGTTGGGGGATCGGCGGATTCAGGCGGTCATTGCAACAGGAGTCCTTCGATCATTTCGACCGGTTTTCTGAACTCTAGTCTTTTGCGTGGCCGGTCGTTGAGTTCCTGGGCGACCCA
>NZ_JBEPOZ010000052.1:0-5525 GCF_040547005.1 Arthrobacter sp. UYCu712
TCGATACTCCGGAGTGAATTTACGTCTTGTCGTGCTCACAAGAACACCTTCCCGCAGAATCCAAGGATCCCGCTACTTCAGGTGTCCACCAACAGTGGTTAACCCCAGATGGAGCTCGGGGGAGCGACTCGTGTTGGGTAGCTGTCGACCGAGCGGCGAGTCCAAAGGAGCGGGTACGGGACGGACGGCGTTTAACGGCGAGAATGGTCCCTATGAAGGATGCGGATAAGGTGCAGGCGAAGGTGCTGCGTAGGAATGGCGCCGGCGGCGGGGTTGCCGACAAGCTAGGCAACACGTATGAGTTGTCCTGGGCCGTTCACTACGCTTTGCGGTGCATCCAAGACGAGCGGCGCGCTATTACCCTCGAGGATCTCGATCCGGACCTGGCCGACGGTTCTGAGTTCACCTTCGTTGATGAATGGGGCACCGTGGCCGTCACGCAGGTGAAGCGTCAGCACAGCATCAACGATCATTGGACCGTCGCAGCCCTGAGGAGTCGCGGCATTTTCGCGGCTGCGGCGAGGCATGTCACTGACGGCCGGGAGTATCACTTCAGCTCAATGACGCCCTGCGGGCGGCTACGCGTGCTTAGCGAGTGGGCTCGGCAGTCCGCGGATGTCGGGCAATTCGTAACGCACCAACTCACCGAACAGTTGAGTCCGGTATTCGATGAGCTGTCAGCTCCCGACATCTTTGGCAGCGCGGAGGGGGCCTGGCAAGGGATTCGGGGCATGTGGTTCGAGGTCGGTGACGAACAGCAGCTCGTCAAGACGAACGCTATGTTCGCCGCTACAGTGCTGGAGGGTGCGGCGGAGCCGCTGCTACCCGTCGCTGTCGGGGCAGTGTTGCTAAGTAATCTCCGTCGGCGTCTTACGAGGCGTGAATTGCTTGAAGGACTGGCTCTTCACGGCATCTACGCCCGCCACGCAACAGCGAAACGAACTGCCCATGATGAGGTACGCGCCACAACGACGAGTTGGCGACGTACCGTCGAGAGGGAGTTGCTCACACCAGCTATCCTGCGCAAAGAATCTGCTGAGCTTATCGAGCTTATGAGCAGAACGCGTCTGGCGCTGGTGGTTGGCACTGGGGGCGGCGGCAAGAGTTCGGTCGTCTATCAGGCGGCCAAGGGCCTTGAATCGAAGGGCGCGGAAGTCCTGGCATTCCGACTCGACCGTCGCGGAGCGTTCAGTTCGACAGCCGAGTTGGGGGCGCAGCTGGGCTTGACTAGCTCGCCGGTTGCGTCTCTGCGGATGGCCGCCGACGGGCGCGAGGCTTTTCTGATCATCGACCAGCTCGACGCCGTGTCACTCGCATCGGGACGACTGTCCGAACGCTACGACGTCATCGAGGATCTGATCCACGAGGCTACGGCAGTAGAGGGAGTTCGGGTTATCCTGGCCTGCCGCCTTTTCGACGTGGAGAACGATCATCGCATCCGCAGGCTTGATGCCCGGAGAGACGTTGAGCGCCTCACGGTCGAGCCGCTGCCCGATGAGGCCGTCACTGGTGCCTTAGAAGCTATGGGTCTAGAGGCCACAGCGCTCACGTCGTCGCAACATGAACTTCTGAAATCGCCACTGAACCTCGTGCTCCTCGAAACTGTCGCGAGCCAACCTGGCGCGCTCAACTTCACCTCACGAGGATCGCTATTCGAGGCTTTCTGGCAGCGCAAGCGCCAGACCATCAACGACTATCGCCCCGACGTTCGCTTCAATGACGTGCTGGCGCGCATCGCTAACACCGCAAGCGATCAGCAGGCCCTCTCGGTCGCCATCGAGATCCTCGATCCCGAGGAGTACATTCGTGATGCCCTGGTGCTGGCGTCCGAGCAAGTCTTGGCTATCGACGGTGAGCGCGTCTCCTTCTTTCATGAAACGTTCTTCGACTACACCTTCGCGCGGCAGTGGTTGTCGCGGCAGCAGTCAATGGTGGAGTTCCTCGGCGCACAAGAGCAAGAGCTTTTCCGACGGGCTCAGGTGCGTCAGATTCTTGAACTGCTGCGTGAGCGTGATCCAGAGCGTTTCCGCAGGGAAGTCGAGGCGGTGCTGACGGGATCGTCCATCCGTCTCCACATCAAAGAAACGGTCATGAACGTTTTTGCCAACGTGAACGCACCGACGGATGAAGACCTGGACCTCGTTCTGCGAATCGGCGAAGGCAACTCGACTTTGACCAGTCGTCTATGGCAGCAAATAGCGCGCCCGAGCTGGTTCGACGTGCTTCACCAGCGCGGACTCATCGAGACATGGCTCGACAGCAACGATCAGGCCCAGCGCGAAAGAGGCATCACCTGGCTGGCAAACGCCGGAGCTGATCATGGCGCTCTAGTTGCGGAACTCCTCACAGCGAGACGGGATCTACCCGAATACCTCCTGTGGCTCCGATGGCTCTCGCAGCGCGCTGAGCTTCACCAAAACCGACCCCTATTTGATCTCGTGCTGAGCGCCGTGCGATTGGGAGACCTCGACCCGGCTGACAAAAACCTCTGGCTCTCGGTTCATGGCCTGGCCGCGCATGAACCAGTTTGGGCAATCAACTTGCTCAGCGCCTGCTTCATCGAAAGCCCGTCGGCGCTCGTGACGGGTCCAGACGGCAAAGTTAGCATTCTCGGTTTGCACGATTACAACGCTAGTGAGCTCATCAAAGAGACGAGCAAGGCGGAACCTCGAGCCTTTGCCGAAACCTTTGTTCCATATCTTCTCGCCGTTATGCAGTCGACTTCCATGGAGGGGCGCCGCGACGGCCCACTCTACGACCATCATTTCAGCCTCCGTCTGCGATCAGAAGCGGGGTTCGACAACGCTGACGATGCGCTCTACAACGGCGCGGCGGATGCGCTCGCCAGGTGGGCATCAACCGAACCAGAGTCGGTCGAGCCGGTGCTTCGTACCCTCGCGGCAAACGACCACGCCTCCGCTCAAGCGTTACTATTCCGCACGCTCATCGCCGGCGCTGCGCACTTCACCGACTGGGCGGCGGAGTTGATCCTCGAAGGCGGCAGCCGTCTTGAAAGCGGTTATCTCTCAGACGTTCACTGGCTCTCTAGAGAGCTTGTGGAAGCTATCGCGCCGCTCATCTCCGAAGAGGTCCACGCCCGTCTCGAAGATGAACTGCGAGACCTCCGCAATCCATACGAACGCTTCCACTCGTTTGGCTACACCGCCTTCAAGTTCTTGTCGGCGCTAGAAGGAAACCGGCTTAGCTCCTTAGGCGCACGACGACTTGCCGAGTACCAACGGAAGTTCGGAGAGGAGGTTCCGCCGTCCCCGACTGGGATTATCAGCTACACCGTCGGCTCTCCGATCGGTGATGCGGCAACCGCGAGGATGTCGGACAAGCAATGGCTTCGCGCCATGGCCAAGCACGACAACGACCGCGATCGAGGCAGCTCGGTCGGCGGTGCCCACGAACTGTCGCAGACACTCAAGAACCGCACCAAAGAGGACCCTCAACGGTTTGCCGGCCTAGCGCTGCAGATAACGGCTACGACCAACCCGGCCTATTCCAGCGCCATCCTTTGGGGATTCGGTGAGGCGACAATCCCACCCACTGCCCAGCCGGCGATATTTGATGCCATTCGGCACATCATGAGCCTCGGGCTCACCGACTGTGATCGCTGGCTCGGGTGGTCTGTGCGACGCCTCCTCGTTGAGACACCTCTCGACATCGTTGAGCTAGTCAGAGACCGGGCCCGGCATGCGCCAGACCCAAAGGACAACTCACCCGTCTTCACCCCACAAGATGAGGAACGCCGCGGTCGAGACCTGCGCCAGCACGGTATAAACACAGCAAGAGGCAGCCTCGTCGAAGAACTCGGCGACCTCCTAGTTCATGACGTACACGGCGAGCGCACCGCGACGGTTAGCCCTCACCTGGTTGCGCTCGCCAGCGATCCGGTCCTCAGCGTCCGCTCCTGCGCTGCTCACACCATCGCGGCCTGCCTTCGACATGCACGGCCAACAGCCTATGAAGCATTTGAGCGCCTGATTGAGGCTGACGATATCCTGCTTGCCTCCGACCTAGTCGTCAATCTAATGATGTACATCGGCAACGTCGACCCAGAACGAATCGATCCAGTGATCGACCGGATGCTCGAATCACCTAACGGAGAGGTACGGAACGCAGGAGGTAGCATGGCTGCGTTCGCCGGCCTCCAGTGGGATCGTCCGCAGCTAATAGAACGAGCACTCGCTAGCGACATCGAGGTTCGGACTGGAGCGGCCGTCGTTTGCAGCGCCAGGGTGGACCGCGCCGCTAACTCAGAACTCGTTCTCGGCACCTTGCGCCAACTCATGCACGACGATGACGATGAGGTTCGCAAGGCAGTGGGCGAGCTCGTCGGTCACCTCAGAGGGCGGAGTCTGCGTCCGTTCGCCAGTGTTCTTGCGGACCTGATCGCATCTCCGAGTTATGTTCACGCCACCCCGCAATTGCTGATCACCTTGCAAGAAGCCCCCGACAAGGTCGACGATCTTGTTGACCTCGCCGCACACCGCTTCCTCGACATTTACGGCGGCGATGCCGCAGATATCCGGACTGGAGCAGCTGGCGACTCACACTACATCGCAGACCTAGTGGTTCGAGGACTGGCACAGGCACTCGACAAGAAGCGCATCTCGGCACTGCTCGACATTCTCGATCGTATGGTCGAACTCGGCGTCTACGGAGTTGACCGAGCCATGGAGCAATCGGAACGCCGCTAAAGCGTTAGCTCCGATCAAACATGAGAATCGATCGCCATTCGACGGTATGCTCTCGTACGCTGGCTAGCACGATAAAATTAGACATGACTGCAGCGGCGTATCATCTCACCCAACTCGGGGCTGTCGTTCGTGAAAAACGAAAGGCCTCGACGGACACACAGGACACAGTTCGCCAACCATGCGCTTGTCAGCAGGGTTCATCATGGAACTTGAACTCGGACAATTACGTGGTGAGTTTGGGGGAGGGGCTTGGGGTGCTCAATGCACTGGGAGTTAACGCTTTAGTCGATGCGCACCACGCGACTTCCACCGCAACTGAAATTCCTGAAAAAGAAGAAGGAGCCTGAGATGTCATTCGAGAAGATCCGCACACCTTCCGTGGACCCCGTGCAGAACCGCCGAGAAGCCATGACTGAAATTCTGGCTAGCTGGGATCTAGAAGGTGCAATGCCCGATGTGACCGGCCTAGAAGTGGTGCGTGAGTATGTCGTTGGGCGGCTGGAGCTGCCCCTTGCTCTCCTCAAAGTCAGTGAACGCGCAAAGCAGCTCCGGGCGAAAGAGATCCATAGCGCATAATGATCAAATTCGATGACCCCTATTGTTACCCCGGCACCGAGGTGTTGAAAAACAAGCAAGATCTCCGAGACTCTCAGCACGCTCTCGAAATCGAGCGCGAATACTCACTGTTGCGCCGTCGTGAAATTGAACTAGATCCCGTGCGGGGGTGGTTGGGTCCCCGTGTAGAAGTCCAGTGTTTGTGTGAGTTTCGTGTCCGAGAATGGACACAGGAGGAAATTCACGAATCATGGCACGCAGACA
>NZ_JBEPOZ010000053.1:0-5395 GCF_040547005.1 Arthrobacter sp. UYCu712
CCCGTGGTGTGGTCTGGTTTTTACAGCTGGTTTCAAATTTTGTGCGGCCTGCACGTCCCGTTTTCCCGGGGGTGTTGGTTGTGTCTGTTTTTGTTTTACTTCAACGGAGAGTTTGATCCTGGCTCAGGATGAACGCTGGCGGCGTGCTTAACACATGCAAGTCGAACGATGAACCTCACTTGTGGGGGGATTAGTGGCGAACGGGTGAGTAACACGTGAGTAACCTGCCCTTAACTCTGGGATAAGCCTGGGAAACTGGGTCTAATACCGGATATGACTCCTCATCGCATGGTGGGGGGTGGAAAGCTTTATTGTGGTTTTGGATGGACTCGCGGCCTATCAGCTTGTTGGTGAGGTAATGGCTCACCAAGGCGACGACGGGTAGCCGGCCTGAGAGGGTGACCGGCCACACTGGGACTGAGACACGGCCCAGACTCCTACGGGAGGCAGCAGTGGGGAATATTGCACAATGGGCGAAAGCCTGATGCAGCGACGCCGCGTGAGGGATGACGGCCTTCGGGTTGTAAACCTCTTTCAGTAGGGAAGAAGCGAAAGTGACGGTACCTGCAGAAGAAGCGCCGGCTAACTACGTGCCAGCAGCCGCGGTAATACGTAGGGCGCAAGCGTTATCCGGAATTATTGGGCGTAAAGAGCTCGTAGGCGGTTTGTCGCGTCTGCCGTGAAAGTCCGGGGCTCAACTCCGGATCTGCGGTGGGTACGGGCAGACTAGAGTGATGTAGGGGAGACTGGAATTCCTGGTGTAGCGGTGAAATGCGCAGATATCAGGAGGAACACCGATGGCGAAGGCAGGTCTCTGGGCATTAACTGACGCTGAGGAGCGAAAGCATGGGGAGCGAACAGGATTAGATACCCTGGTAGTCCATGCCGTAAACGTTGGGCACTAGGTGTGGGGGACATTCCACGTTTTCCGTACCGTAGCTAACGCATTAAGTGCCCCGCCTGGGGAGTACGGCCGCAAGGCTAAAACTCAAAGGAATTGACGGGGGCCCGCACAAGCGGCGGAGCATGCGGATTAATTCGATGCAACGCGAAGAACCTTACCAAGGCTTGACATGAACCGGAAACACCTGGAAACAGGTGCCCCGCTTGCGGTCGGTTTACAGGTGGTGCATGGTTGTCGTCAGCTCGTGTCGTGAGATGTTGGGTTAAGTCCCGCAACGAGCGCAACCCTCGTTCTATGTTGCCAGCGCGTAATGGCGGGGACTCATAGGAGACTGCCGGGGTCAACTCGGAGGAAGGTGGGGACGACGTCAAATCATCATGCCCCTTATGTCTTGGGCTTCACGCATGCTACAATGGCCGGTACAAAGGGTTGCGATACTGTGAGGTGGAGCTAATCCCAAAAAGCCGGTCTCAGTTCGGATTGGGGTCTGCAACTCGACCCCATGAAGTCGGAGTCGCTAGTAATCGCAGATCAGCAACGCTGCGGTGAATACGTTCCCGGGCCTTGTACACACCGCCCGTCAAGTCACGAAAGTTGGTAACACCCGAAGCCGGTGGCCTAACCCCTTGTGGGAGGGAGCTGTCGAAGGTGGGACTGGCGATTGGGACTAAGTCGTAACAAGGTAGCCGTACCGGAAGGTGCGGCTGGATCACCTCCTTTCTAAGGAGCACCTACAACCACCGTGCCCCGTGTATGCGGGTGTTCAGGGGTTGTCAGGAGTACGCCCGTTGCGCAGACGCTAGTTCTGCGGCGGGTGCTCACGGGTGGAATATCAACAAATAGCGGCCGCGTGTTCTTCTTCCTTGCCTAGTACGGATCCTCCTTCGGGGGTGTTCCTGGAACGGTGCGGGGGTCGGGGGTGCGGTTTAGTGTTTGGCACACTGTTGGGTCCTGAGGCAACAGGGTCATGTCATTGCGGGTGTCCCTTACGGGGGGTGTTTCGTGGTGGGGTGGGACTTGTGTTTCTGGTTTCCTGGCTGCACCGATCACACGTTTGTGTGTGGGGTGTGTGGTTTGGGGTTGTTGTTTGAGAACTACATAGTGGACGCGAGCATCTTTTATAAGAAGCAATTTCCAAGAATATGAACCTGGATCTGTCCGGGCGCTGGTTGGTTGTGCCTTTCGGGGTGTGGCTGGTGGTGTCTGGTTGGTTTCATGGTTCTCTCGTGAATTAGTTTTTTTGATCTTTTGTGGTCAAGTTTTTAAGAGCACACGGTGGATGCCTTGGCATTAGGAGCCGAAGAAGGACGTAGGAATCTGCGATAAGCCTGGGGGAGTCGATAACCGGACTGTGATCCCAGGGTGTCCGAATGGGGAAACCCCGCCAGGGGCGCGAGCTGCCTGGTGACCCGCATCTGAACACATAGGGTGCGTGGAGGGAACGCGGGGAAGTGAAACATCTCAGTACCCGCAGGAAGAGAAAACAATAGTGATTCCGTCAGTAGTGGCGAGCGAACGCGGATCAGGCTAAACCGTTCCATGTGTGATAGCCGGCGGGCGTTGCATGGTCGGGGTTGTGGGACTTCCCGTTCTGTCTCTGCCGGGACAGTGGGGTGAGTAGTACAGGCATAGGTGAACGGTCTTGAAAGGCCGGCCAGAGAGGGTGTGAGCCCCGTAACCGAAATGTTGTGTACCGCCTGGTGAAGTATCCCAAGTAGCACGGGGCCCGAGAAATCCCGTGCGAATCTGTCAGGACCACCTGATAAGCCTAAATACTCCCTAATGACCGATAGCGGACCAGTACCGTGAGGGAAAGGTGAAAAGTACCCCGGGAGGGGAGTGAAACAGTACCTGAAACCGTGTGCTTACAATCCGTCGGAGCCAGTCTGATTCTGGTGACGGCGTGCCTTTTGAAGAATGAGCCTGCGAGTTAGTGTTACGTCGCGAGGTTAACCCGTGTGGGGAAGCCGTAGCGAAAGCGAGTCTGAATAGGGCGTTGCAGTGGCGTGATCTAGACCCGAAGCGAAGTGATCTACCCATGGCCAGGTTGAAGCGACGGTAAGACGTCGTGGAGGACCGAACCCACTTCAGTTGAAAATGGAGGGGATGAGCTGTGGGTAGGGGTGAAAGGCCAATCAAACTTCGTGATAGCTGGTTCTCCCCGAAATGCATTTAGGTGCAGCGTTGCGTGTTTCTTACCGGAGGTAGAGCTACTGGATGGCTAATGGGCCCTACAAGGTTACTGACGTCAGCCAAACTCCGAATGCCGGTAAGTGAGAGCGCAGCAGTGAGACTGTGGGGGATAAGCTTCATAGTCGAGAGGGAAACAGCCCAGACCACCAACTAAGGCCCCTAAGCGTGTGCTAAGTGGGAAAGGATGTGGAGTTGCGAAGACAACCAGGAGGTTGGCTTAGAAGCAGCCATCCTTAAAAGAGTGCGTAATAGCTCACTGGTCAAGTGATTCCGCGCCGACAATGTAGCGGGGCTCAAGTACACCGCCGAAGTTGTGGATTTCAGATAATAGCCAAGCCGCTCCCTTTGTGGGGTTGGTTCAGGCGTCTGGAGTGGTAGGGGAGCGTCGTGTGGGCAGTGAAGTCGCGGTGTAAACCAGCGGTGGAGCCTACACGAGTGAGAATGCAGGCATGAGTAGCGAAAGACGGGTGAGAAACCCGTCCGCCGAATGATCAAGGGTTCCAGGGTCAAGCTAATCTGCCCTGGGTAAGTCGGGACCTAAGGCGAGGCCGACAGGCGTAGTCGATGGACAACGGGTTGATATTCCCGTACCGGCGAAAAACCGCCCATGCTGAACAGGGGACACTAACCGCCCGAAGCCTGCCTGACCGCCCTTGTGGTGGAAGGGTTTTGGTGGAGCGCGGGACCTGATCCTGGGAGGCAAGCGTATTAACAGGTGTGACGCAGGAAGGTAGCCGAGCCGGGCGATGGTTGTCCCGGTCTAAGGATGTAGGGCGAACGGTAGGCAAATCCGCCGTTCATGATGCCTGAGATCTGATGGGACTCTCTTTGGAGGGGATTCGG
Source organism: Arthrobacter sp. UYCu712 (assembly GCF_040547005.1). Lineage (NCBI taxonomy): Bacteria > Bacillati > Actinomycetota > Actinomycetes > Micrococcales > Micrococcaceae > Arthrobacter > Arthrobacter sp. UYCu712. Next base: position 3,941 of record NZ_JBEPOZ010000053.1, read on the forward strand.
TGATCCTATGCTGCCGAGAAAAGCATCGACGCGAGGTTTTAGCCGCCCGTACCCCAAACCGACACAGGTGATCAGGTAGAGAATACTAAGGCGATCGAGAGAATTATGGTTAAGGAACTCGGCAAAATGCCCCCGTAACTTCGGGAGAAGGGGGGCCCCCATCGTGATGGACACTAGCTGTCCGGAGCGTGCAGGGGCCGCAGAGACCAGGGGGAAGCGACTGTTTACTAAAAACACAGGTCCGTGCGAAGTCGCAAGACGATGTATACGGACTGACTCCTGCCCGGTGCTGGAAGGTTAAGAGGACCGGTTAGCCGCAAGGCGAAGCTGAGAATTCAAGCCCCAGTAAACGGCGGTGGTAACTATAACCATCCTAAGGTAGCGAAATTCCTTGTCGGGTAAGTTCCGACCTGCACGAATGGAGTAACGACTTCCCCGCTGTCTCAACCATAAACTCGGCGAAATTGCAGTACGAGTAAAGATGCTCGTTACGCGCAGCAGGACGGAAAGACCCCGAGACCTTTACTATAGTTTGGTATTGGTGTTCGGAGTGGCTTGTGTAGGATAGGTGGGAGACGTTGAAGCCCGGACGCCAGTTCGGGTGGAGTCATCGTTGAAATACCACTCTGGTCACTTTGGACATCTAACTTCGGCCCGTAATCCGGGTCAGGGACAGTGCCTGATGGGTAGTTTAACTGGGGCGGTTGCCTCCTAAAAAGTAACGGAGGCGCCCAAAGGTTCCCTCAGCCTGGTTGGCAATCAGGTGTCGAGTGTAAGTGCACAAGGGAGCTTGACTGTGAGAGAGACATCTCGAGCAGGGACGAAAGTCGGGACTAGTGATCCGGCGGTACATTGTGGAATGGCCGTCGCTCAACGGATAAAAGGTACCTCGGGGATAACAGGCTGATCTTGCCCAAGAGTCCATATCGACGGCATGGTTTGGCACCTCGATGTCGGCTCGTCGCATCCTGGGGCTGGAGTAGGTCCCAAGGGTTGGGCTGTTCGCCCATTAAAGCGGTACGCGAGCTGGGTTTAGAACGTCGTGAGACAGTTCGGTCCCTATCCGCTGCGCGCGCAGGAAATTTGAGAAGGGCTGTCCTTAGTACGAGAGGACCGGGACGGACGAACCTCTGGTGTGTCAGTTGTACTGCCAAGTGCACCGCTGATTAGCTACGTTCGGATGGGATAACCGCTGAAAGCATCTAAGCGGGAAGCTCGCTTCGAGATGAGATTTCCATACACCTTGTGTGTGAGAGGCCCCCAGCCAGACCACTGGGTTGATAGGCCGGATGTGGAAGCGAGGACTAACGACTCGTGAAGCTGACCGGTACTAATAGGCCGATAACTTACACCACACACCACCCCCGCAAACGGTTCAAAAGCGTTTGCAACCAGGGGCGGTACAAAGAAACAAGACTGCTTGCGTCCACTATGTGGTTCCCAAACAACAAACCC
>NZ_JBEPOZ010000054.1:0-5102 GCF_040547005.1 Arthrobacter sp. UYCu712
AGTGAATTTACGTCTTGTCGTGCTCACAAGAACACCTTCCCGCAGAATCCAAGGATCCCGCTACTTCAGGTGTCCACCAACAGAGGGTAACCCCACTGCTGTTCGGCCGCGGGGAGTTTGTCGTAGGTGTAGGCTGCGAGGGCCATGGGGGACGTTGAACGGCCGAGGCTGTAGCGGACGCTGCGGTCGTTCTTCGTACCGCAGATCAGGATGCCGACGGTTTCGTTGTGATAGTCACGGCGGAGCACGTCGTCAACGACGGCGACGTAAAAGTTAAGCTTGCCGGCCTTATGCGCAGCTATCCATAACGCCGGTTATGCGCAGTGGGATGTTATGCAACGGTCGTCGTTGGCGCTGGCTTGTTGACGCCGGTTGCTGCAGGGTTTTGTGGCATAACGCCCACGCTCTCTTGGTGGTCAGCGTCCGAGGTTTGTTAGCCAGGTGAGCATGTCTTTGTTCTGGTGCCAGAGGGGCATGGCTTCGGGTGGGGTGACGTTGGTGAAGGCGCTTTGGAGCGCTTGCCGTTTCATCTCGCCGTCGATTCGGGCGTAGATCTCGGTGGTTCTGAGGTCGGCGTGGCCGAGGATGTCTCGGATGTAGACGAGGTTGACCCCGGCTTGAAGCAGATGCATCGCCTTGGTGTGTCTGAGGGTGTGAGGCGAGATCCTGTTCGGCAGTGCCGCGGAGTCGGCTAACCTCGCGGCGGTTACGTGCTTGTCGGGGATGTAAGCGATGCCGCTTCGAGTCATCTTCATTCCTCCGCGGTTGGGGAACAGAGATCGGGACCTGCTGGCGGGCCCCGTGAGGTCAGCGCCGTGGGCGTAACGCTGAACCAGAGCGGCTGTCGGGGACATCAGCGGAACGATCCGGGTCTTACCACCTTTGCCGGTGAGTTTGACTGTTGCGGGAGCATCGGTCCTGAGGTCGCCGAGGGTCAGGTCGGCTATCTCTTGGACCCTGGCGCCGGTGTCGTAGATAAGCGCCAGCAGTGCGAGGTCGCGTCGCCCAGCGGGCCTGCTGGTATCGGGCTGGTCCAGGATCAGCCGGATCCCGTCGAGCGAGAGGTGGCCCGGTGAGGCGGTGGCGGTCTTCTTCTTGGGTATCGCCAGGACCCGCTGGTACTGTCCGATCCGTTCGATGTCCCGGGCTTGTAGGTAGCGGCAGAATGATCGGATCGCGGCCAGACGTTGGTTGCGGGTCGATGGGCCGCAGCCCCGTTCGGCCTGGAGCCAAGCCCGGAAGCGCTCGACGAGTTCTTTGGTCAAGAGGTCACACGTCATGTGGTCGGGGGTGATGTCCTCGTGGGCCTGGCAGTATCTGAGGAACAAGATGAATGTGTCTCGGTAAGACTTGATGGTGTTCGTCGCTGAGCCGACCTCGCCGGGCAGGAAGCGGGCGAGGAACTCGCTGAGGTAGTACTGGAAGTCATGGGTGCTCATTCGGGATCGCCTCCTGGGATGACGCGGGAGGCGATGGCGCTAACGGCGGCGGTGACTTCGGGGAAGATGTCCGGGATCAGGCGGACGTATTGGCCGGTCGCCGTGACCGAGGCATGGCCGAGGTAGGTCGCCAGGGTCGGTAGGGCCCCTCTGGGGTTTGTGCGGTGAAAAAAGCTCCTGGTGTGGCACCCCCACCGGTTTTATGTCTTTACTGCCCAACCCCAGGCCCTCAATGCGACGAGACCGCCTGCAACGGATCATCGACCAAGTGCACCCACCCGCCAAGGCCTTGGAACGTAACGTGAGATTCAGCCATCCTGCGGTCGAAATCGGCTACGCCCACTGCGTTTCTTCTAAGGTCTCACCACTGCGGTTTCGGCTCTCTCACGTGCCCGACGGGGTTCGGTGCATGGTTCTGGTGTGTTTCACTCCCCTGTGGCTCCATGTCTCAACTGTGAGTCAGAGCCCTGAGCCATCGTCGAGGGGCAGAAACAGGACAGTGTAGATGCCCAAGGCGGCAAGGATCATGACACTGGCTGCCACGGCGGTTGTGGAGGCAACGTCCGCGGGCATGCTTTCCCGCCGCATCCCGTGGACGGCCCGGAGGAAACGCCGCTTACGGGTGACGTTGATGCCCAGTGCGGTGATAACGGCGGCGGCGACCAGGGTACCGACAAACCATCCATGATGTGGCATCCAGCGCAGAAAGACCGCGGCGGCCACGATCAGGGACATTGTGGTGCGGCGCCAGGCGAGATCTGTCCGCTCAGGCTGGAGACCGGCGTCGTCGTGCCTGGGCGTGTTCCGCCGGCGCATCCTTCAGCCCTGCCGGACGAGAACAAACGCGACCATCATGCCAGCGACCAGAGCACCTCCGGCGGCCAGGACGGGCGCGATCCAGGGCAGCGGCAGCGGCGTTTTGTGACGCATGGAGCGTTCGACATTGAGCCAACGGAAGAATGAGCCACCACTGAGCATGAGAGCCAGCAGCAGGAGGAGCACAGCGGTGGTCTTCCTCAACTCCGGGCCAAACAGGTTCCCCATGAACGCCTCAACGGCGACACCGCCTGCCAGCAGGGCCAGGGCGGTGCGTATCCAGGCAAGGAAAGTGCGTTCATTGGCCAGCGTGAACCGCGGGTCAGGCTCGCTGCCGCCCTGAAGAAGCTTGGCGGAGTAACCCGTGCGCCCGCCTCCTTCGGCTCCGTCGGAATCCACTGCCATTTTACTGTCCTTCCTGCTGATGCTGACGTCGTTCCGCGCCCATACCTGCTCTCACTGAAGTCTCCTGCGGACTAATCCGGTGGGGACCTGCGGGTGGGCTCTCACCACGAACTTATTCTTGCCTAGCGGCGTGATCAGGATCCCGACGCTGTGGGCGTTGGCCGCTATGGACACGGTATCTATCGCGGCCTTCAGTGCCGCGTCCTCGGACATTCCGTCGGCAACAGTTACTTCAATCATTCCAGGCGCCTGGCCGTCATGCCTTTCGTGGGCTTTTTCTAGCTGGTTCATGGCTTAGCGGCTGACGGTGCGGAAACCAAGGTTGCTGCTCGCGGACTCTGGGGTATTGGCTGACCTGGCAGAGTTCCGGTACCGGTTGCAGTAGGAGTCGTGGCAGAGGAAGGAGCCGCCCCGCATCACTCGGACAGCCCCGCCTGCCGGGCCTTGAGGGTCGTTATGCGGTGAGCGGCGGTAGTAATTGGCGTCGAACCAGTCAGAGCACCACTCCCAGACGTTTCCGACCGCCTGCCACAACCCGTACCCATTCGGCGCAAAGCTTCGCACAGGGGCGCTGGTGAGCCAGCCGTCCTCCGTGGTGTTCTGGTCAGGGAAGCGTCCTTGCCAGATGTTGCATTGCCAGGACCCGGCCTCGCTCATGAGCTCGTTGCCCCAGGGGAACCGTGCGCGCTCCAGCCCTCCGCGTGCCGCGAACTCCCACTCCGCTTCGGTAGGCAGGCGCCGGCCAACGTGTTCGCAGTAGGCCTGGGCATCGTTCCACGAGACGTGGACCACGGGGTGGTCCCACAGTCCGTCTAGCGAGGATCCCGGTCCGTGAGGATGACGCCAGCCCGCTCCCTTGACTCCGTACCACCACGGTGTCTGCGGGGGCCGGCCGATGACCGCGTCGGCCGGCCCTGTGAAGGCGAGGTGGAAGACCGCGGAGTAGCCAGCGAGCTCGGACTCAGTCTCGTAGCCGCTTTCCTCCACGAATGTGGCGAAATCTCGGTTGGTGACGGTCGTGGCGTCTATGGCAAAAGACCTGACCTGCACCTCATGAAGAAACGCTTCTCCATCAGCGGCGTTGCCGTCTCCCGCCGAATCGCCCATCAGGAAGGAGCCGGCCGGTACCGCGGCCTGCTCTATTGAGTGGCGCGTGGTTTTCGGTGCGGAGCGCGGAAGCTTCCCGTTCGGCACCGCCGCGATGGTCGACGGAAGCGACGCGGCGTGCAGGCTTTGAGGGCCACAGCAGGAGGCCCCTGCTACTGTCCCCTGCTGCGATGCGTCGGCCCGGTGTCGTATCGACTGAAGCGGAAGGTGCAGTTCCAACCTAGGCTCCGTGGGGTACGGGCTGGGAGGGGTGAGGTGCATCCGCCAGTCTGGCTTGTTCGCGCCACATAGCTGTCTTCATTTCCTCGATGATGGCTTTGTACTCTGCCCGGCCATAGGCGTTGTCCAGTTCTGCCGGGTCGGCAAGGACGTCGTAGAACTCCCATTCCGGGGCGTAGGTCGAGGGTCCGCAGCCAGGGATTCCCATCCCATCGTTGTAGAAGTAGATGAGTTTGTACCTGTCAGTCCGGTAGCCGTAATGGGCCGGCGCTTTGTGGAACATGTCATCGTGCTCCCAGTAGCGGTAGTACATGCCGGCCGGTTGCGGTGTCTCGGGAGCTCCAAGCAGGTCCGGCCAGTAACTCCGCCCCTGCATCCTAGGGTTGTGCGGGACATTGGCCGCGTCCAGGATGGATTGGGCCATATCAACGTTGGTCACGATGCCGTCGTATGTTTGTCCGCCTGCGATTGCACGCGGGTAGGACATGAGGAAGGGCATGCGGAGGGACTCCTCGTACATGAACCTTTTGTCGAACCACCCGTGGTCACCCAGGAAGAAGCCCTGGTCCGAGGTGTACATCAGCACGGTGTCGTCGAAGTCGCCCCGGTCCTTCAGAAAGTCAATGACACGGCCGACGTTTTCGTCCACGGAGTGCACGCAGCGCAGGTAGTCCTCCATGAACCGCTGGTACTTCCACAGCTCCACTTCCTCCTGGCTGAGGTTTTCCGGCGGGTCAACCTTCAGATCTTCCTGGGTGAGATGTTCGGCGATGCGCATCGCCGCCCTCCGCGCAGACGCTGACCGACCTTCCAGTCCGTCAGTAAAGGTGGCCGGAACTGGAATGGGTTCCGTGTAAAGGTTGGCGTGCTCGGGTTTCGGCTCCCAGGGCCGGTGCGGCGCCTTGTGGTAGATCAGGACGCACCAGGGGTCATCTCCAGGCAGTGTGTCGACCCAGCGGAGGGCAAGGTCGGTGATGATGTCCGTCGCGTACTGGTTGGGCCCCCGTTAGCAGTCCAGCGGTTATGCGATAGCTAATTGGTTTTCTTGCGTCCAGGTTTCCCAGTAGCGTTTCGGCGTCATGCCGTCCAGGGATCCGTGGGGCCGTTCATGATTGT
>NZ_JBEPOZ010000055.1:0-4367 GCF_040547005.1 Arthrobacter sp. UYCu712
CCTCGACCTGGGCGTCAAGGTCCGCGGCCATGACCGAGACCTGGGACTTCGAGAGCCGGGTAATCCCGAGGGACTCGACGAGTTTTTCCATCCGCCGGGTGGAGACCCCGAGCAGGTAGCAGGTCGCGACCACCGTGGTCAGGGCGGCCTCGGCCCGGCGGCGGCGCTCCAGCAGCCCGTCCGGGAAATACGAGCCCTGCCGGAGCTTGGGGATGGCGACGTCCAGGGTGCCGGTGCGGGTGTCGAAGTCCCGGTGCCGGTACCCGTTGCGGGAATTCGTGCGGGCCTCGGAGCGCGCACCATATCCGGCGCCGCAGACCGCATCGGCCTCGGCGCTCATGAGCGCGTTGATGAACGTGGTCAGCATGGATCGCATGAGATCCGGGGAGGCCTGCTCGAGTTGCTCGGACAGGAAACGGGCAGGGTCGATAACATGGGGTGCGGTCATCGCGTGAAAACTCCTTGAGAGAAGACTTTGGTCGGTCTTTCCAAGAATCACGCGATGGCCGCCTCACGTTCGGGAACAACACGCCCGGGGCCGGGCCGTTACACCACGCTAATGGGCACTACCGCCGGCGTTTCGACCTTGTCGGTCTGCAGCAACCCGAAACCATCCTCATGGACACCGGGACCCCACTCTTCGTGTGCTTCAAGCCACGCTGTACGCAGGCTGCGCGTCGGCGCGATCAACTCAGGCATGCCACCACTGTATCGATGCACAGCAACACCTTGGCAGTTCGAGAACGAGCCGGAACTTCCCGAATGGCTCGGCTGTTTTTGACCCGAGTCTTCGGCCGATACTCGCGGGGTCCGCCAGTTTATCTGCGGTCGCGGGGCAGTCATTAACGACCCATACTGACTGGCTCCCGCAGCGCCACCGCGGGTGGTATAGGCTCGCTTGCCAGGGCCGCGGCAAATGTCCCGTATTGGCCTGTAGATAGGCGTCGACATCCCGAAGGCCGACCCGAGAGCGCAAACTGGCCGGGTGGTCGGAACTCGAGTTCGATATCAAAGTTGGTCGAAACGTATGGGGGAGCGTTTTTGACCGTCCGGTCGGGTATACCGCAGCCTAAGGTCAGGGTCCGCCGGCCAATACGTCAGGCTGGGGCCTGTTGCTCTGAATACTGACGCTGGCCGTCGGTGCTCTGAGGTGCCAACCTGACACGCGTGAAGGGGTGCGTGGCCTGCCACTCATGGGGGTGTCTGGATGTGAAATAGGGTTGAGGCTGAAGGCTGAATTCGTATTGGGGAAGACGGCAGCATGAACCACAACCAGAGGACCCCCTTGGCCCGCAAAATCCATGTCCAGCTCATCGATGATCTTTCTGGCGAGGACGCCGAAGAAACGGTTCGATTTTCTGTCGACGGCGCCGACTACGAAATTGATCTCACCGCTGACCACGCCGAGGAACTTCGTGCAGCGCTAGCGGAATACATCTCCAACGGCCGTCGTCTCCGCGGCCCCTCTGCGAGCCGGGCCGGCACGAGTGCTCCGATGAGTCGGGATGAAACCCGGAGGATCCGGGACTGGGCCAACGCCAATGGGTACACCCCCAGCAGTCGAGGACGAATCCGCCAGGACATCCAACAGGCCTACGCTGCCGCTCACGCCTAGCGAGATGCGTGACCCTTGGCTCAGCTCATTGGACCCAAGCTGAGCCAAGGCGGTGACGTGGGCCATGTCCTACTTCCATCTCTGCGGCCTGAAACGTGGCGGATTTCGTTCTCAAAAACGATCCATTACTGAGATGGGCGAGTCGTGTTCCAGGGGACGTAAGGAATGTCGAGGAACTCGCGGTTCGACACGCCCCTCCAAAGTCTCAGAATGCCGTCCAACAACAGGTAGTCTCACAACGGTAAATTGCTCGGCATTAAGAGAATATGGGGACGTCCATGGCTGTAATCGGGTACGCGAGGGTTTCCACCGCGGAGCAGAACCTTGATCTGCAGCTCAATGCACTCCATGCGGCCGGCGCAGCCCGGACCTTTGCCGACAAAGGCGTCAGTGGATCCGCAGCCGAACGCCCTCAGCTATCCAAAGCCCTGGACAGGCTGGAGACCGGCGACGTACTCACCGTATGGAAGCTCGACCGTTTGGGACGCAACACCCGGCACGTCTTGGACCTTATCGAGAACATCCGAGAACGGGGAGCAGGGTTCCGTTCCCTGACCGAGGGTCTGGACACGACCGGACCCATGGGCACCGCGATGCTTACGATTGTGGCCGCCTTCGCGCAGCTGGAGCGCGACACGATGATCGAACGCACCAAAGCCGGCCTCGCTGCGGCCGCGGCCAACAACCGCCATGGCGGAAGACCCCGCAAAGTAGATGACGCTGCCGCTGCTCGGGCCAAGGAACTCAAAGGCAAAGGAATCAGTGCCTCCGACATCGGCAAGATGCTCGGAGTCTCCCGCGCTACTGTCTACCGATATCTTCTCTAGGCAGTGCTGTCCTAGCGTTGAGAGACGACCTGGAGCGTAGCGCTTAGGGCACGTTCACCGGGCATTTTTGTAGGCAGGGCATACGGGAATCAGAGAGTCCTGCGCTACGGCTTTCTCGAAGGGGCGGCGTGAAGGTGGCGAGTAGGCCGGTGGGGGACCGGCTTACGGGCACCGGACATCTGGGAGGATTGCGACATGACTGATGAGCAACAAGCGGACTCGATGAGTCTGGTCGGCCGGCGCATGCCGTCGCAGTTCTTCCCGTCGACCCAGGGGAACACTGTTGACCTATCCGACACGACCTTGAGCGACTACGTGCTGTTCATTTATCCGCGCACCGGCCGGCCAGACGAGCCCGAGGCCGCCGAATGGGCGCTCATCCCGGGTGCGAAGGGCTGCAGTGCCGAGTCATGCGAGTTCAGGGACCTAGCTGCCGACTATGCCAAAATCGGGTTCTCAATCTTTGGGCTGTCGACGCAAGCCACCACCTACCAACAAGAGGCCGCTGAGCGCCTTCACCTTCCGTACTCGCTGTTGTCCGACCCCGAGATGGAACTTGGCCATCAACTCGCCCTGGACTACTTCGCCTTCGAAGGCAGCACCTTATACAAGCGCTGCACGCTCGTCGTGCGCGACGGAGTGATCACCCAAGCCCACCTCTATATCGCTGATCCAGCCTCGCACCCACGCGAACTACTCGCATCTTTGGAGCGCGTCCGTTAGTGGATGATCACCTGCGGGAAGGCTGAGCGGACGTTCGAGCGGGCTAACGGATCGCTTTCCTTTACTGTGTTGTCATGAGCAACCGGTATTTCTTCTCCAGGGCAGCGGACAAGATTGACCGCGCCCGGGTGCATCAGTGGCTTAGTGAGCAGTCCTACTGGGCCCTGGGTCGAAGCCGCGAGAAGCAGGATGCGGCGATGGATGCGTCTCGCAATTACGGGGTGTACGACACCGAAACTGGAGAGCAGGTTGCTTACGGCCGCGTAGTGACTGACGGTGCAACGTTCGCCTGGCTTTGTGATGTGTTCGTGGCGACTGAGGCCCGTGGACGAGGCATCGGCAAAATGCTCGCTGCGGGCGTTATGGATGACCTTGAATCTGCGGAGTTGAAGCGGATCCTCTTGTCCACCGGCGACGCACACGGTCTTTACGCCCAGTACGGCTTCACGGCGCTGACCGACCCTTCCAAGATGATGACTCGTGTCCGCTGAGGGATCCCCAAATCGGACGCAGCGGCGTCCGCTGAGCCACCCTCTAAAGGGACGATTTGAGGGCTCTACCGCCGTGAGGACTGGCCGTCTGATTCAGGGTAGCCAGGGCGCGAGTTAGGTATCCCGGCACCCGAGTCCCGCAAGGCTGATCAAACGCTGCCTAACCTGGGCACACTGCCCTGATTCAGGTGCAGCAACCGAGACCGGTCGGCGTCCTCCCAAAGAAGGCAGTTCTACAGTTCAAGTCGGCTTCGGTAGTCGGCGATCTTCTGCTCGATGAGCGATAGCGAGTTCTGCCACGCGCGCAGTCGCTCGAGGACCTCGGCTTGGTGCTCTTCTAGCAGCTCAAGCCGCCCAGGCACCCCGTCCGGATCGGACGCGACAAGTCGTGTGAACTCGGCGATACGCGTGAGTGGCATACCTGTATCACGTAAGTGCAGCAACACCTCGATCAGATGAACGTCCTGGTCGGTATAGATACGGTGCCCGGAGGAGTTTCGGGTGGGTGCTGGTAGCACACCGATGCGTTCGTAGTAGCGGAGCGTGTCCGGTTCGAGGCCGAATTGGGCTGCAACTTTACCAACGCTTAGAGCTTCAGGCACCGATACGCGCCGTATCTAGCCGGTTGAGCGCGTCATGGGTGAGGCCCGATGTCACCGCTTGCCACGCAGACTCCACCTGGCCAGCCGACGAGACACCTACGACGGGAAG
>NZ_JBEPOZ010000056.1:0-4308 GCF_040547005.1 Arthrobacter sp. UYCu712
GGCACAGGTACCGGCCCGAAGGTTCGGGTTTCTTGCGCGGGATCCGCCCGCCGGTTGCTTGACGCCAATGACGGCCAGTTCGTCGATCCACTCCAGCCTCGCACGCCGCGATCAGCGTCGAGCCCTGGGCCATCAACACCCAGAACCGGGCCCCCTTCTTCGACAACATGGGCAACACCTCACAATAAAAGGGGTGTTGCAACGACCGATTGAACTCGCCACCCTTTGCTGAGATGTTCCGCTAGACAAGCGTCCTTTGGATCGCATCCCGTGCCCCGGGGATTTGGCTACGTGAAAGCCTCAACTGCCATGACGACAACGGCCAGGACTCCCATGCACATGTACATGAAGCCCAAGAACTATATCGCCGGAACGTCAGCGAAGGTGAAGCCTTCCGCCGATATTTCCTTCCTCTTCTTTGTACATGCGGAAACAGCCAGTTGCGGCGCCGTTGACCTCCCTGAAGACGCAGAGGCCACACAGGAAGATCGAGAGTCCGAGGGCGCACCGGATTGCACCGGCCGCAGTTGTGCAGGCGCCTTCTGACGTAGGTCAGGCGACTAGCCCCACGTCGATGACAGCTCGCTGAAGGCCTGGCTGGCAGCGCTCACGTAAGCGCCTTTTCTTCTGAGCAGGGCTGCCGTGCGATGTGGAATGGCCGGCGACAGGTCCACTAGGTGAAGCCTTGGCTGTTCGCGGGTAATGGCTTCGGGCAGCACGGTGGCGAGTTGGCCGCGGCGGATGATTTCCACGATCGCGCTGATGGAGTCGGCTTCAATCGCGATGCGGGGGGCAATGCCGTGGTCCCGGAAGTGGAGGTCGATGTGGCGCCGGGTTGCAAAGTCGCTACTGAGAAGCACAAGCCCCTCTTGTTCCAACTCCCGCAGGGCCATGGGTGCCTGCGCGCCGGCGCGGGGGTGGTTATTGCCGACGACCAGGCCAAGGGTTTCGACGAACAAAGCCTGGGTCTCAATCTCGGACGAACGCCCCTCGGCGAAAGCGATGCCTAGATCGAGGGTGCCCTCGGCCAGTGCCGCCTCGATGCGGTCCTGGGTCATCTCCTGCACGCTCAAGGTGATGCCGGGATGGCGGGTGCTGAAGCGTTCGACCAGTGGACCGATCAGGTAAGCGGTGAACGTGGGCGTCATCGCCAGCCGGAGCGATCCACGGCTCAGATCCTGCACGTCGTGGATGGCCCGGGTTCCGGCGTCAAGCTCCCGCAGGGCGCGGCGGGCATAGCGCAGGTAGGTCTCGCCGGCGTCTGTCAGCCGCACGGTCCGCCCGGACCTGTCCAAGAGCCGGACGTGCAGCGAGTGCTCCAGTTGCTTGATCTGTTGCGACAGCGTCGGTTGGGAGACATGCAGTGCCTCGGCCGCGCGGGTGAAGTTTTGGTGTTCCGCGACCGCGGTCAAGTAACGAATGTGGCGTAGCATTACGACCTCCAACTATAGGAAATACTTATTGATTTCATTGCAAACAAGTCTTGGACACTATAGTTCATTTCCGTCATCCTTGAGTTATCCCCCAAAACATAAGGAGACGGCCCATGCAAGACATCATCGAAGGCTTTCTGAAATTCCGACGGGAAGCCTTTCCGGAGCGCTCTGGACTATTCAAGGAGCTGGCCACCGCCCAGAACCCCGGGGCTCTGTTCATTGCCTGCTCGGACAGCCGGGTCGTGCCGGAGTTGCTGACCCAGCGGGAACCGGGTGACCTGTTCGTGATCCGCAACGCCGGCAACATCGTGCCGGCCTACGGACCGGAGCCCGGCGGTGTCTCCGCGACAGTCGAGTACGCGGTCGCCGTCCTGGGCGTCACGGACATCATCATCTGTGGCCATTCCGACTGCGGAGCGATGACTGCCATCTCGACCGACACGAACCTGGACCACCTGCCGGCCGTGGCCAGCTGGCTTGCCCATGCCGACGCGGCGAAGGCCGTCAACGCCGCCCGCACCCACGGATCGGCCCAGGAGCGACTGGAGGCCATGGTCCGCGGGAACGTCATCGCCCAGCTGACCAACATCAGGACCCATCCCTCCGTCTCCCTGGCCCTGGACCAGAACCGGCTGAACCTCCACGGCTGGGTCTACGACATCGAAACCGGTTCCATCGACACCCTGGACGGTGCCACCGGCCTCTTTGTCCCACTTGCGGACAACCCTCAGACCAGTGCCACGCCGGCCACATCCGGCCTGGCCGCCTAACCACCTGATAGCACCGAAAGAATAGGAAAACACCATGATTCATTCCCAGAACACCCAGGCTCCGCGCGAGGAACTGACCGCCGCCATCATCGACGCCAAGATGCGCAAGGACCTCTCCTGGCAGGAACTGACCGATGGCACTGGTCTGAGCCTTGCCTTCGTCACCGCCGCCCTGCTCGGCCAGCATCCGTTGCCTGAAACCGCTGCGGAAATCGTCGCTGAGCGCCTGGGTCTGGGCGAGGACGCCTCCATGCTGCTGCAGACCATCCCGCTGCGCGGCAGCATCCCCGGCGGTATCCCAACCGACCCCACCATCTACCGTTTCTACGAAATGCTGCAGGTCTACGGCTCCACCCTGAAGGCCTTGGTCCACGAACAGTTCGGTGACGGCATCATCAGTGCCATCAACTTCAAGCTGGACATCAAGAAAGTTGAAGACCCCGACGGCGGCTCACGTGCCGTGATCACCCTCGACGGAAAATACCTGCCCACCAAACCGTTCTGATCCCCACCGTGGCTGTGTCCTCGGAATGAGGACACAGCCACGGTTGCGCCCGAACTCGCCTCTCAGCCCAGGAACATCACGGACTTCATTCAACGCACCATCGACATCGCCCGTGCCGACGTCGAGGAAGGTGGGCGACCCTTCGCGACCGTCATTGCCCGCGACGGCGAGATTCTCGCCGAGAGCACCAACCGTGTGTCCCAGACGAACGACCCAACTGCGCACGCCGAGATCCTCGCGATCCCCGGGGCCTGTACCCGACTCGGTACCGAGCACCTGACCGGGTGCACCATCTACGTGCTCACCCATCCCGGCCCGATGTGCCTGGGCTCGCTGTACTACTGCAGCCCCGAGAAGGTTGTCTTCCTCACCCAGCGCGACGACTACGAACCGCACTACGTCGATGACCGCAAGTACTTCGAACTGGCCACCTTCTCCGCCGAGTTCGCCAAGGACTGGACCGAACGCCGACTGCCGATGGAGTACCAGCCGCGGGACGCCGCGATCGACGTCCACCGTGAGTGGCAGCAATGCGACTCGGGTAACCGCCACGTCCTCACACCGGGCACTCATCACCGGCCGGCGATGAGCGGGAATCCCCGGCACCCCCCACCCACGGTGAACACCTAATAGCCCAAGCCCACCCACGGAGCGCTGAGCCGGGCCTGCCACTTAGCGCTGACAAAATAACGCCAAATACCGCCGCGATTCACAACCGGGGTCAAGGCCCTTCTGACCTGCGACGTTGGTGTTTCGGCGAAAACGGCATCCGGTAGCCCAGTCCGGTGAACTGTCCGGTGACGGGGCGCCATACGGGACACTCCTCATGTGTGCGAGGACGACCGACGTCCGGGCAGCCATCGCGCCGGCGCGGAAAGCATAAGGTCGCATTGAAGCCGACATCTTCCCGTCAGCCCTTCGGCGGCGCGGGAACCGATCACGGTTAAGTGGGGCCGGAGATATCCGTCCTACCGGGGCCGCAAATACTTGACACAATCAAAGGATGGGTCAACGGACGAGAGCCATCATTTTCGATGGCTCTGTTAGCTCGGTGAAGCCGTATTGGGCGTAAAGCCCGTGAGCATCGCCGGTAGACAACAGAATCCGTTTCAGTTCTAGAGCTTCCAGATCCGCCACGACGCCAGCCGCTAGCATTTTGCCGATGCCTTGGCCGCGGGCTTCGGTCGCCACGAACACATCGCAAAGCCAAGCAAACGTAACGCCGTCAGTCACGACACGAGCGTAAGCAATCTGCTCTCCCGTCCCGATGTCGTACACCCCGTAGTTCCGGGAGGCGTCGATAGCTGCATCCTGCTTCTCACGAACCCGGCCTTGCGCCCAATATGACTGCTCGCTGAGCCACAGGTGCACGCGGGCACGATCAACTCTGTCCGCTTCGGCGGAGAAGAAATAGCGCTCAGTCATGACAACACCCTAGGGGAACCAGGTAAGGCGGCTCGGACCAACGCGTGCCAACGGCCGTCCCACTGAGGGATCGGCGGATTCAGGCGGTCGTTGCAACGGCGGGTTTTTCTGGTTCAAATAGTAGCCGTTCCATGGCTTGGGCGGGGGTGATGCCGCCCAGGGTCTTGCGGGG
>NZ_JBEPOZ010000057.1:0-3972 GCF_040547005.1 Arthrobacter sp. UYCu712
GCGGTGGAAGGTACCACCTCAAGCGGAATAGCGATCTACGGCGGCGTCGACGCGGGGGCGCGGGGTCGGGGTGTGGTCGGCGTGTCGGGGTCAAGCACTGCGATCGAAGGGAACTCCACCAGCGGCGACGCCGTCTACGGTGTCAGCAAGTCCGGCATCGGAGTGCATGGGAAGGGCGGACACCTCGGCGGCTACTTCGAGGGCAACGTTCAGATCACCGGCGACCTAAGCATCCAAGGGGTGAGCATCCAAGCCTGGCTACAACGCATCATCACCCTCGAGAACCGGGCCAATACGTTGCAATCTGACGTGAACGCCTTGGAGAATCGTAATGGCTGACGTGGTGGGTGATTCGCAGGACAGGCATGTCCCCGGGGTCTTGGGGGGGAACTCAGCAGGCGGAGACGGTCTCTTCGGCCAAGGAGGCATGAGCGGACGCGGCGTTATAGGTGTGAGCTCAGGACATACCGCGGTGGAAGGTACCACCTCAAGCGGAATAGCGATCTACGGCGGCGTCGACGCGGGGGCGCGGGGTCGGGGTGTGGTCGGCGTGTCGGGGTCAAGGACTGCGATCGAAGGGAACTCCACCAGCGGCGACGCCGTCTACGGTGTCAGCAAGTCCGGCATCGGAGTGCATGGGAAGGGCGGACACCTCGGCGGCTACTTCGAGGGCAACGTTCAGATCACCGGCGACCTAAGCATCCAAGGGGTGAGCATCCAAGCCTGGCTACAACGCATCATCACCCTCGAGAAGCTTATCGACAACCTGCTCACACGACTGCAGATTCTCAACGAGAAGAATCAGACGCCACCCAAGAAGAATCGGGGAGCGTCCTGCATCATGGATTACGACCCGGAAGCCCCACCGAGCGATGCCGTGGTGGGTGTGAAGGTCCACGGCGGTGGATTCTATGCGGATAAAGTGGTAACCGTGATGCAGGTCGCCCGGCCCCAGAATGGCCAAGACTCACAGTTTGCCAACACCAAGGCCGACAGTTCAGGCGGCTACCTCGTTAGACGGAGCGTGTTGAAGAATTTTCCCAAACAACCCGTGGAGTTATATGCCATCGGCAGCATGAGCGGCATAACGTCAAATACGGCGGGCATGAACATCTGACGTCCTGCCGCGGCCGCCAGCGCCACAGCCGCCCAACCGCGGACGCCGGAACAGCGCCGCCAGCAACAAGCCGAATATGGGCGCTAGCCCCTGTTTCCGGGGACGGACGAACGCCCTGCACAACCCAAGAGACTGTGTAGGGCGTTTACGGTTGTTCGACAGCTGTCCGCTGTTTCTTTGGGAGTATCTTTGACAGCGCTATCCGCGCTTCGCGAGCCGAACGAATCAACCGACTCTCTTCGGCAGTCGGTGCAACACCGTGCTCAAGGTCAGATTTGATTCTTTCCAGAAGCAGCTTTTTCTTTTCCGGAAGGAGTTCTTCAAGTCGCATAAAGGCGTCGTTGGCTTCGACGAACTCATCAAACTTTGGAGTGCCGGGTGAAGTTGAATGGTGACTCAAATTGCGACTTTTTTTGAGAAGCCTGAGGGCCGAGTTGAGAACTTGATGGACTTCATCGACAACAATCTCGGTCTCGGGGGAGCAGCACAACTTCAACATCTGACCGGAGTCGCGGAGGTCACCTATGGCGCGGGTCAAGTTGTCGACGGCTCGTTCATCCAACTCCGCATCGGAAACTTTCCCTTCCTCGTCGTAGTAGGCCTCATAAGTGTCAGTTATCCGGGCCCGAGCTACATCCATCTTGCCGAGAAAAGATACCGAGTTCTCCATCACCATCTTGCGATACCAGGTTTTGTTGTCTCGGCGGTCAGCCCTCTTGTTGTTCTCATAAATGGCGTATATGGCAACGATGGCCACCAACACTGACACAAAATCTTTGAACTCCACTTAGAAATCCCCCTCTGATAAGCGTCGCAAGACGCGGATAGACGAAGACACTCTTCCACACGGTACGTCTGGGAACACAAATGGAGTTGCCCAAGGGTTGCTGCACGCAGCGCATCACACCCGCGGGATGACCAACTGATACCACTGTGCTACTAAAACAGTATGGAAGGTGGCTCCGGACGCCTTCACACCGCGGAGCGACCGATGGCTGGCAGGTGCTGGTACAGGGTCGTGCGTTTCAGTCCCGTCTTGGCCGTTATCTCACTGATTGTGGACCCGCTTGCCCGGAGTAGGGCGGCGTGTTCTAGCACGTCGGGTTCTACTACGGACGGCCGCCCAGTGCGCCGGCCGTTGGCGGTGGCGACCGCTCTGGCATGGGCAGCCCGTTCGGCCGCGTAGGTACGTTCCATCTCTCCGAAGAGTGCCAACATGATGAACGCCAGCTGACTCATCGGCCTGTCTGGCTCGGATGTGTCGATGGCAAGGGGATCGGCAAGGGTCCGGATACCCACACCCCGTTCGCGGAGTTCATGGACCATATTCAGAGTGTCGCGGACTGTTCGGCCTAGTCGGTCCAAGGTATGGACCACCAACACATCACCAGCCCGGGCTTGGGTCAATGCTGTCTGGAGCCCTGGGCGGCCTGTCGTTGCGCCGGATTTCTTATCGATGTGGACGTTTGCCGGATCAACTCCGGCGGTCGCCAGGGCGTCCAGCTGACGGGTCAAATCCTGTTTCGCAGTTGAAACGCGAGCATAGCCAATGTTCATCCGTGAACCGTACCGAAAGTTGCCACTGTGACGGATGATTGTGGCGGAACTTTTGGGATAGCTTTTGGGTCAGCGACGTTACGCAGCATTCCGCGGATTCATGTCATTTTCAGAAGTCGTCTGCACTGAATGTCAGAAGTCCTCTGCACTAAAGCCATTGGGCGGCAGAGTGCCGTGGCCGAAGTGACCTTAGTGCAGAGGAGTATCGAGCAGAAGCGGCGTTAGTGCAGAGGAGTATCGAGCAGCCAGTGTTCAGAAGTCATCCGCACTACCCCCGAAATCACGGGGAAGTCAGTGGCAGTCAGCTTCTGAAAATGACAGAGGCGGGGTCGGCGCCCCGCAGGCGGGGATCGCCTATCGCATCAGCTGGTCACCTGTCGGACCTTGAACACGATCGAGTCGAAGACGGTGCGTGCTTCTCTGGTCAGCTCTGGATTGATCGATTCGTGGAATTGGACCACCCAGAACATGGCGCGCTGGCCGTTCAGGTTGACCACCCGGTAGGTTTCCCGCTCAGCGGCGGTCGAGTACCAGCGGGTGCATAGGTTCGAGTATTCGGAGTGAACGCAAAACTGACCGTTGTCGCAGGCTTTGATGTCCACGTCGCCCTCGACGGAGTGGTTGAACTCGAAACCGGAGTAATCGCCCACCACGACCTCGACGGGAGGGGTGCTGGACGTTGACGTCTGGGCCGTCATCGCATCGACGAAGGCCTTAGCCGACGGATTGACCTCGACGAGCGCGCCCTGCCACGCGCATGCGTCCGTCGGCACATGGTCGGAGGGCCACCAACCCACGAAAACCGCCAGATCATCCGGGTGATCCGGGTCGTCCTTTCCCAGGCCATCGCCGTCGGCCGACCAGCCGTCTGGGACGGTGATCTCGAAATTCTCTGCGAAGCTGGTGACGAGGTATGTACCAGCATCGATGTCGCCGCTGTCCGGCAGCGGTGGGACCGTGGGCAGCGGTGGGACCGTGCGAGCCTCCGTAGTCGATGCGGGGGGCGGCGTCTCGGTAGTCGATGCGGGGGGCGGTGCCTCGGTGGCGGTGCAAGCCGAGAGACCGACGGGCCCGAGTAGTCCGACGGACAAGATCGATGCCAAGGCTATAGCGCGGCGTAGCAGCGAGGACATGGAGGCCTCCAAGGCGAGCTTTGTGATGGGCACGTTACGCCCACGTGTCAGCGGCTACAAGGGGTAGGTACTGAGGTGTACTACTGATGTGAGACACAGTTTGAAAGGATTGTGCCCATGTCTTCCCGTCCCACCTATTCCGATGAGTTCAGGGCCGATGCCGTT
>NZ_JBEPOZ010000058.1:0-3064 GCF_040547005.1 Arthrobacter sp. UYCu712
CCGGGCCTCCTTTTCGATCCGTTCCTTCTTCGACAACATGGGCAACACCTCACAATAAAAGGGGTGTTGCAACGACCGATTGAACTCGCCATCCCTTATTGCACAGGCAGAAGCGGTCAGCCGGGGATTTGTACCCGTCGAGCGAGGTGCGGGTAGTCAATCACTATCCCGTCGCTGTCGATGACGAGGTCTGTCTGGAAGTCACCACTGGCGCTGGCGTAATGAACCGTCCCCGGCGCTGCTGCCGGATCCGAAGCGTAAACCTGGTCGCTGCGCAGGACTCGCAACGAGGGCATCTCGATCCAGGCCATGACCAGATTGGTCGCTGGAACGGCCTGTTCATTCAATCGCAGACGCCTGATAGGCATGGTGTTGGTTACTGGACACAGCCCGAGGTCGCAGTCGATTGCGTCCTGCAGGATTGCCGGGTCCGCCAGGCCGGGCCCCGGGAGCCCGGTGATACCGAAGCTGGTCGTGACAGCGTCCCACTGTCCATCCGCAGCGTGCTCGAGCAGAAGTGATCGGCTCCACTGCCCGCCGTGAACTTGCACGGAGATAGAGCGCGTGACCCACCCAAGGCCGACGTCGAGTTGCCAGGAACTGGCGTAGGACGGTGTGACGGAGGTGCCGTGGGCACGCATGCTGTCGCTCGTTACGGACACTGAGGCGAGGTCGACACGCTCCGGATCGTCAGTTCCACGCCAAGCATAAAGTGAGGTCATTGCCTCAGCATGCCGCCCCTCGTGCCCAACAGCAATTCAGTCCCTCTCACGTAGCTATGTCTGAAATCCGGCTATCGGCGGGCAGTGCCAGTATTCACGTGGCACGGATTGGCGCGGCTTGGATCGGTTGGCAGTGATGCGACACGACTGCTCTGCTCGCGAGTTGTCGGTGGCTTCACCAACGCCAAGACCCCGGACTCAGAGAAGTGAGTCCGGGGTCAGTGTTCGGCTGCTAGGAAGCCAAGGAGATCCGTGCTGTATCAGTTGTTTGAGGATTCCGATGCAAGTATCTGAGCGAGGTCGGATGGGCGACTCCACATAGGCCAGTGGCCTGTCGGAAGGTCGACGTAGTCAACGCTCTTGAGATTGGCAACCTCGGCGAACATTGGATGGCCAGCCTTGACCAGTTCCATTACCTGCGAACTCGGGATTGAGCAGCAAACGAAGGTGGTGGGTACGTCGAAGCGTGCGTCATTTGTGAGTTGCACAATCTGACGAAGGACAGTTCCGGGCTCGGACACTGCGCGTTCCCGGAACCGCTCAAGTACATTGGCGCTCAGGCCCTCGATGCTGGCCTGCTCCCCGAGCATCTCGAAGGGTGGCAGCGAAAGTCCCTCCGTATCCTCTGGGAAGTCGGGGGCAAAGGCGACCCCGGACGTTGCCGGGCCGCTGTCAACCCAGATCACACGGCTGACCAGCTCGGGGTGCCGATCGAGCACAAGACTCACCGGAGCGTTGGCTCCGCTATGCGCCACGATGACCACTGGCCCGGAGCTGCTAGTGGCGGCCTGTTCGATTGCCGCTACCTGCTCGTCCAGCGTCCTGGTCACCCGGGCGGTATCTGTTTCGTCGAGGCCGGGCAGGGTCAGCGGGATCGCCCGGTGGCCCAAGGATGTTAGGTGCTCCGAGACTTCGTCCCATGCCCATGCTCCCAGCCAGTGGCCGGGAATCAGAAGGATCGGATTGCTTGTGTCTGTTGTCATGCCACGATCCTCGCACGCCTCTCGAACAACAGTATGGCACTATTTATGGCATGGTTCAGTGATGGGTGGAGAGATGAAGCGAGTGGAGCGGCTCCACGCATTGTCGGAGATGCTGCGACGCAGCGGGTCTCGTGGATGCACGGCAGACCGGTTGGCCAACGAGTTCGGCGTGTCTGTGCGCACGATAAAGAGAGATCTTGATGCGCTTGAGAACAGTGGGGCTCCGATCTGGTCCCGTCCGGGACCTCGCGGTGGATATGGTCTGGCTACCCAAGCTAACCTCCCACCTGTGAGCCTGACCCCCGCTCAAGCGGTGGCTCTTCTCGCAGCGGTTTCAGCTGCCCCTGATGCGCCTTACGCTGATCTTGCCTCGGTCGCCATCAGGAAAATCATGGACGTACTTGATCCTCGGACCCGAGTAAAGGTCGATGAACTAGCACGCCGCATCTGGGTCAACACGGATCAGCCTGGAACACGGGCCGTCAGATCGGCCCTTGAGGAAGCGATGTCTGAGCAACAAGTGGTTCGCATCCGCTACACCGCACAGGATGGCAATAAGACCACCAGGGACGTCGAACCAGTAATCTTCGCCTCAACGAACGGCCACTGGGATCTGATTGGTTGGTGCCAGCTACGCAACGAAATGCGCTGGTTTCGCGTGAGCCGCATCGAGCACGCCACCGCAACAAAGACGCGCTGCGGCACCCATGACGTTGAGGAGATCGGTATCCCACCAGCAACATCCAGATCAGTACACGTTGAAGATTGATGAATGTCTCAGGCGGTAGCTGTGGATTTGATCGCTTCGTGGCGGCATTCTGTGATCGCTCGGTGTCGCACCACTGCCCGTAAGCCCATGGGCTTCGGACAGTCTGAGACGATGCTGCTATGACCACAAGCGGCGCACACGCAACTGCATACTTCAAGGAAGTCATTCGCGAACAGCAAGTCTGGACGATCAGCGATGCTGGGGGCTTTCCAGCTCCGTACGGAAGCGATGGAATTCGTAGCATGCCTTTCTGGTCCCTGAGCTCACGCGCAGAGCGCATTATTTCTGCTGTCGAGGCCTATCTATGCCAGCTTCGAAAAAGTCGCGATCCCTCTCAGCGATTGGCGAACAAAGTGGTTGCCCGGCCTTGAGCGAGATGGGCTGCGGGTTGGGCTCAACTGGTCTGGTGATCGGGCAACGGGCTTCGACGTCGAGCCACGTGCAGCCCTGGCATCCTTGACCGCTCGCGAATCATCCGAATAGGTGCCCGGTGAAGGATGGCGAGTTCAATCGGTCGTTGCAACACCCCTTTTATTGTGAGGTGTTGCCCATGTTGTCGAAGAAGGAACGGATCGAAAAGGAGGCCCGGT
>NZ_JBEPOZ010000059.1:0-2446 GCF_040547005.1 Arthrobacter sp. UYCu712
AACTTGCAGGCGGAAACGCCTCAGAGAGTGTCCTTCGTGTTGGCGATACGGTCCGCAAACCGTGGCTGGAAAACTCTGCCACTGTCCAGAAGTACCTGAAAGCCCTCCACGTAGCTGGCCTCGACGTTCCCAAACCCTTGGGCAAAGACCACGCTGGGTGGCATGTCACCGAGTACGTCGAGGGTGTCTCTGCGCTTGACCAGTTGCCCCTAGGACAGCCTGACCTCCTGCGGGTCGGGCGTTTGATTCGTCAGATTCACGATGCCAGCGAAGGATTTGAACTCCCGGATACGACCGGATGGAACGTTTTGCTTCCTGTCGAGAATCCGAACCTGATGTGCCACAACGACCTCGCTCCGTGGAACCTCATTATGGGAGAACGGTGGGTGTTCATCGATTGGGACGCGGCGGGCCCGAGTACGCGCCTCTGGGACCTTTCATATGCAGTGCAGTCCTTTGGAGGTCTCTTTGACGGCCAACCGGTTCCAGAGGCAGCTGCGAGACTGCGCGCTGTTATCGACGGTTATGGGGCAGACGAGCTGCTACGAAGAGCTATGCCCGTGGCCCTAGGAAAGAGGACGGCGGCCATGCACGAGCTGTTGAAGTCCTCACATGAGACCGGATTCCAGCCTTGGGCCGACATGTACGTCAACGGACACGGCGCGCACTGGCACGCTGCGGCTCAATATGTCCTACGCAATCAAGACGCCTGGAAACGGGCCCTGACCTAAATTGCTGCTGACGTGCAACGACCGATTGAACTCGCCATCCTTTAGCGGACAGATTCGGGGGTGTCTTCGTTCTCAGGTATTGGCTGCGTCATCGATCCGGCAAAGGAACTCGGTGAGCTGTTCCTGCTCCTTGATGCTAAGTGTTTCCAGGATGGCGCGTTCGGTTGCAAGGTGGTGAGGCAATGTGGTCTCGATGAGTTCTTTTCCGGCACCGGTGAGCGCTACGAGCGTACCGCGGCCGTCGTCCGGATTCGACTCGCGCTGGATGAGCCCGCGGCCTTCCAGCTTGTTCAGCCGCTGGGCTACGGCGCTCGTAGAAATCATTGCTTCACGTGCCAGTTCCGCCGGGGTGATCCGGTATGGGGCACGGCTGCGCAGCAGCGTGGCCAGCACGTCGAACGATGACGCGTCCAGGCCATGGCGCGCGAAGGTGTTCGCCAAGCGCGACTCGACAGCGAGCGCGGTACGGCTCAACCGCCCGATGACGGCCATCGGCGAGACATCAAGGCCAGGTTTCTCTAACTGCCACTGTTCAAGGATTCGATCGACTCTGTCTGCCATAGGGCAAGTCTATGCAATTGCTAAGTGCTTAGCTAAAATAACTAAGTGCTTAGCAACCGTCGCTTCCTCATCCTGACCACGGCCTTGGCTCCAGTACTTTGGGGCACCACATATCTCACAACCACAATGCTCCTGCCGGAAGGCCGCCCGCTCCTCGCCGCGACATTGCGCGCGCTCCCTGCGGGAGCGCTGCTCCTTTTCATTTGCCGTCGGCTGCCGCGCGGCGATTGGTGGTGGAAGTCCTGGGTGCTCGGCGTTCTCAACATCGGGGCGTTCTTTGCGTTGCTCTTCATCGCGGCTTACCGACTTCCGGGCGGGGTAGCTGCAATCGTCGGTGGCATCCAGCCCCTCGTTGTCGCACTCTTGGCCAGTCGGGTCCTTCACGAGCGGTTGACCCCGCGAATCGTTGCGGCCGGCGTTTCAGGCGTGTTCGGCGTGAGTCTCATAACGCTTCAGGCGCAAGCCCGTCTGGATACCATCGGCGTCCTGGCAGCCGTCGGCGGAACCCTTTCCATGGCGTCCGGGATCGTGCTTTCCAAGAAATGGGGGCAGCCCGCAGCCCCACTGACCACCACCGCCTGGCAGCTCATCACGGGAGGGCTCACGCTCTTGATCGTGATGCTCGCCTTCGAGGGGCTCCCCGCTACTCCACTGACGGCCTCAAACCTCGTCGGCTACACTTATCTTTCTATCGTGGGCACTGCATTTGCCTACGTCATGTGGTTTCGCGGCATCGCCCGGCTTAACGCGAGCACCACGGCCTTCCTTGGTTTGCTCAGTCCAGTAGTGGCCATACTCCTCGGGTGGGTGGTCGCCGGAGAGCTCTTCACGCCAATGCAGACGCTGGGAATCGTCATCGTCCTTGGCTCCATCTCGGCCGCCATCCTCACCAAGTCTCCGGCGCCTCCTGACGTCAACGAAAGGCTTGTTAAGGAGCGCACCCGTTAGTCATTTACTGGGCTGGCGGGTAAGGGCTGTTAAGGGAACCCCGAAAATCCAATTGTCTGGGAATCAACCACATGCCCTTTGGGGGACTGCGGCCGTATGGTTTTGTGAGACAGCTTGATAGGAGCTCTTTCCCGCATGACCGATCGTAAGAAGTACACGCAGCAGTTCAAGGATGAGGCTGTTGAGCTGGTGATTTCCTCTGGCCG
>NZ_JBEPOZ010000060.1:0-2325 GCF_040547005.1 Arthrobacter sp. UYCu712
TTTCAGACACGTCAAACAAAGACCAGGAACGAGAGGATCCGGCACTCACGCATCGCTGATTCCGGCGCGGCTGGGAGAGCGCCCGGTCAGGGTAGCTTTCCCTCTGTCCTCACCGTGAGGCGACTTTCTGGTCGGAGAGGCATTCCTCCGCCCGGTAAAGGATCCCCAAATCGGACGCAGCGGCGTCCGCTGAGCCACCGGCTAACGGCGCCCTTAAAGGCGCCGCTTAGCACTTCTCAGTACGCTCTATGCATGCAGATCCGCGAAGCGACCCTGGATGACCTGAGACAGGTGGACGCGATCTGTGATGCCAGCGACCGCGCACGCTGGACAGCAGAAATGATCGCCCCGATAAACGACCGGGTCGTATTGGTAGCGGCCATACAAAGTCAGATCGTCGGCGTAGCCAAAACGCACTTCCACGGCGAAACCGATGGCGAGGTCCCTGCAGGCCACTATCTAGGGGGCGTCGTCGTCACTCCGGATTTCCGACGGCGGGGAATCGGTTCGGCTCTCACCCGGGCGCGGGTGGAGTGGATCTGGTCTCAGTCTTCGAGCGTTTACTACTTCGCGAACGAACACAACACGGCATCCATCAGAATGCACGAGACTCTGGGTTTCCGGTCCGTCGGCCGATTCGCGGAGATTCGCGGGGTGACAGCCGACGACGGGCGATCAGAACTGGTCCTCTTCGCAGCGTCCCGATAAACGATCCCCAAATCGGACGCAGCGGCGTCCGCTGAGCCACCGGCTTACGGACAAGCAGTCGCTTCTGTGAATCGTGAGAACATCATTGAGTGACCGACAGTACTTCGCATGAACTGCCGCCCCTCTACGAGTCCCTGACCTGGCTTACCCCGCTCTCCGAGGAACGCGCCGCACACCTTGTGGCGTTCTTGTCCGACCCGGCGCCGGCTGAGGTTCTGGACATGGGGTGCGGATGGGGTGAACTACTACTTCGGGTTTTGACGTCGGCCCCGCAGGCACGGGGACGCGGAGTGGACAGTGCTTCCGCGTCCATCGACCGAGCGAGGCAACAAGCATTGACTCGTGGGCTGCTCGACAGAGCGACGTTTGATTCGATGCCTGGGCTAGAAGCCCAGGATCGCCCCGCAGACGCTGTCATCTGCATCGGCGCGAGCCAGATCTGGGGGCCGCCGGTAGAGGACGCGCAGCCGCTCGACTACGCCGCGGCCCTGCGCGCCCTTCGAGCTCTGGTGCTTCCCGGCGGCCGACTCGTCTACGGCGAGGCGATCTGGTCAGCAACACCTCATCCGGCTGCCACCGCCCCTCTGGCTGGACGTGACGACGAGTACCTAACAGAAGATGCGTTACGCGAGCAGATCCGCGCCGCTGGTCTCGAGGTGGTGGACGACGACCAGGCAAGCGTTCAGGAGTGGGACGTCTTCGAGGCCGGGTATCGCGACAGGTTTACCCGTTGGCTAGAAGCACATGATGCCGACCATCCCGCCGCAGAGCAGGTCCGTCGGCAATATGAGGAACAGCGCGCTGCATATGAAGAGGGCTACCGAGGCGTACTCGGGATGGCGTATTTCTGCCTAAGGGGGTAGGAGTCCACTGCGACTCACCGTAATGTAACGCGCAGACATGCTGGCGTTCCACCAGGGGATCCCCTAACGAAATGGCAACCTGTCCCGGTGGGATACCCGTACTCTTCGACCGGTAGACCAGCAATTTCGTCGCTCGGTCGATGCCACAAGGATGCGTGTGGAGATTACATCCTCGATGCCGGCACCGGCGGCTTCGAGGGCAAGGTGCAAGTTCTCAATCGCTTTTGCAGCCTGTGCTGCGTAGTCCCCGGGGCCTGCGGTCGTACCGTCCTTATTCAAGGGGCATGATCCGGCCAGGAAAATGAGGCGTGCCGCGCCAGGAACGGTCGCCGCATACGCGTACTGCGCGGAGGCACTAAGGGTGCTCGAGCTAATGAGGGTAACTGCGCTGGGCATGGGCGTCCTCCTGTTGGAATGCGCTGGCAAAATCCCACCCTATCGGCGCCGACAACGAGTCATGCAGCATAAACCGCAGACCGGTGGACCAACGGGACGCAGCGGCGTCCGCTTAGCCGCCGGCTAACGGGCGGGTAAGACGTGGTGCTACGTTTGACCGCAGTGACATTCTTAATTTCTCTGTGACCCAGAGTCGATGCAGCGGTTCCCGTTCGCTTCCCTCGGAAGCGGTGATTCCGTGTGCCCTCGAAGGGGACTCCAACGCGAGTTCCCCTGGCACCCGGCCCCTCACCGAACTCATCCAGAGAAGATCACATGCCCTTCATATCGAGCGACTCCGCCGCGCCCTCCTCACCTG
>NZ_JBEPOZ010000061.1:0-2107 GCF_040547005.1 Arthrobacter sp. UYCu712
GGTACAGTTCCGGCGGCAGTGACAGCACCTTTGTTCGTTATCACGGGCATCATCATGATCGTAAGTCTTGTGGTTGAACCATGGTCCAGGTCAAATGACGTTCGGCTAACGGGCACCAAGGGTGCGGTGATTGACCGGCTTACGGGACACGAGGAGTCCGTCTATCAGCTTGAGCCAGAGGTCGTATGACTCAACGGGGTCTACAGCCGGAACGGTGGAGCAGCACGCAAACCCGGGGATTAATTTACGGAAAGATCTGACCGGGACTTCGTGTAGTGGGAAACGAAGATGCTCCGGGCCGTCTTCAAGTGCTCATGGAGGCATCGGGGCTCGGTGATGGAGGGAAGCAGGAATAGCCACATATGGGCTACCCGCTCGATCAGGTCGGTACGGCTCGTGAGGGTGTTAGAGACCAATTGCACTCCTATGAATGAGGCCACAACATATCGGGCCAGGTCCTCCACATTGATGCCTGGGCGGAGCTCTCCCTCGGAGACCGCCCGGTGGAATAGCCCTTCGAACACCTGGATAGCGTCCAGATAAGGTTTGCTTACTCGGGAAGCGAACGTGGACTCTTCCATGGTCAGCCGGTATGCGGCCCCGACAAACGGTTCTTCAGTAAGCTGGCGAGCGATCACCGCCGAGACTTCCATCGCAGCAGTCATGCTGTTGCCACCCTGATTGGATACGGCATCAGAAGCGGGGCCGAACTCCTGCCTGTACTCAGCGATCACAGCCTGGGCAAGCTTTTCCTTGGTCTGGAAATGAAACTGCATCGATCCCTTGGAAACTGCGGCTTCCCGAATGATGGCAGCGGCAGTAGCGCCAGCAAACCCTTCGCGGTTGAACACGACAGCTCCCGCCCGTAGGACTGCGGATCGCGTCTTCTCGGCACGCACCTGCACCATCATCAGTTTTCTCCTCTGTCAACAGAGCCTGGTGTGGCGTCAGGCTCTGTGGGGGGCGCCAACCGGACCTCCATCAGGGGACCCAGTCACGTGAAAAAAGTATAGAGGGAATGTTTTCATCGCCCGCGACCGGTCTGCCTCGCAGGCTGGATTGACGGGCTGCACCCGCGGCGTTCGCATTCCACATTCGGAGCGCGCTCTTCTCTGACAATCACTAAGGATTCTTCATGTCCAATCGCCTGTTCACCCCGTTAGGAATCGCATCGTCCTTCGGTGGGATGTTTCTCATCGGCGCGCTCGAAGCACTCTATGGTCCATCTCTGATCCGGCTCATAGAACGGTTCGAGGTCTCCCCCTCCGCCGTAGGCATCGTCATCAGTGCCCACTTCATCGGGGGCCTTCTCGGAGTGCTTTCCAGTCAAAGTCTCCATGCGCGGATCGGCAACAGAATCACGCTCGCAGCCGGCTACCTGCTCCTGCTCCTGGGTAGCCTGGGTTTCGCTTGGGCACCGACCCTGATTCTTGCCATTACAGCTTCAGCTGCAGCCGGTTTAGGCTTCGGGGCACTGGATTATGCCTTCAGCCACCTCTTTGCCGTGGCTTTTGGCTCCGGTTCTGGAAAGATGCTGAATCTTCTCCACGGTTTCTTCGGCATCGGGGCCATCCTCGCCCCTCTGGTGGTCGCCCTCTTCGGTCCCGAACACTACCCGCTGTACTTCACGGGATTTGCCCTTCTCACCCTCACCACCGCCTTGGGGATCCAGGGAGTCCTGTCATTCCCCACCCAGGGTTCGGCAGCACCGGAAACCCCAGCAAACGCCGCTAGGACGGGATCATCAATGGCGGCAGGCAAACAGCTTTACGTCATTGTTGGATTCGCGGGAATGATCTGTGTCTTCGTTTTCCACGTCGCAGTGGGTAGCGGAATTGGCAGCTGGGAAGCAACCTATCTGACCCTTACAGGGATCAGCGTCGAGCAGGCAGCCGCGGCAACGTCTCTGTTCTGGTTCAGCATGACCGCAAGTCGTTTCGTCCTGGCCACAGCGACTAAGCGACTGCGTCCGGGGACAGTTGTGACGCTCAGTTGCACACTCATGACGATTGGTTCGGCTGTGGCCTTCATCCCTGGCGCCGCAGTTATTGGTCTGGCTCTGGCGGGGTTCGCGATCGGACCGGTCTTTCCGACTGCCTTGGCCTGG
>NZ_JBEPOZ010000062.1:0-1601 GCF_040547005.1 Arthrobacter sp. UYCu712
TCCGGTCGCGCCCTGGGAGCCGTACGGAGCCACGGCCACATACCCCGTGACCAGCAGGCAGCCGACCAAGGCTGCCGTCAGGCGTCCATGGCCGGTTTTTCGGCCCGCGTGCCGGATCAGGGAAGAGGCTCGATGTATCGACCAACGATTCATCAGTGCCCCCCTGCGGCCTAGTCCCCCATGACAAGACAGAGACTAGGGAGGGCAGCATGGGAAAACCTTGGGTGCCCGACGTGGGCATCACGCGGAGTGCCGGGATCTTGTCGACGCGCTCACGCGGCTCTCAGACGCGAATAGTTGTCCCAGCTCTGTCCAGTGCACAGAAGAAACGGACAAGCTTCCGGCTGCTATGGCCAGTAGGGATCGCCAGATCGATATCTGCGCGAGCCGACCATGGGGCCCTGGCCATTCAAGAAAAAGTCGACGTCCGGGAGGACAGTGGGATTCCTAGCCAGCAGACGGTCGGGCAAGTCCATTTGCGTGGGTGTAATGCGGTTGCCGCGTGATCCTTGGTTTGTTTGGGCGCTGAGCGCCATTTCTCTCGTTGTCCCTGCCTCCTTTGGGGTGGCTCCGACGGTCTGTGCCTGCTGTATGGGGTCAAGACTGAGGTAGCGGCGGCCTTCGATCCATTCATCGTGTTGCTCTGCGAGGACGGCGCCGACGAGACGGATCAACGATGACCGGTCGGGGAAGATCCCGATTACGTCGGTGCGGCGGCGGATCTCCCTGTTCAGGCATTCCTGCGGGCTGTTGGACCTCATCTGCCGCCAGAGCCCCCCTTGGCAACGGTGCGAACTCGAGCACGTCGTGTCGGGCGACTTCGAGGTGGTCGGCGACCTTTGACGTTCTTCTGCAGCAGCGAGAAGAACGATTACATCGCGGCGTTGTCCGCGCACGCGCCGACCCTGCCCATTGAGCCGGTCAGCCCGTGGTGCCGGAGCGATTCAACGAAGCGGCGGGACCGGTTGAATACGGCCTGGGATCCACGGTCCGAGTGCACAACGGTCCCTGCCGGGCGGCGTGACCGCGCCGCGTTCTCCAGAGCGGACACCGCCAGCGAGGATTTCATCCGCGAGTCCATCGAGTACCCGGCGATCCTCCCGGAATAGACATCCTTCACCGCGCAGAGGTAGTGCTTCCCCTCGGCAGTGGGGTACTCGGTAATGTCGGTCAGCCACAGCTCGTTGGGCGCCGCTGCGGTGAAATCCCGCTCCACCAGGTCATCATGGACCGGTGGTCCAGACTTTCGGGTCGGGCCCCGCTTCTTGGAAAACACCGACCAGATGCCGTGGTCTTTGCACAGGCGCTGGACCCTGTTCCCGCCCGCCCTGTTGCCTTTCTCCGGGAGTTCGTCGGCTGAACCGGTACCCGAAACGCCGGATCGTCGGCGTGGATGTCCAGGGCGGCGTTGACCAGAAGCGCGTCGACCCAGTCCCGTTCCGTCACCGGGTTCGCCCTCCACCGGTAATAGCCTTGCTTGCTGAACTTCAACACCCTGCAGGTCACTGGTTGGGTCCCCGTGTAGAAGTCCAGTGTTTGTGTGAGTTTCGTGTCCGAGAATGGACACAGGAGGAAATTCACGAATCATGGCACGCAGACAC
>NZ_JBEPOZ010000063.1:0-1365 GCF_040547005.1 Arthrobacter sp. UYCu712
GCCGCCGCCTGTGCGACGAGGATCATCCAGTTCAGATCCAACCTCCACGCGGAGTGACCGCAGCGCGGAACATGACAAGCGGCCACAGGAGCCGCCACGGTCATGGCTGTCCCGGTTGTAATGCGTCGAAGAATCGGTGGCCGGGAGGGTCTGTAGTAGCGTCATCGTGGGATTTCGCCTGGATAAAGAGCCAGTCCTCCTCGGAGAGCAAGGTCTCTCCGTGGGCGTCGGTGTCGGCGTTTTCGCCGGTTTCGGTGTTGATGGCGGCCGTGATGGTGCGGGGCACGATCACGCATCCGGGGTTGTCGAGGAACCATTGCCGGGTGGCCGGAGAGAGCCGGCCCCACTGTTCCTTGATGTGCATGTCAGTCATTTTTGCCTCTTAGGGGTTCTGTTAGGGCCAGGAGTCTGGCCCGCAGGGGTGTGCGTGTGACGGTACGGGGAGGAATGCCTGGCCCTTGCCG
This sequence comes from Arthrobacter sp. UYCu712, assembly GCF_040547005.1. NCBI lineage: Bacteria > Bacillati > Actinomycetota > Actinomycetes > Micrococcales > Micrococcaceae > Arthrobacter > Arthrobacter sp. UYCu712. Next base: position 465 of record NZ_JBEPOZ010000063.1, read on the forward strand.
GGATGCCGGCCGGACCCGGAGCGGATCAGCCATTCCAGGTCACCGTGATGGCTTCCCCGGATGGCAGGGCCGTGACGTGCAGTGACAGATCCAGGCCACCGGGGCCGCGGCAGGGGTCAGTGCCCGTGGTGGCGGTGATTAATTCAACGAGCAGGTTCACGGCGCGGGCCATGGCCCGGCCCCAGTCAGCGGGACGGGTGCTGGAGGCGTGCACGGTGACCGTCAGTCCGGCCTCCCCGTCGCCGGTACGGGTGAGGGTGCCTGCTGCCGGTTCCGGCTCAGGGGCGGTCTGCATGGGGAATCTCCATCCGGAATCCGCAGCGGCAATGCAGGACCTGGGTGTGCAGGTACGCTTCCAGGTGGTTCCTTCGGCTCTGTCCGGCCGGGACCGTCGTGGTCAGGGAGCGCCCCGCCGTGGTGCCGGCTGTCATGGGTTCGCCGCAGTGGAGGTAGGTTCCGTGCTCGTTGTCGGGGGCTTCCGGCGGGAACTGGCGCAGTATCGACGGGTCGATGCAGCCGGAAAGAACGTCGTGGGCGTGGAACGTGTCACATTCCAGGCAGGTGTAGCTGACCTCGATGGAGGTGCCCGGCCGATTGGCGGAGCCTCCCACGGTCTCGATGAACAGATATGCATCGGTCCCGCACGCGCTGCACCACGGACGGGTGCTGCCGCCGGGGGGTGCATTTCGGCGGGACGGAAAGCGGGAAGCAGGCGCCATTGCCTTATCTCCTTGATCAGGAACTGCCGGCCAGCGGCCCACAGGTAGCCCTAATTGTAGGAGGCACTCTCCCCCCCGTCCACGGCCTGAGGTGTGTCAAGGATGTGAGACAGTCGCGTAGTTTCGTTTTGGTCAGGCGGCCGCAGGTAGCGGCTGCTGGTGGGTGGTGAATTTCGCCATTG
>NZ_JBEPOZ010000064.1:0-1228 GCF_040547005.1 Arthrobacter sp. UYCu712
TGGTTGGGTCCCCGTGTAGAAGTCCAGTGTTTGTGTGAGTTTCGTGTCCGAGAATGGACACAGGAGGAAATTCACGAATCATGGCACGCAGACACACCCCCGAGCAGGTCATCGCCAAGGTCAGGCAGGGCCAGAAAATGCTCAATGACGGACGTCCGATGGTCGAGGTCATCAAGGAGCTTCAGGTCACCGAGGCGACCTGGTACCGGTGGCTGAACCAGTACGGGTCCGAGAAGAACGCCGAGGCGTCCAAGCGGACCAAAGAGCTGGAGAAGGAGAACGCCCGGCTCAAGCGGCTGCTGGCGGAGAAGGAACTGGCCATCGACATCCTGAACGAGGTCGCGCGGGGAAAATTCTGAGCCCCGAACCCCGCCGCCGTGCCGTGCGCATGGCGGTGGAGAAGTTCGGGGCATCCGAACGCTTCGCCTGCGCGGTTCTCGGGCAGAACCGGTCCGCTTTCCGGAAGAAGAAACCCGATATGGGTTTCGAGGAGGTGCAGCTCCGCACGGAGCTGCGCGCCGTGGCGGTGAAGCGCCCGGCGTGGGGCTGGCGGAAAGCCCGTTGGCACCTGCTGACCCAGCCGGCCTGGGCCGGGGTGGCGCTGAACAAGAAGCGGGTGCGCCGGCTCTGGCGCGACGAAGGGCTCACCTGTAAACCCAAGGCGCGGAAGAAGCGCCGCACCGGGCCCGGCGCCGGGGAACAGAAGCGGCTCACGGCCCAGTATCCGATGCACGTGGTCAGCTTCGACTTCCAATCCGACGTGACCTCCTGCGGGCGGCACATCCGGTTCTTCAACGTCATCGACGAATACACCCGCACGGCGCTGGCGGTCATTCCCCGCCGGTCGTTCAAAGCCGCCGACGTGGTCGCGGTGCTGGAGGACATCATCGCCGAGACCGGCACCGCCCCTGCCTACGTCCGGTGCGACAACGGGCCCGAATTCACCGCCGCGGCACTGGTCGACTGGTGTAACACCGCAGGCGTGGATACCGCGTTCATCGACCCGGGATCACCGTGGCAGAACGGCTTCATCGAATCCTTCAACGCTCAGTTCAGAAGGGAACAACTCTCCGGAGAAATCATGGACAGCATGGCCGAAGCCAAGTATTTGGCCGAGGAATGGAAAGCTATCTACAATCATGAACGGCCCCACGGATCCCTGGACGGCATGACGCCGAAACGCTACTGGGAAACCTGGACGCAAGAAAACCAATTAGCTATCGCATAA
>NZ_JBEPOZ010000065.1:0-1036 GCF_040547005.1 Arthrobacter sp. UYCu712
AGGAATATGAGCAAACATATTATGATCTACAAACCGGCCCGTTACCCGACGACGCCGCCAACAAACAGGCGGCATGATTCCCGGGACGGTTCACTGTCATGGTTGTCCCGGTTGTACTGCATTGAAGAATTGGTGGCCCGTTGGGTTTGTTGCCGTTCCGTCGTGGGCTTTCGTCTGGATGAAGGCCCTGTCCTCCTCGGAGAGGATGGTTTCTCCGTGGGCGTCGGTGTCGGCGTTCTCGCCGGTTTCGAGGTTGATGGCGGCCGTGATGGTGCGGGGCACGATCACGCATCCGGGGTTGTCGAGGAACCATTGCCGGGTGGCCGGAGAGAGCCGGTCCCATTGTTCCTTGATATGCATGTCAGTCATTTCAGCCTCTTAGGGTTCGGTTCGGGGGCAAGGAGTCTGCACCGCAGGGGTGGGCGTGATGGTGCGGGTGTGGATCAGCCATTCCAGGTCACGGTGATGGACTCGCCGGATGGCAGGGCCGTGACGTGCAGTGACAGATCGAGGCCACCGGGGCCGCGGCAGGGGTCAGTGCCTGTGATGGCGGTGATTTGTTCAACGAGCAGGTTCACGGCGCGGGCCATGGCCCGGCCCCAGTCAGCGGGACGGGTGCTGGAGGCGTGCACGGTGACCGCCAGTCCGGTCTCCCCGTCGCCGGTACGGGTGAGGGTGCCTGCTGCCGGTTCCGGCTCAGGGGCGGTCTGCATGGGGAATCTCCATCCGGAATCCGCAGCGGCAATGCAGGACCCGGGTACGCAGGCTCGCTTCCAGGCGGTTCCTTCGGCTCTGTCCGGCCGGGACCGTCGTGGTCAGGGAGCGTTCGGCGGTGGTGCCGGTTCGCAAGGGTTCGCCGCAGTGGAGGTAGGTTCCGTGCTCGTTGTCGGGGGCTTCGGCCGGGAACTGGCGCAGAATCGACGGGTCGATGCCGCCGGTATGGACATCGTGGGCGTAGAACCCGTCACATTCCAGACAGGTGTAGCTGACCTCGATGGAGGTGCCCGGCCAACTGGCGGAGCCCCCCACGGTCTCG